>NZ_JBVPZA010000003.1:0-396430 GCF_055703065.1 Hydrogenophaga sp. L310
TCACTGATGAAGTACGCCAGGTGCCCTTCGGGCAGCCAGTCTTGCAGTGCGTCGGGCAGCAGTCGCTGCTGTTGGGGTTCGTAGGGGAGGTAACTTGCGGCCATGCCCACAATTTACCAAGCCTTCGCGACCTCAGTGCGCTTCTGCCGCGCAAGCTCCTAGGGCGTGCGCTCTATCACCGTGCAGGCAACATCCGGCGATGGCGTGCGATAGTTCAACGATGTTCGATAGACAAGTTGCTGATCCCAACGGGCGGGCCGCGGTCCACCGCGTTTCCGGACTCGCACGCCTGCAGCAAGGACTCATGCTCGGGTCGTTGGCACTGGCCGCGGGCTGGAGTCTGTGGGCGTGGAGCTGGTCCCGCCCCGCTGCGTTGCTGGGGGTGCTGGCCATGTTGGGGGGTTATGCCTTGGTGCTGGCGCTGGAGTTTGTGGTGGTCGGCGTGGTGAACCGGAGCGACCCGACACCCCGTGCCCATGCGGGAACCCTGTTGTGCGCCTGGTGGCAGGAGGTGCGGGTGGCCCCCCGGGTGTTTTCCTGGCGGCAGCCGTTTCGCTGGCGCTGTCTGCCGGATGAAGACGTGCCGCCGGCACCGGGTTGCACAGCGTTGGTGTTCGTGCACGGCTTTGTGTGCAACCGCGGCTTCTGGCTGCCCTGGATGCACGAGCTGCGGCAGCGCGGCGTGCCCTACACCTCGGTGAATCTGGAACCGGTGTTCGGTTCGATAGACGCGTATGGGTCATCGATCGACGACGCCGTGCGGCGTGCGCACGCGCTCACCGGACAGCCGCCGATGCTGGTGTGTCACAGCATGGGCGGCCTGGCGGCGCGCGCCTGGCTGGACGCGGTGCCCGGTGCGGACCAGCGGGTGAGCCGGATCGTGACCATCGGCTCGCCGCACCACGGCACTTGGCTGGCCCAGTTCAGCCGCGTGAACAACGGCCGCCAGATGCGGATCGGCGGGGACTGGTTGCGCTCACTCCAGGCGCGTGAGGCTGTGACAGCGCCGAACAACCGCTACGACCGCTTTGTCTGCTGGTATTCCAACGCAGACAACATCGTGTTCCCCGCCGCCACGGCGATGCTGCCGGGCGCCGACAACCGCCATGTGCCTGGCGTGTCGCACGTGGCCATGGCGTTTCACCCCCAGGTGATGCGCGAGACGCTGGCCTTGTTGATCCGACCATCAGCAGCCTGAGCGCTGGCGCGAAGAGCCAGTGCTTCTTCGGGCAGGCGATGGACCTCCGCGCCTGGCCGGCGATTATTCAGCCCTGGTTCCCGTCGCCAACACCCCACGGCGCATCTGGTCGAGCTCCATGGTCTCGAACAGCGCCTTGAAGTTGCCCTCGCCAAAGCCCTCGTTGCCTTTGCGCTGGATGAACTCGAAAAAGATCGGGCCGAGCTGGTTCTCGCTGAAGATCTGCAGCAGCAGTTCGCCGGGCTTGCCGTCCACGAGGATGTTGCGCTGCTGGAGTTCGGCGACGTTTTCGCCGTGGCCGGGAATGCGTTTGTCGAGCAGTTCGTAGTAGGTGTCGCTGGTGTTGAGCAGCTTCACCCCGGCGAGTTCGAGCGCATCGACCGTGTCGTAGAGGTGGGTCGAGCCCATGGCGATGTGCTGGATGCCCTCGCCGTGGTAGCGGTCCAGGTACTCCTGGATCTGGCCGGCCTTCTCGTTGCCTTCTTCATTGATCGGAATGCGGATCTTGCCGCAGGGGCTGGTCATGGCCTTGCTCTTCACACCCGTGGCCTGACCCTCGATGTCGAAGTAACGCACTTCACGGAAGTTGAACAGCCGCTCATAGAACCCGGCCCATTCGTCCATGCGGCCGCGGTGCACGTTGTGTGTGAGGTGGTCGATGTAGGTCAGGCCGTGGCCCACCGGGTTCAGCTCCGCACCGGGCAGCGGCTCGAAGTCCACATCGAAGAAGCCGATGTTGCCGATGTCGCCCGGCTGCGCGCCGTTCTTGCCGCGCCAGCGGTCGATGAAATAGATGATGGAGTCGCCGATGCCCTTGATGGCCGGGATGTTGAGCTCGCCCGGTGCCGCCGTGTTGGCGTAGCCCCAGGCACCGAGCGAAAGGGCCCGCTCGTAGGCCACTTTCGCATCGCGCACGCGGAAGGCGATGGCGCACACGCTGGGGCCGTGGAGGCGGGCGAAGCGCTGGGCGAAGCTGTCGGGTTCGGCGTTGATGATGAAGTTGATCTCGCCCTGGCGGTACAGCGTCACGGCCTTGTGGCGGTGTTTGGCGATCGGCTTGAAGCCCATGCGCTCGAACAGCGCGCCCATGGCGGCGGGATCGGGCGCGGCGTATTCGATGAATTCGAAACCGTCAGTGCCCATGGGGTTCTCCCAGGTGGCTGCGGCAGACGTGACGGCGGTGGGCAGGCTGGCGTTCATGGTGGTCTCCTTGTGGTGTGGCGAAAGCAAAGCGCCACTGTATCGGCGCAGCGTGTCACGATTCCAGCGTTTTGGGGCGCTCCGTTTGTCCTTTTTGCAGGATTCCTGCAGAATCAAAAGCATGCAAGCACTGGACAAGCTCGATCGCCACATACTGCGCAGCCTGCAGGCCGATGGCCGGGCAACCTACGACCAGATCGCGGAGGTGGTGGGTCTGTCGCCCAGTGCCGTGCTGCGGCGGGTGAAGCGGCTGGAAGAGGTGGGCGTGATCGACCGCTATGTTGCGCTGGTCAGGCCCGAGGCCGTGGGTCTGGGCCTGACGGCCTATGTCAACGTGCGGCTGGAGAAACACGCGGAGAGCGCCAAACGCAATCCCATGGACCAGTTCCGCGCCAGTGTGATGGGCTGGCCCGAGGTGGTGGAGTGCGCCGCGCTCACGGGTGAGATGGACTTCCAGCTGCGGCTGGTGGTGGCCGACATGGCGGCTTACTCGCGCTTCATGATGGACACCCTGCTCAAGCACCCCAGCGTGCAGGATTGCAAGACCAGTTTCGTGATGGACCGGGTGAAAAGCACCACCGCTTTGCCCGTGTAAAGCGCCCTCTTCTGAGGCATTTTGTTGCATCGCAACAAAATGAGGTGACAGACGGTCAAAAAGCCGCCCGCCCATCGGGTTTTTCCCGGTTTAGAGGCGCACGCCCTTGTCGATATAGGGATAACCCTTATATTCAAACCATGATCGATCCCCTCTCCTGGTTCAAGTCTTCTGCGCAGCGCAGCGCAGCGCCGTCACGTCTGCTCGACGACGTGGCGCCGGGTGAGTTGCGCAACACGGGTTCGTCCACCTCCATGGCTGTGCCTATCCGGTCCATGGGGCCGGGGCATCTGGAGCGCATCAGCGCCCACCTGCTGGCGCTGGAACCACACGACCGTTACCTGCGCTTTGGTTATGCGGCCAACGACGAGCAGATCCAGCGCTATGTGGCCAGCCTGAACTTTGCGCGCGACGAGCTGTTCGGCATTTTCAACCGCAAGCTCGAACTCATTGCCATGGCGCACCTGGCGTATTCGGTGGATCCGCAGTGCACCAGTTGCGCCGAGTTTGGTGTCTCTGTTTCCCGTCTGGCCCGGGGTCGCGGTTACGGCAGCCGCCTGTTCGAGAGGGCCGTCATGCACTCTCGCAACGAGGGCGTAAGCCAGCTGTTCATCCATGCGCTGTCTGAAAACACCGCCATGCTGCGCATCGCCCGCAAAGCCGGTGCGGCGATCGTGCGCGACGGTTCCGAAAGCGAAGCCCATCTGCACCTGCCGCCGGCCGATTTTGATTCGCGCGTGACTGAGATGGTCAACGAGCAGATGGCCCTGACCAACTACCACCTCAAGGTCCAGGCCCGGCAGTTCTGGGACGGGCTGGCCCTGCTGATGGAAATCCGCCAGGGCGTGCGCGAATCGCGCGAACGCGTGCGCGGTTGACCGGGCAAGCCTGATCCGGCTTCCCACGCGGGCGCTCCGGGCGCCGTGGCGGTGTGTCTCTGGTTGCCGTCATGGGCTTGCGGTATCCTTCGATACTCCCTCAACCATCCCATTCCTTCAGTGGCCGACATCCCTCCCAGTCCCGGGCCGCAGCGCAGCCTGCGGCATGAAGACAAACGTGGTTTCCTGCAAAAGCTCGCGGAGTTCATCCATCCGGGCCCGGATTCCAAGGACGAACTGATCGAAACCCTGGCCGAGGCCGAGGACAACGACATCATCAACGCCGAATCGCGCATCATGCTCGAAGGCGTGATCCGCATGGCCGACATGACGGCCGGCGATGTGATGGTGGCGGCCCCGCGCATGGATGTGCTCGACATCAATGCGCCCTACGATGAACTGCTCCACCTGGTCATCGACACCGCGCACTCGCGCTTCCCGGTCTACGAGGGCGAGACCGAAAACATCATCGGCATCCTGCTCGCCAAAGACCTGCTCAAGCTGCAGCGCGCGCCCGAACTCAACATCCGCGCCCTGTTGCGCCCGGCCACCTTCGTGCCCGAGAGCAAGGGGCTGAACGACCTGCTGCGCGAATTCCGCGGCAACCGCAACCACCTGGCGATCGTGATCGACGAGTTTGGCCGTTTGGCCGGCCTCATCACCATTGAAGACGTGCTGGAAGAGATTGTTGGCGAGATCGAGGACGAGTTCGACGTGGTCGAAGACGATGGCGACATCTTCGCCCTGGCTGACAGCACCTGGCGCGTCAGCGGTGACACCTCCATCGAGCGCATCAATGAGTCCTTCGGTCTCAAGCTCGCGGTGGACGATTTCGACACCATCGGGGGCCTGATCGCGCACACCATGGGCCACGTGCCCAAGCGCGGCGAGGTGCATGAGCTCGATGGCCTGCGCTTTGTGGTGCTGCACACCAAAGGCGGCGCAGTCAAATGGTTCAAGGTGTTGCCGACGCCTCTGGTCGATTGAGCCCGAGCCGCGATCGCGCCCACACGCCAGCGAACCGCCATGCGCAGCCTGTTCGGTAACCTGCACACGCCGTCGAGCCTTTCCCCCCTCAGTGGCCAGCCGCCGGGACGTCCTGCCCGTGGCAGGGGCCTGTTCTGGCTGGTGGTCTGTCTGCTGGCCGGCTGGCTGCAGGCGGCTGCACTGGCCTGGCCCGTGCGTGGCTGGAGCCCGCCGGGCCTGGCGCCAGGCGAGCCCAATGGCTGGCTGCAGATCGGATCGCTGTCCCTGCTGGTCTTGGCCTTGCGGCATGTGCAGCAGTTGCGCCAGGGCGTCTGGCGCACCTGGGTGTTCGCCACGGCCTGGCTGGCCTCGACCTTCTGGTGGCTGTTTGTTTCCATGCACACCTACGGCGGCCTGCCAGCCTGGTTGGCGGCGCTGGCCGTGCTGGCGCTGGCGGGTCTGCTGGCCCTGTATTACGCGCTGGCGGCGGGCCTGATGTGCGCACTGGCACCGCGTTCGCGCATCCAGCAGGCCGTGATGTTCGCGGCGCTCTGGACCCTGGCCGAGCTCGCGCGAGGTCGCTGGCTGACCGGGTTCCCCTGGGGTGCAGGCGGTTACGCCCAGGTTGATCTGATGGCGGCCTGGGCTCCCTGGGTGGGGGTGTACGGCATGGGCGCGATCGCCGCGCTGCTGGCCTTTGCGCTCGCGGCGGCGCTTTCGGCGCTGGGGGGGTGGATGCGTCAAGGCTTGTTCCCGACCGCGCGCCGGCCCGGCGCCCCCGATCCCCTGCGCTGGTACCACCAGCGAGGCCGCTCAATGGCTGTTGCTCAAGGGCTGTCCGGAGTGGTTTTGCTGGTCGCGCTGTTGGCCAGCGTGCTGTGGGGCGGTGCGTGGCGCGACCAGGGCCAGCGCGACACCACCGCACATGGCCAACTCCGGGTCTGGCTTCTGCAGGGCAACATCGCCCAGGACCAGAAATTCGAACCCGGCACCGGTGTTGCTGAGGCCTTGCGCTGGTACCCGGAACAGATCGCCAAGGCGGCCGAGGCGGCGCGCGTCGATACGCTGCGCGGGCCGCAGCTCGTGGTGGCGCCCGAGACCGCGTTGCCGATGTTGCCCGATCAACTGGGTGACGCGTTCTGGCAACCGCTCCTGCGAGGGCTGTCGCAACCGGATGCCTCGCTGGGCGCGTTGCTGGGCCTGCCGCTGGGCAGCTACGAGCAGGGTTACACCAACTCGGCCTGGGGCATCGAGCCGCGCACCGCCGCGGCGCCGCAGCCCGGCGGGTTTTTCCGTTACGACAAACACCACCTGGTGCCCTTCGGCGAATTCATTCCGCCCCTGTTTCGCTGGTTCACCGACCTGATGCGCATTCCGCTGGGCGACTTCAACCGTGGCGCACTGGCGCAGCCCGCCTGGTCCTGGGCCGGACAGCGCATCGCGCCCAACATCTGCTACGAAGACCTGTTCGGCGAAGAGCTGGCCGCCTCGTTCCAGGACCCCGTGACGGCACCCACCGTGCTGGTCAACCTGAGCAACCTTGCCTGGTTTGACGACTCGGTGGCGATCGACCAGCATCTGCAGATCTCGCGCCTGCGCGCCCTGGAGCTGGGCCGGCCCATGCTTCGCGCCACCAACACCGGCGCCACCGCGGTCATCAACCACCGCGGCGAAGTCACACACCAGTTGCCGCGCCTGACCCGGGGCCGGCTGGAGGCCGTGGTCGAAGGGCGCAGCGGCAGCACGCCCTTCGCCCGCTGGGCCGGACGCTGGGGTCTTTGGCCAGTCTGGGTGGCGTGCCTGACCGTGGTCGTGCTGCTGGCCAGCCGCCGACCCCGGCGCCGCCGCGCGCGCGGCGCCTGAACGCCCCCACGGTCAAAGGCTGGCGCCCCGTAAAATCCAGCTTCTGCGCAGTGCGCCCGCCAGGGCGGCTGCCCCTCGCACCCAGAACACTTCCGGCCCGGACTTCGCACCGGCCCCCTCCCGCATGTTGACCTTCCAGCAAATCATTCTGAAACTGCAGTCCTATTGGGACGCCCAGGGCTGCGCGCTGCTGCAGCCCTACGACATGGAGGTCGGCGCCGGCACCAGCCACACCGCCACCTTCCTGCGAGCGCTCGGCCCCGAGCCCTGGAAGGCCGCCTACGTGCAGCCCAGCCGCCGCCCGAAAGACGGCCGCTACGGCGAGAACCCCAACCGCCTGCAGCACTACTACCAGTACCAGGTGGTGTTGAAGCCTGCACCCAGCAACATCCTGGAGCTCTACCTGGGCTCGCTCGAAGCGCTGGGCTTCGACCTGAAGAAGAACGACATCCGTTTCGTCGAAGACGACTGGGAAAACCCCACGCTCGGCGCCTGGGGCCTGGGCTGGGAGGTCTGGCTCAACGGCATGGAAGTCACGCAGTTCACCTACTTCCAGCAGGTGGGCGGCATCGACTGCAAACCCATCACCGGCGAGATCACCTATGGCCTGGAGCGCCTGGCCATGTACCTGCAGGGCGTGGACAACGTCTACGACCTGGTGTGGACGAACCGTGCCGATGGCTCCAGTCTGAGCTATGGCGACGTCTACCTGCAGAACGAAAAGGAACAGTCGGCCTACAACTTCGAACACTCGGACGCCGACTTCCTGTTCACCGCCTTCAGCGCCCACGAAAAGCAGGCCAAACACCTGATGGAGCAGCAGCTCGCGCTGCCCGCCTACGAGCAGGTCCTGAAGTGCGCCCACAGCTTCAACCTGCTGGACGCGCGCGGCGCCATCAGCGTGACCGAACGCGCTGCCTACATCGGCCGCATCCGCAACCTGGCGCGCGGCGTGGCCCAAAGCTACTACGAAAGCCGCGAGCGCCTGGGCTTCCCCATGGCGCCGCGCGAGTGGGTGGAACAGATGACGAAGAAAGCCGCCTGAGCGGGAGAGCACAAGAATGACAACCAAGAACCTCCTCGTCGAACTGTTTGTGGAAGAGCTGCCACCCAAGGCGCTCAAGAAGCTGGGTGATGCCTTCGCCGGCGTGCTGTTTGAACAACTCAAGGCCCAGGGCCTGACGGCGGCCGGCTCCGCCGTGGCGCCCTTCGCCTCACCGCGCCGACTGGCCGCGCACGTGACCGCCGTGACCGAGCGCGCAGCCGACAAGGCCGTGTCGCAAAAGCTCATGCCGGTGAGCGTGGGCCTGGACGCCAGCGGCCTGCCCACGCCCGCGCTGCTCAAGCGCCTGGGGGCGCTCGGGGCCGATGCCTCGGCCGTGGCTGGCCTGAAGCGCGCGCCCGACGGCAAGGCCGAAGCGCTGTTCTACGACAGCGTGGTGCCCGGTGTGGACCTGGCCGTGGGCTTGCAGAAGGCGCTGGACGAAGCGATAACCAAGCTGCCGATCCCCAAGGTGATGAGCTACCAGCTCGAAACCGATTGCGAGCTGCCCGGCTGGAGCAGCGTGCACTTCGTGCGCCCGGCGCACGGCCTGGTGGCGCTGCACGGCAGCAGCGTGGTACCGGTGAAGGCGCTGGGGCTCCGGGCCGGCAACGGCACCCAGGGCCACCGCTTTGAAGCGGCCAAGTCGCCTGTGCTGCTGGCCGACGCCGACAGCTACGCGCAGACCCTGCTGACCGACGGCTCGGTGATCGCCAGTTTCAACGACCGCCGCTTCGCCATCGTGCAGCAGCTCGCGCAGGCCGCCGAGCGCCTGGGCCCGGGCTACGAGGTGCTGATGGACGAGGCCCTGCTGGACGAAGTGACCGCCCTGGTCGAACGGCCCAACGTGCTCACCTGCGGCTTCGAAGAGCAGTTCCTCGAAGTGCCGCAGGAATGCCTGATCCTCACGATGAAGGCCAACCAGAAGTATTTCCCGCTGGTCGATACCCACGGCAAGCTGACCAACCAGTTCCTCGTCGTCAGCAACATCAGCCCGATGGATGCCAGCGCCGTGATCGGCGGCAACGAGCGCGTGGTGCGCCCGCGCCTGGCCGACGCCAAGTTTTTCTTTGACCAGGACCGCAAGAAGACGCTGGAAAGCCGCGTGCCGGCCCTGTCCAAAGTGGTCTACCACAACAAGCTGGGCACACAGGGCGAGCGCATGGAACGTGTCTGCGCCATTGCCGAGACCATTGGCCTGCAGCTGGGCGGCCCTGAGCTGGCGGCGCGTTCGCTGCTGTCCGCGCGACTGGCCAAGACCGACCTCGTGACCGACATGGTGGGCGAGTTCCCCGAGCTGCAGGGCATCATGGGCGGCTACTACGCGCGCCACGACGGTCTCTCCGAAGACATCGCCTTCGCGATCGAAGACCACTACAAACCGCGCTTCGCGGGCGACGAACTGCCGCGCACGATGACTGGCGTGGTGGTCGCGCTGGCCGACAAGCTGGAGACGCTGGTCGGCATGTTCGGCATCGGCAACCTGCCAACCGGCGACAAGGATCCGTTTGCGCTGCGCCGGCACGCGCTGGGCGTGATCCGCATGCTGGTGGAGAAAGATCTGCCGCTGGATTTGCAGGGGCTGCTGGCCGGTGCCGCACCCGCTTTCGGCGACAGGATCACCGACGCTACTGCCGCGCTCGCCGACTTCATCTACGACCGCCTCGCCGGAAGCCTGCGCGAGCAGGGCGCCAGCGCCCAGGAAGTCGATGCCGTGCTGGCCCTGCGCCCGCAGCGCCTGGCCGACGTGAGCCAGCGCCTGCAGGCCGTGCGCGCCTTCGCGGCGCTGCCCGCCGCAGCGGCGCTGGCGGCCGCCAACAAACGCATCGGCAACATCCTCAAGAAGTCCGAAGGCGAGGGCGTCGCGGTGCAGGAGAGCCGGCTGGTCGAAGCGGCCGAAAAGGACCTGTTTGCCGCGATGCAGAAGACCGTGCCAGCGGCCGACGCCGAGTTCGCCAACGGCGACTACACCGCTTCGCTGATGACGCTGGCCGCGCTGCGCGCGCCGGTCGATGCCTTCTTCGACGGCGTGATGGTGAACGCCGAAGACCCGGCGCTCAGGGCCAACCGCCTGGGCCTGCTCAAGCAGCTGCACGAAGCGATGAACCGCGTGGCCGACCTCTCCCGTCTGGCAACATGACAGCCCCTGCGCTCCGCCGCTGCGCGGGTCGCTGTCCCCCGAGGGCGCGCGGCCTTGGCTGGGGCGGCCCGGCGCAGCGGCCCTCACTTCTGTGGAGCACCGCATGAAACTGCTGATCCTCGACCGCGACGGCACGATCAACCGCAGCCGCGACGACTACGTCGCTTCTCCGGACGAATGGGAAGCACTGCCCGGTGCGCTCGAAGCCGTGGCACGGATCAACCAGGGCGGCTGGCGCGTGGTGCTGGCGACCAACCAGAGCGGCATCGGCCGTGGCTTGTTCGACATGGCTTCGCTGAACGCGATTCACGCCAAGATGCACCGCCAGCTCGCGGCCGCCGGGGCTCGCGTGGAGGCGGTGTTTTTTTGTCCGCACGCCCCTGAGGATGGTTGCCACTGCCGCAAACCCGAACCTGGCCTGTTTGAACAGATCGGGGTGCGTTTCGGCATGACACTGGCCAATGTGCCGGCGGCGGGCAACGCCCTGCGTCATGTGCAGGCCGGCGCTGCGGCCGGCTGTCCCACCCATCTGCTGCTGACCGGCAAGTCCGAACACCTGCGCGGTCGTGCCGGGCCTGGAGCGGACGCCGAGCTGGCGATGCTGCTTCCCCATCTGCCTTCGGGCACCCGCCTGCACGAAGACCTGCCCGCATTTGCCGACTGGCTGCTGGCGCAGGACACCGCCACCTCCTGAACCGCCCCATGATCGTCATCAACTTCCTGCGTGCCGTCCTGCATCTCTTGTTCATGGTCGTGACCGTGATTCCGTGGGCGCTGGCGGTGGTGGTCGCCGCGCCGTTCATGAAGCCCGACCGCATCTACTGGATGTGCGCGCGCTGGCTCAAGCTGGCGGTCGATGGCGGCACGTTGATCCTGGGCATCCGCAACCAGGTGATCGGCTTCGAGAACCTGCCGGTGGGCAGCACGGCGCCCGCGGTGCTGCTGGTCAAGCACCAGTCGCTCTGGGAGACCTTCAGCATGGCCGCGCTGATGCCGCATCCGCTGGCCTTTGTCTTCAAGAAAGAGCTGCTGAAGGTGCCATTTTTTGGCTGGGCCATGGCGCGCATGGACATGATCCACATCGATCGGGCCGACGGTGCGCGCGCCTTCGCCAAGGTGGTGCAGCAAGGGCAGCGGTTGCTGGACCAGGGCACCTGGGTCATCATGTTTCCCGAGGGCACGCGGATTCCCCGCGGCGAGAAGGGCACGTACAAGAGCGGGGGCACCCGCCTCGCGATCCGCACCGGCGCGCCGGTGATCCCGATCGCCGTGACCTCGGCCAAGTGCTGGCCGCGCAAGGCCTTCATCAAGAAGCCCGGTGTGGTGGAGTTTTCGATCGGCAAGCCGATCCCCAGCGCGGGCCGTCAGCCGGACGAGCTGATGCGCGAGGTGGAAGACTGGATCGAGACCGAGATGCGGCGCCTCGATCCCACGGCTTACACATGACCACCCCTGCGCCGCGCTTTCAGCGCGTCACCCCCTCAAGGGGGCGATGCGAGTGGCCCGGCAAAGCCGGTTCCACCGCATCCTCGGTGCAGACATCTCGCTCCGGAGGGGACTGAGCCCATGCAGCGCTTCGTGCAACTGGCGCTCGATTTCCTGACCGGGCCTGAGCCCGTGGGGTTGCCCAGGCCGCCTGCGCCGGTGGCGAAGCCCCGGCCTGCGGCTCCGCCCGCCGAGCCGTTGAATGAGGTGTTCCAGCCCGGCACCTGGCACCACCCGCGCGCCAATCGGCTGCTCAAGCTGGGCAACTGCGATGTGGCTTACGAATTCAAGCGCGGCAAACGCCGCACCATCGGCCTGTCGGTCGGGCCCGATGGCCTGAGCGTGAGTGCGCCGCGCTGGACGCCAGTCGGAGAGGTCGAAGCGCTGTTGCACGACAAGGCCGGCTGGGTGCTGGAAAAGCTGCAGAACGCCCGTCAACGCGCCGGGGAGCTGGCGCAGGCCCGAACCGTCTGGGCCAACGGTGCCGAGCTGGACTTTCTGGGCCAGCGCGTGCGCTTGGTGCTCGATCCTGCGCACGGGTTCGCGCAGGTCGGGGCTGTGCTGGAGCCGGCCGCCATCGACGCGTCCGATGCCGTGGGTGCCCTCCGGCTGGGGCTGGCCCACAACGCCACCGAGGCCCAGATCCGCGACGCGGCGCAGGCCTGGCTGATGCGCCAGGCCAAGCGCGTGTTCGCCGAACGGCTGGATCATTTTTCGCCGCTGCTGGGTGTGCGCTATGAAAAATTGCGCCTCTCCAGCGCCGGCACGCGCTGGGGCAGCGCCAGTGCCGACGGCACCATCCGGCTGAACTGGCGGCTGATCCACCTGAAGATGGAGATGGTGGACTACGTCGTGGTGCACGAGCTCAGCCACCTGCGCCACATGGACCACAGCCCGCAGTTCTGGGACGTGGTGGCGAGCGTGATGCCGGACCACATGGCGCGGCGGCGCGCGCTCAAGCGGGCTGCGGTGCCGCTCGGCGAGTGAGTCTCAAACGGCCTTGAAGCGGTAGATGCCCTCGGCATCGCGCTCGCGCCGCACCTGACCGCCAAACCACAACCGGTGCAGATGCGCCACCGCTTCGCCCATGGCGAAGGTGGTCTGGTGCAGGTCCAGCTCGCGCTGGAACAGCAGGGGAATAGCGTCTGCGCCGCTGATGGGTCGCTCGAGGCAGGCGTCGAGCAGTTCGGCCAGGCGTTCGGCGTGGTGGTCCTTCAGCTGCCGGATGCGTTCGTGCAGCCCGGTGAAGGGCTTGCCGTGCGAGGGCAGCACCAGCGTGGCTTCGGGCAGCGGCAGGTATTTGTCGAGCGAGTCCAGGAACAGCGTCAGCGCATCGCTCTCGGGCTCCATGTCGTACACGCTCACGTTGGTGCTGATGCGCGGCAGCACCATGTCGCCGCTGATCAGCACCTGCAACTCGTTGTTGTACAGCGCGATGTGTTCGGGCGCGTGGCCGTAGCCGCTGATGCAGCGCCAGCCGCGTTCGCCGATGGTCACGGTCTGGCCGTCCATCAGGCGGTGGTAGCGCGGCGGAACGGCCGGCACCATGCCGGGGTAGTAGCTCGCCCGGCCGCGGATTTGCGCCAGGCTGTCGGGGTCGGTCATGCCGTGGGACGCAAAGAAGTCGGCCGCACTGGCGCCACCAAAACCGGTGGTGCTCTGTGAGCCGATGCGCGCCGAGTTGTAGTCGGTGGCGCTGATCCACAGCATGCAGGCCCACCGCTCGCACAACCAATAAGCCAGCCCGATGTGGTCCGGGTGCATGTGGGTTACGATCACGCGCAGGATGGGCAGGCCGTCGAGTTCGTTGGCAAAAATCTGCTCCCACTGCGCCTTCGCTTCATCGCGCGAGATGCAACAGTCCACCACCGTCCAGCCCTCCACGCCGTCCAGCGTATCGCGCAGCAGCCAGAGGTTGATGTGGTCCAGCGCGAACGGCAGCGCCATGCGGATCCACTTCACCCCCGGCGCCACCGTGAGCGTGTGGCCGGTGTCGGGCAGCGTGTCGCCCAGCGGGTAGTGCAGGCGGGCTTCGAGCTGCTCTCGGGAGGGGGGATTCATGCGCGGGTGGATTCCGTTAAGATGCCAACGAGTGACGTTAACGTAAACGTCAAGAGATGCCGGGCATTCTACGGAGCGGGGTTCCGATGCACTGTCCGCAACCCGACAAGGCCCTAGCCCATGGCGAGCAACCCGACCTACACCATCAGCGATCTGGCGCGCGAGTTCGACCTGACAACGCGCGCGATCCGCTTCTACGAAGACATGGGCCTGCTGCAGCCGCAGCGCGAAGGCCCGGGTGGGCGCAACCGGGTCTACAGCGCGCGCGATCGCACGCGCCTGAAGCTCACGCTGCGCGCCAAGCGTCTGGGGCTCTCGCTGACCGAGGCCAAGGACATCATCCAGATGTACGACAGCCCGCGCGACACCGGGCCGCAGCTGCGCAAGTTCCTCGCCGTGCTGGCCGAACACAAGCGCCAGCTCGAAGAGCAGATGGCCGACCTGGTGGCCAACCTCGACGAGGTGAAGGTGCACGAGAAAGAGGCGCGGGCGCTGCTGGCGAAGGTGGACAAGACGATCAAGGCCGACAAGGTCTGAACGGCGCGCTCGCATGGCTGCCGCACGGACAGCACCCGTTTTGCAGGAGTTCCCATGGCCATCATCGCCAGCATCGTCGTTGTTCTCGTCGCGCTCCTGCACCTCTACTTTCTGGTGCTGGAAATGTTCCTGTGGGACAAGCCGGCCGGCCTGAAGGCCTTCGGTAACACGCCGGAGAAGGCCGCGGCCACCAAGGTGCTCGCCGCCAACCAGGGGCTGTACAACGGCTTCCTGGCCGCGGGGCTGCTGTGGGGACTGCTGCTGGGTGCCGAGGGCTTTGGCGTGACGGTTTTTTTCCTCGGTTGCGTGCTGGTGGCGGGCCTGTACGGCGCAGCCACTGCCAGCCGGAAGATCCTGTTTGTGCAGGCGTTGCCGGCGGCCATCGGACTGCTGCTGGTGTTCCTGTCGCGTACCGTCTGAGGTGTGGAGACGTCAGCCGCTGTCGCCTGGCACAGGGTTTTCGACCCACACCACCTTGTCGTGCTTGGCCGAGAGAATGACGCTGTCTATCTGGCCGGCCTTCTCCACGAACACCGGCCCGCGCTTGGTCTGGGCGCAAATGCTGCCGAACCGGTTCTTGGCTTTGGTGGGTGTGACGCGCATGGTGGGCTCCTGGGATGAATGGCCGTTTGGCTATTGAACTGGCCTTGCGGGTTCGTCCCGACTTGCGGCGGCAGGCTTGTCTCGGTCATAATTGACGTTTACGTAAACGTCAATCAAGGTGCGAACTTGAACCTCCAGACCTTCGAACCCCGCGACACGGATTTCGCCGCCCGCGTGCGCGCCAGCTTCGAGCGCCAGGCCGCCATGCGCACCCTGGGCGCCACGCTGGCCGCGGTGCGTCCCGGCCAGGTGGAAATCACCCTGCCGTGGGCCGAGCCGCTGACGCAGCAGCACGGTTTCCTGCACGCCGGCATGGTGTCGACCGCCCTCGACTCGGCCTGCGGCTACGCCGGGTTTTCGCTGATGCCGGTGGAGGCCGCGGTGCTCACCATCGAGTTCAAGATCAACCTGCTGGCCCCGGCCAAGGGCGAGTCCTTCCGCATGGTCGGCACCGTCATCAAGCCCGGGCGCACCGTCACGGTGTGCGAGGGCCATGCCTACGCCATCGAAGGCGGGCGCGAAAAACTCATCGCCACCATGGGCTGCACGCTGATGGCCGTCGTCGGCCGCGACAACATCCAGGGCTGAACCCCACTTTTTTTCTTTTCAGGAGACACCCCATGAACAACCTGCCCGGCCTCAACTTCCAGCTCGGTGAAGACATCGACGCGCTGCGCGACGCGGTGCGCGAATTTGCGCAGGCCGAGATCGCGCCCCGCGCCGCCGAAATCGACAAGAGCGACCAGTTCCCCATGGACTGCTGGCGCAAGATGGGCGAGCTGGGCGTGCTGGGTATCACCGTGTCCGAGCAGTACGGCGGCGCCAACATGGGCTACCTGGCGCACATGGTGGCCATGGAAGAGATCAGCCGCGCCAGCGCCTCGGTGGGTCTCTCCTATGGCGCGCACAGCAACCTGTGCGTGAACCAGATCAGCCGCAACGGCACACCCGAGCAGAAGGCGAAGTACCTGCCCAAGCTGATCAGCGGCGAACACGTGGGCGCGCTGGCCATGAGCGAACCCGGTGCCGGCTCCGACGTGATCAGCATGAAGCTCAAGGCCGAAGACAAGGGCGGCTACTACCTGCTCAACGGCAACAAGATGTGGATCACCAACGGCCCCGACGCCGACACCCTGGTGGTCTATGCCAAGAGCGAGCCCGAGATGGGCGCGCGCGGCGTCACCGCCTTCCTGATCGAAAAAGGCATGCCCGGATTCAGCATCGCGCAGAAGCTCGACAAGCTGGGCATGCGCGGCAGCCACACGGGCGAACTGGTGTTCCAGAACGTCGAGGTGCCGGCGGAGAACATCCTGGGTGGCCTGAACATGGGCGCCAAAGTGCTGATGAGCGGCCTGGACTACGAGCGCGCCGTGCTCACCGGCGGTCCGCTGGGCATCATGCAGTCGGTCATGGACAACGTGATTCCCTACATCCACGACCGCAAGCAGTTCGGCCAGAGCATCGGCGAGTTCCAGCTGATCCAGGGCAAGGTGGCCGACATGTACACCGTGCTGCAGGCCGCGCGCAGCTTCGCCTACACCGTGGCCAAGAACCTGGACCTGCTGGGCACCGACCACGTGCGCCAGGTGCGCAAGGACTGCGCCTCGGTCATCCTGTGGACCGCCGAGAAGGCGACCTGGATGGCCGGCGAGGGCGTGCAGATCTACGGCGGCAACGGCTACATCAACGAGTACCCGCTGGGCCGCCTCTGGCGCGACGCCAAGCTGTACGAGATCGGCGCCGGCACGAGCGAAATCCGCCGCATGCTGATCGGGCGCGAGCTGTTTGCCGAGACCTGCTGAAACACCGATGGACATCGGGGTGAACCGGCCTTGCCCGACAATGGCCGGGCTGTTCAACAACTTCTGATTGCCTCATGAGCTCATCGCTGCAAGACCTGTTTGACCACAACCGCGAATGGGCTGCGGCCATGGTTCGCGAGAAGCCCACCTTCTTCACCGACCTGCTGGCCCAGCAGAGCCCGCAGTACATGTGGATCGGCTGTTCCGACAGCCGCGTCCCGGCCAACCAGATCACCGGTCTGGCGCCCGGCGAGGTGTTCGTGCACCGCAACGTGGCCAACGTGGTGGTGCCGACCGACCTGAACTGCCTGTCCACGATCCAGTTCGCGGTGGACCAGCTGCAGGTGAAACACCTGATGGTGGTGGGCCACTACGGCTGTGGTGGTGTGAAGGCCGCGCTGAACGACACCCGCGTGGGTTTGGCCGACAACTGGCTGCGCCACATCAAGGACGTGCGCGACCGCCACGCCGCGCTCATCGCGGCCACGCCCGAGGACTTCCGGGTCGAGGTCCTGTGCGAACTCAACGCCATCGAGCAGGTGATGAACGTGGCTCAGACCACGGTGGTGCAGGACGCCTGGGCGCGTGGCCAGTCGCTCACGCTGCACGCCTGGGTCTACGCCCTGAGCGACGGCCTGTTGCGCGACATGCTGATGACGGTGGACGGCCCGGGCGGGCTCGAATCGATCTACCAGGCGGCCCTGGCGGGTGTGGCGGCCAAACGGCGGAACACGGCTGCCTAGAGCAGGCTGAGACAGCCGCCCCAAGGCCTTGCATGTTTCCCCAGCGACTCGACTCCACCGTGGCCTACGCCATCGCCAAGGCGATGATGGACGGCTTCAACCGCCACTACCGGCTGTTCCGCACCGAGTCGGCGCGCGCCAAACACCGCTTCGAGACGCGCGACTGGCGCGGCCAGCAGCGCGCGCAGCGCGAGCGCATCGAGTTCTACGACCTGCGCGTCAACGAATGCGTGATGCGCCTGCACAAGGAGTTCAAGGCCGAGCAGCAACCCATGGACGTGTGGGAGCAGGTCAAGCTGCATTACATCGGCCTGCTGGTGAACCACCACCAGCCCGAGCTGGCCGAGACCTTCTTCAACTCGGTCTGCACCAAGATTCTGCAGCGGGCCTATTTCCAGAACGACTTCATCTTCGTGCGCCCGGCGGTCTCCACCGAGTACATCGAAAACGAGGAGCCGCGGGCCCTGCCCACCTACCGCTGCCATTACCCGACCGCAGACAACATGGAGGCCGAGGTGCTGCGCATGATCGCGGACTTCGACTTGCGGGTGCCCTTCGAAGACCTCGCGCGCGACGCCCATCTGGTGCTCGAAGCCATGAAGCCGCACTTCGACCACGTGAAGCTGCGCGCCAACTTCCAGTTCCAGGTGCTCTCGGGCCTGTTCTTCCGCAACAAGGGCGCCTACGTGGTCGGCAAGATCATCAACGGCTTCCAGGAAGTGCCGTTCGCGCTGCCCATCCTGCACAACGAAGACGGATTGCTGGTGATCGACGCGGCGCTGTTCGGTGAAGACGACCTGCTGATCCTCTTCAGCTTTGCGCGCGCCTACTTCATGGTGGACATGGAAATCCCCAGCGCCTATGTGCAGTTCCTGCGCAGCATGATGCCGCGCAAGCCGCGCGCCGAGTTCTACAACGCGCTCGGTCTGGCCAAGCAGGGCAAGACGCTGTTCTACCGCGACTTCCTCTTCCACATGCGGCATTCCACCGACAAGTTCCGCATCGCGCCCGGCATCAAGGGCATGGTGATGCTGGTGTTCGACCTGCCGAGCTTTCCGTTTGTGTTCAAGGTCATCAAGGACTTCTACCCGCCGCAGAAAGACACCACGCGCGAGCAGATCCGTGGCAAGTACCTGCTGGTCAAGCAGCACGACCGCGTGGGCCGCATGGCCGACACGCTGGAGTTTTCCGAGGTGGGTTTCCCGCGCGAGCGGTTCACCGACGAGCTGATCGCCGAGATCCAGAAATTCGCGCCGAGCCAGCTGGAGATCAGCGACCGCAACGGGGACGGGGACATCGAGGTCATCCTCAAGCATTGCTACATCGAGCGGCGCATGATCCCGCTCAACATCTATCTGCAGGAGGCGTTTGATGCACTGCGGGGCGAGGGGGCGGACGACCTGTCGCTCAAGCGCGCGCGCCAGCAGCTCACCCGCGCCGTGGTCGAGTACGGCAACGCCATCAAGGACCTGGTGGCGGCCAACATCTTCCCGGGCGACATGCTGTGGAAGAACTTCGGCATCACGCGCCACGGCAAGGTCGTGTTCTACGACTACGACGAGATCGAGTACATCACCGACTGCAACTTCCGCCGTGTTCCCGCGCCGCGCAACGAAGAAGACGAGATGTCGGGCGAGGTCTGGTATCCGGTGGGTCGCCACGACGTGTTCCCCGAGACCTTCGGCCCCTTCCTGCTCGGCAACCCGATGGTGCGCGAGGAGTTCATGAAGCACCACGCGGACCTGCTCGACGCCGCCTTCTGGCAGGCTCACAAAGAGCGCATAGCCGCGGGCCATGTGTTTGACGTTTTTCCCTACGAGCGCGACCGGCGCTTCCATGTCCAGGCGGACAAAGAACTTTTAGCTTGAACTTTCACAGGAGATTTCCATGAACCCAACAGATCCCATCGTCATCGTCGGCGCCGCGCGCACCCCCATGGGTTCGTTCCAGAGCGACTTCGCTTCCCAGTCCGCCCACGACCTCGGCGGCGTGGCCATCCAGGCCGCGGTCGAGCGCAGTGGCGTGGACAAGTCGCTGGTCGACGAGGTGCTGTTCGGCAACTGCCTGATGGCCGGCCAGGGCCAGGCGCCCGCGCGCCAGGCCGCGCTCAAGGGCGGGCTGCCGCTGTCGGCCGGCGCGGTGACGCTGTCCAAGATGTGCGGATCGGGCATGAAGGCCACCATGCTCGCGCACGACATGTTGCTCGCCGGCAGCGCCACGGTGATGGTGTCGGGTGGCATGGAGAGCATGACCAACGCGCCCTACCTGATGCTCAAGGGCCGCGGCGGCTACCGCATGGGCCACGACAAGATTTACGACCACATGATGCTCGACGGACTGGAAGACGCCTACGAAGCCGGCCGCAGCATGGGCACCTTCGGCGAAGACTGCGCCGCCAAATACAGCTTCACCCGCGAGCAGCAGGACGCCTTCGCCATCGCCTCGGTGACGCGCGCCAAGGCCGCCACCGAGAGCGGCGCCTTTGCCAAAGAGATCGCGCCCGTGACGGTGAAAGACCGCAGCGGCGAACGCGTGGTGTCGGTGGACGAAGGCCCGGGCAAGGTCAAGCTCGACAAGGTCACTTCGCTCAAGCCCGCGTTCAAGAAAGACGGCACCATCACCGCTGCCAGCAGTTCCTCCATCAACGACGGCGCCGCCGCGCTGGTGCTGATGCGCGAGTCCACCGCGCTCAAGCAAGGCCTGAAGCCGTTGGCCCGCATCGTCGGCCACGCCACCCATGCGCAGGAGCCGAACTGGTTCGCCACCGCGCCCGTGGGCGCCACGCAGAAGTTGCTGGCCAAGACCGGCTGGGCGGTGGGCGACGTGGACCTGTGGGAAATCAACGAGGCCTTCGCCGTGGTGCCGATGGCGCTGATGACCGAGCTGTCGATCCCGCATGAAAAGGTGAACGTGAACGGCGGCGCCTGCGCGCTGGGCCACCCCATTGGCGCCAGCGGTGCGCGCATCCTGGTGACGCTGCTGTACGCGCTGCAGGCGCGTGGCGGCAAGAAGGGCGTGGCCACGCTGTGCATCGGCGGCGGTGAAGCCACGGCGATGGCCATAGAACTGGTCTGACGCTGCGCATGGCAACGGTTCTGGTCATCGGCGCGTCGCGCGGCATCGGCCTCGAATTCGTGCGCCAGTACCGCGAGGCGGGTGAGCGTGTGATTGCCACCGCGCGCGACGACGCCGGGCTGGAGCGCCTGCGCGCGCTCGGTGCCGAGCCGCTGCGGCTGGATGTGGGGCAGCCCACCAGTGTGAGTGCGCTGTCCTGGCAACTCGATGGCGAGAAGCTGGATGTGGCGCTCTATGTGGCGGGCGTGATCGATCGCGCCAGTGCCACCTCGCCGCCCACCCAACCGACCTTTGACCGCGTGATGCACACCAATGTGATGGGCGCCATGCAGGTGATCCCGCAGGTGTTGCCCCTGGTGGAAGAAGCCGGTGGCGTGTTCGGTGCGCTGTCCAGCGCCATGAGCCAGATCGGCAGCGTGCCGGGCAGCAACAGCTGGCTCTACCGCGTGAGCAAGGCGGCGCTGAACATGGCGGTGAGCAGCGCACGATTCGACTACCCGAAGGCCCGGCTGGTGGCGCTGGACCCGGGCTGGGTGCAGACCGACATGGGCGGCGGCGCTGCGCCGCTGACGGTCGAGGCCAGCGTGCGCGGTTTGCGCGCCGTGCTCGCCAGCGTGACACCCGAAGACAACGGCCGCCTGATCCACCACGACGGCCGGCGTGCCGAGCACTGGTAAGACTTTCAAAACATCAACGAGACACACAACATGCTGCTGACCGAAGACCAGGTGATGATCCGCGACGCCGTGCGCGCCTTTGCCCAGGAACAGCTCTGGCCCAACGCCGCGAAGTGGGACAAGGAACACCATTTTCCGAAGGACGTGCACAAGGGTCTGGCCGAGCTGGGCGCCTACGGCATCTGCGTGCCCGAGGCGCTGGGCGGCGCGGGGCTGGACTACCAGACCCTGGCCATCGTGCTCGAAGAGATCGCCGCGGGTGATGGCGGCACCAGCACCGTGATCAGCGTGACCAACTGCCCGGTCAACGCCATCCTCATGCGCTACGGCAACGCCCAGCAGCAGGAGCAGTGGTTGCGCCCACTGGCCGCCGGCCAGATGCTCGGCGCCTTCTGCCTGACCGAGCCACACGTGGGCTCGGACGCTTCCGCACTGCGCACCACCGCGGTGAAAGAGGGCGATGAATACGTGATCAACGGCGTCAAGCAGTTCATCACCAGCGGCAAGAACGGGCAGGTGGCCATCGTCATCGCGGTGACCGACAAAGGCGCCGGCAAGAAGGGCATGAGCGCCTTCATCGTGCCGACGGCGGCGCCGGGTTATGTGGTCGCGCGACTGGAAGACAAGCTGGGTCAACACAGCAGCGACACGGCGCAGATCAACTTCGACAACTGCCGCATCCCGGCCGAGAACCTGATCGGCAACGAGGGCGAGGGCTACAGGATCGCCCTCAGCGCGCTAGAAGGCGGGCGTATCGGCATCGCGTCACAAAGCATCGGCATGGCGCGCAGCGCGTTTGAATGCGCCGTGAAATACGCCAAGGAACGTGAGAGTTTCGGCCAGCCCATCTTCAACCACCAGGCGGTGGGCTTCAAGCTCGCCGAGATGGCGACGCAGATCGAAGCCGCCCGCGCGCTCACGCACCACGCCGCCGCGCTGCGCGACGCCGGCCAGCCCTGCCTGAAGGAAGCCGCCATGGCCAAGCTGTTCGCCAGCGAAATGGCCGAACAGGTCTGTTCGCAGGCGATCCAGGTGCACGGCGGCTACGGCTATGTGAGCGACTTCCCCGTTGAGCGCATCTACCGCGACGTGCGCGTCTGCCAGATCTACGAAGGCACGTCCGACGTGCAGAAAATCATCATCCAGCGGGCGCTGTAGGCGCGAGCGCTCCGCCGGCGCGACGTGCCTCCACCCAGGATGCGGTGGAACCGGCTTTGCCGGGCCACTCGCATCGCCCCCTGGGGGGTGACGGCGAAGCCGGCGCGGGGGGTAACATCCAGCTATGAAGATCATCATCTTGGGCGCTGGCCGCGTGGGCGAGAGCGTCGCGGAAAGCCTGGTTTCCGAGCAGAACGACATCACCGTTATCGACCAGGATCCGGCGCGGCTGCGGCTGCTGGAAGAAAAGCTGGACCTGCGGGGCGTGGTGGGCAATGGCATCCAGCCCTCCGTTCTGCAGGAAGCCGGGGCCCGCGATGCCGACATGGTGATCGCGTGCGCCGCGGCCGATGAGGCGAATCTGGTGACCTGCAAGGTGGCGCACGACGTGTTCAACGTGCCCACCACCATCGCCCGCCTGCGCTCGCCAGAGTTTGTCGAAGGCGATGAACTGCTGGGCAAGAACGGCTTTTCGGTGGACCACGTGATCTGCCCCGAAGAGTCGGTCACGCGCTACATCCACCAGCTCATCAGCTACCCCGAGGCGCTGCAGGTACTGGAGTTTGCCGATGGCCGCGCCAGCCTGATTGCCATGCGGGCGGCCTACGGCGGTTCCCTGGTGGGGCACACCATCGGTGAGTTCCGCGAGCGTTTTCCACACGCTGAAATGCGGGTGGTGGCGCTGTACCGTCTCGACACCGAAATGGAGGCCACCAAGACCACCCGCATCCTGGCGGGCGACGAGGTGTTCGTGCTGGCCGACACCGACAAGATCCGTTACGTGCTGGGCGCCATCCACAACATCGACAAGCCGGTGCAGCGCCTCATGATCGCGGGCGGTGGCAAGGTGGGCCTGCGTCTGGCGCGCAGCCTGGTGGGACAGTGCGAGGTGAAGATCATCGAGCGCGACAAGACGCGCTGCGAATACCTGGCCAGCCAGCTGCCGTCTAGCATGCTGATCCTGCAGGGTGACGGGGCGGACGAAGACCTGCTGCTGGAAGAAAACGTGGGCCAGATGGACCTGTTCCTCGCGCTCACCAGCGACGATGAAGACAACATCATGTCGGCCATGCTGGCCAAGCGGCTCGGCGCCGGGCGCGTGATGTCGCTGATCAACCGACGCGCCTACGCCGACATGATGCAGGGCAGCACGATCGACATCGCCATTTCACCGGCGCAAGCCGTCATTGGTGAACTGCTGACGCACCTGCGCCGCGGCGATGTGGTGGCCGTACACAGCCTGCGCCGGGGGGCGGCCGAAGCGCTGGAAGGCGTGGCGCACGGCGACGTGAAAACGTCCAAGCTGGTGGGCCGCAAGGTCGAAGAGGTCAAGCTGCCCAAGGGCACGCGCATCGGGGCCATCGTGCGCGGCCAGGGGCGCAGCTCGAAGGTCCTGATGCCGCACCACGACACGGTGATTGAAGCCGATGACCACATCATCATCTTCATCCCGAACAAGCGTCTGGTGCGCGAAGTCGAGAAACTGTTCCAGGTGACCGCCACCTTCTTTGGCTGAATTCCGCAGGGTCGCCATGCCGTTTCTGCGCATCTTTCCCGTGCTCGGCGCCATTGTGATGGTGTTCGCCCTGACCATGCTGGTGCCGTTGGGCGTATCCGCCTGGACGCACGATGGCGCCGAAGCGGCGTACCCCATCGCCATGCTGGTCACCTTCGCGGCGGGCCTGGCCATGCGCAGCGCGGTCTGGCGCGTGGGTCGGCAGCTGGACCTGCAGGCGCGCGACGGCATCCTGCTGGTCGGGATGGTGTGGACCCTGCTGCCGCTGTTCGCCAGCCTGCCCTTGCTGCTCTATTTCTCGGGCACAGCCTCGCCCATGTCGTTCACCGACGCCTACTTCGAGTCCATGTCGGGGCTGACAACAACCGGGGCGACGGTGCTGGTGGGCCTGGACGCGCTGCCTGCCTCCATCAACCTCTGGCGCTGCTTCCTGCAGTGGCTGGGCGGCATGGGCATTCTGGTGCTGGCGGTCGCCATCCTGCCGATGCTGGGCGTGGGGGGCAGCCAGCTCTTTCGCGCCGAAGCGACCGGTCCCATGAAGGACGCCAAGCTCACGCCGCGCATCACCGAAACCGCCAAAGGCCTGTGGAGCGTGTACAGCCTGTTGTCGCTGGCGTGCGTGCTGGGTTACTGGCTGGCCGGCATGCCGGCGCTGGATGCCTGGATCCACATGTTCTCGACCCTGAGCCTGGGCGGCCTGTCGTCGCACGACAGCAGTTTTGGCTTCTTCCAGTCGCCCGCCATGGAGTGGGTGGCGATCGTGTTCATGCTGCTCGCCAGCTGCAATTTCGCGCTCTATTTCGTGGCCCTGACCAAGCGCAATCCGGGGCGCATCTGGCGCGATGCCGAGTGGCGCGGTTCCATGGCACTGCTGGTGGGTTCGAGCGTCTTCATCGCCGGTTTGCTGCTCTTCAAGGGCACCATGAGCGATCCGCTGGAGACCCTGCGCGTGGCGCTGTTCAACGTGGTGTCGATCGGCTCGACCACCGGCTACTCCACCGTGGACTACACCACCTGGCCGGTGTTTGCGCCGCTGTACATGATCATGCTGTCGGGCATTGCCACCAGCGCCGGGTCCACCGGGGCAGGCATCAAGATGGCGCGGCTGGTGATCCTGTTCAAGCAGGCCAAGCGCGAGATGGCGCGCATCGTGCATCCGCGCGCGGTCAACCCCGTCACGCTCGGCGGCCACCTGATCGACAGCAGCACCATCTTTTCGGTGCTGGGCTTCATGCTGGTGTACGGCGGCACGATCATCGGCCTGACCATGTTGCTGCTGTTGACCGACATGCCGTTCGACACCGCGTTCACGGCCGTTGTGGCCAGTGTCAACAACATGGGGCCCGGGCTCAACGAGGTGGGTCCGGCGGGGAATTTTGCGGGCCTGACCGATTTTCAGACCTGGGTGTGCACGGCGGCCATGCTGCTGGGCCGGCTGGAAATGTTGTCGTTCCTGGTGCTGTTCACGCCCGGCTTCTGGCGCAAGTAGATCGCGCCCATGTACACGTTGCTGCCGGTCCTGAACGTGTTTTCGCGCATCCTGTTTGCGTTCGCCTTCAGCTTTCTGGTGCCGCTGGCCTGGGCCTGGAGCGAAGACCACGAGCAGTACCGCTACGTCTGGGAAGGGGCGTTTGCGCTGGCCGCGCTCAGCGGCCTGGCGCTGTGGGCCGCCACGAACCGCCACCGCCGCGAGCTGCAGGCGCGCGACGGCTTCCTGCTCGTCAATCTGGTGTGGATCGTGCTGCCGGCCTACGCCGCTTTGCCGCTGCTGTTCACGGTGCCCGGCATCGGCTGGACCAAGGTCTATTTCGAGGCCATGAGCGCGCTCACCGCGACCGGGGCCACGGCGCTCTCCGGGCTGGACTACCTGCCGGTGTCCGTCAATGTGTGGCGCTGTTTCCTGCAGCTGGTGGGCGGCCTGGGCATCATGCTGCTGGTGGTGGCGGTGCTGCCCATGCTGGGGCTGGGGGGCTACCAGGTCTACAAGGCCGAAACGCCAGGGCCCATGAAAGACGCGAAGTTCACACCGCGCATTTCCGAGACGGCGCGCGGGCTCTGGGGGGTCTATGCCGCTTTCTCGGTGGCCTGCATGCTGGCCTACCGCTGGGCCGGCATGAGCTGGGCCGACGCCTTCATGCACATGTGCACCACCATGGGCCTGGGTGGCTTTTCATCGCACGACGCCAGCCTGGGCCACTTCAGCTCGCCGACGATCGAGGCCGTCGCCACGGTGTTCATGGCCCTGGCCGGCATCAGTTTCGTGCGCTATTTCATCGTGATCCGCAGCCGCTCGCTGCGGCCCATCATCCGCGACCGCGAGATCCGCACCTACATCAGCGTGCTGCTGGTTTCGATCATGCTGGTCGCCAGCCTGCTGCTGGGGCACGGCGTTTACGACGACTTGGCCCTGGCCCTGCGCACCAGTGCCTTCCATGTGGTGTCGCTGGCCACCACCACCGGCTACGCCTCCACTGACTATGCGCAGTGGCCGGTGTTCGCGCCGGTGCTGCTGCTGTTCCTGGGCTGTTTCGTGTCCTGTGCCGGCTCCACCGGCGGCGGGATCAAGATGGTGCGTATGGTGTTGCTGATCAAACAGGCGCGGCGCGAGCTGGTGCGCAGCATCCACCCGCGCGTGGTGAACCCGGTCACGATGGGCGGCGCCATCCTGCCCATGTCGGTCATGAACGCCACCTTTGGCTTCATGCTGATTTACGGCGCGGTCACCATGGGCCTGACCATGCTGCTGCTGTTCACCGGGCTGGACATCGTGACCGCGTTCTCCGCCGTGGTCGCCACCGTCAACAACATCGGTCCGGGGCTGGGACAGGTGGGGCCGACGAGCAACTTCGGCGTGCTGAGCGACTTCCAGATCTGGGTGCTGACCTTCGCCATGCTGCTCGGCCGGCTGGAGCTGCTGACCGTGCTGGTGCTGTTCACGGGCTCCTTCTGGAGGAAGTAGAGAGCACCCCCCGCGCCGCCTGCGGCGTCACCCCCCTCCAGGGGGGCGGCACTGGCCGTCCGGCAAGCCGGCCCGGCGGTGCCCTGGGTGACGGCACTTCGGGCGCGACTGGTCGCGTGTTTCTCAGCTGCTTTTCAGGCCGGGGTTGCCGGGATGTTCAGGCCGCGTTGCACGGCGGGACGTTCGACAAACCGGGCCAGCACGCGGGCGACTTCGGGGAAGTCCTTGAAGCCCACCAGATCGCCCGCGCCGTAGAAGCCGACCAGGTTGCGCACCCAGGGCCAGGTGGCGATGTCGGCGATGCTGTAGTCGGCGCCCATGATCCAGTCGCGGCCCGCCAGGCGCTGGTTCAGCACGCCCAGCAGGCGGCGCGATTCGGCGGCGTAGCGGTCGCGGGGGCGCTTGTCTTCATAGTCCTTGCCGGCAAACTTGTGGAAGAAGCCGAGCTGGCCAAACATCGGCCCCACGCCGCCCATCTGGAACATCAGCCACTGGATGGTTTCATAGCGCTGCGCCGGATCGGACGACAGGAACTGGCCGGTCTTTTCTGCCAGGTAGATCAGGATCGCGCCCGATTCAAAGAGAGCCAGCGGCCGGCCACCGGGGCCGTTGGGGTCGAGGATGGCGGGGATCTTGTTGTTCGGGTTGAGCGAGAGGAACTCGGGCGAGAGCTGGTCGTTGCTGTCGAAGGCGACGCGGTGCACTTCGTAGGGCAGGCCGGTTTCCTCCAGCATGATCGAGACCTTCACGCCGTTCGGCGTGGGCAGCGAATACAGCTGCAGGCGGTCCGGGTGGCGCGCAGGCCATTTGTTCGTGATGGGGAAGGCGGACAGGTCGGTCATGGGCGCTCCAGGGCAGGGCGGCGGGCTGCCGCGAGGCATTCATTGGACACCGCCGCGCAATGCCCTTGTGCCAGCGAACCCATGGCGTTTGGCGTAGCCCGGTGGCGCGGATAATTCCCATCAAAGGAGACACCGACCCATGCCCATCACCAAAGGATTCCGCGTGCTCGTGGACGAAGCCACGGCGCAGATCACCACCTACACCGTCGAGCAAGTGCGCAAGCGCCTCGAAGCGGGCGACGCCACCTTGCAGGTGGTCGACATCCGCGACGTTCGCGAACTCGAACGCGAAGACACCGTGCCCGGTGCCCTGCACGCGCCGCGCGGGATGCTGGAGTTCTGGGTCGACCCCGAGTCGCCTTACTACAAGCCGGTGTTCGGCGACGAAAGCAAGGAGTTCGTGCTGTTCTGCGGCGCCGGCTGGCGCAGCGCGCTGGCCACCAAGGCCCTGCAAGACATGGGCATGACCAACGTGGCCCACATCGACGGCGGCTTTGCCGCGTGGACCAGGGCCGACGCGCCCACCGAAACCCTGGAGGCGCACAAGGCCCGGCACGCGGCGCGCAAGGCCGCTTGAGCGGGGTGCCCGTGAGCGTCTGTCCCTGTGGCCGGACCGACGCGCGGGGCAAAGCCAGTGCGTTCGACAACTGCTGCGGGCGCTACCTCGACCACGACACCCCGGCGCCCGACGCCGAAAGCCTCATGCGCTCGCGCTACAGCGCCTTCGTGCTGGAGCGGGTGGCGTACCTGCAGAGCAGCTGGCACGCCAGCACCCGGCCCGCCGACCTGACGCTGGAGCCCGGTGTGAAGTGGCTGGGGCTGACCGTGAAACGCCATCGCGTGATCGATGCCGACCACGCCGAAGTCGAGTTCGTGGCGCGTTCGCGCGTGGCCGGCCGCGGTCAGCGCCTGCACGAGACCAGCCGCTTCGTGCGCGAAGGCGGGCGCTGGTTTTATGTGGATGGAGATATGAAGTGAGTGCGATGTTTGAAGCCGTGCTGTTTGATTGCGACGGCGTGCTGGTCGACAGCGAGCCCATCACCAACGGCGTGCTGCGTGAGGTGCTGAACGAAGCCGGCTGGGCGCTGAGCCAGGCCGAGTGCATGCAGATCTTCATCGGCAAGGCCGTGCGCGACGAACGCGCGCGCATCGAGGCCGAGACCGGCCAGCCGCTCACCGATCACTGGATGCGCGCCTTCTACGCACGGCGCGACCAGCGCCTGCGCGCCGAACTGCAGACCGTGCAGGGCGCGCTCGATGCCGTCATCGCCGCGCACGCGCACACCGCGGGCCGCATCGCCTGCGCCTCCGGCGCCGACCGGCCCAAGGTCGTGATGCAGATCGGCATGGCCGGCATGGCGCCGTATTTCGGCGACCGCATCTTCAGCGGCCACGACCTGCCGCGCTCCAAGCCGCACCCCGACGTGTACCTCGCCGCCGCGGCCCACCTCGGCGCCGACCCGGCGCGCTGCCTCGTGATCGAAGACACCGCCACCGGTGCCCACGCCGGCCTGGCCGCGGGCGCCACCGTCTGGGGCTACTGCCCGCAGGGTCACGGCCGCGCGTTCGACGGCCTGCCGGTGGCGCGGGTGTTTCGCCACATGGACGAGCTGGCGCGGGCCTTGCCCGCGTTGCGGTAAAAACGCGCCATGCAACTCACACGCCGCCACCTGCTCGCCCACAGCGCAGCCCTGCCATTTTTGCCACTGGTCGGCCTTGGCCTCACTGCCTGCTCCACCGTCGAAACGACCAGCGTGCAGGCGCGCCTGCTCGGCAAGTCCATCACCGTCATCAGCACCATCGGCACCACGCTGCGCCTCAGCTGGCGCGGCACCACGTTGTTCAACAACGAGTTCGGCGAAGCCTTCGTGCCCGACTGGGGCTACAAGGAACAGCTCGAAAACCGCACCGTCGAACTGCTCAGGGCCTCGGGGCGTTTCTCCAGCGTGCAGCGCGTGACCATCACCGCCACCCGCCGAGAAGAAGCGCTCAAGGAGCTGAAGGAACTCAAGACGCCGACCGACCACGTGCTGCTCATCTCGGGCGCTCCCTCGGCCGACAGCATCTGGGCCACCCGCGAAGGCTTCTTCGGTCTGGGCATCGCGCAGCGCAGCATCCTGCAGCTCGGCACCGAGTCGGTGGCCCACGCCTCGTTGCGCGTCGACCTGCTCGTGCCCAGCACCTTCGGCACGGTGCTCGGCGAAGCCACCGTGTCCACCGCCCAGCGCGTGCCCGCGCCCGCGCTGCTGCGCGGCCCGCGCCTGAACGACGACCACGCCGCTGCGGCGCGCGAGTCGCTCAAGGTGCAGGTGGACGCCGCGGTGCAGAGTCTGGTGAACCAGCTGGGGTTGGGGCAGGCGGCGCCTGCCTCTGCGCCGGCTTCTTCGGCACCGAAGCCTGCACCGGCTCCCGCATCGGTGCCGACGGCACCATCGAGCAACGCTTTCCCGGTGACCACGCCGAACGTGGAAGGCCGGGGTATTCCGGCGCCTTTGGGGGCTGGCGCGTCAGACAGCCTGCCGGCGAGGCGTTGATTGGGGCAATTTCTTTGCTGTCGTGTTCGGAGGCGCTGGGGACGTGCCGAATGCGATCAGACAGGTGGGTCTTGGTCAGCGTTGCCAAATGCCGGTTGAGTCGACAGGCGGACTGTTGTCGACCTGGAGCGGCCACCGCTCCATAGGGAAAGGCAAAGCTGACGTCCCGCTGTTGGTGCTCCGGTTGAGTTGGCGCAGCGCTGGGCCGCGATAGCCCAGCGGGAGATGTCGTGCGGGGCTCACGCCATGAATTTTCGAATGGAGTCGCATACCGAGAGCAACTGCCGATCATCCATGCGGCCGATGATGTTTCTGATGACGGTGCCCATGACCTTCTGAACGCCGGATAGTCCGAGGGCAGCAGACTGCTGCACAACGAAGTTCGCCTTCGTGGCCTTCAGCGATTGCAGAAAGTACTGATCCATGCCGCAATCAGTCAGTTCAAGTACCAGCTCTGTGAGCTGGCCGGAGTGGACAGTTGCCTTCTCGGCGCCCTCGACGGCTTCGAGCACTTCAAGTGTCTTCACTCTCAATTCTTGCGAGTGATGGAAGCGCAGGAATGGCTTCGGGCCTGGCTCGGCGCTCTTCTTCGGTGCCCGCTTTGCTGCGGCAGGAGTCGTGCGCTTCGTTGAAGTTGGCATGGTTCGGATCCTGTCGCGGAAAGAGCACCATCGTACGCGTCATGGCCGCGCCTCGCCACTCCCCCGGCGTCACCCCCGTCCAGCCCTTGAACGCGCGCATGAAGCTCTTCTGGTTCTGGAACCCGGCCGCTTCGGCCACCTGTTTGATCGGCCGGGTCGTGCGCTGCAGCAGGTCGAGCGCGCGGTCGCGTCGGACCTCGTCTTTCAGTGCCTGCAATGTGGCGCCTTCGTCTTTCAGCTGCCGGTGCAGCGTGCGGGCCGAGGTGTTGAGCAAGGCCGCGAGGTCGTTGGCGTTGTGCGCGTCCAGCGGCTGGGTCATCAGCACCTGGCGCACGCGCTGCACCAGCAGGCGGTCGCGCCGGTAGGGGCGCACCTGGATCGGCAGGGCGCGCTGCAGCATCTGGTTCATGGCGGCTTCGTCGCGCTTGACGGGCAGGGCGAGGTAGCGCGCGTCGAAGTGGATCGCGGTCTGGTCGGCGCCAAACACCGTCGGGCCATCGAACAGCACCCGGTAAACCTCGGCGTGCGGTGGCGCGGCGAACGGGAAGCTCGCGCCCAGCAGCGGGATGCGCGAGTCCACCAGCCAGCAGGCCAGGCCGTGGCTGTTGCGCAGCACAGAGACGCCACAGAATTCGCGCAGGCTGCCGTCGCCGCCCGGCGGGCGGTGTTCGGTGAGGGCGATGCTGGCCACGTCGCCGCTGGTGGTCACGGCGAGCGTGATGTCGGGCGTGAGCAGGCCGTGGTGGCGGCACCAGCGTTTGAGTGCCACGCCCAGCGTGGGCGCCGAAAGCGAGGCGCGCGCGAGCATGCCGTAGCTGCCCCAGGGCAGGGCGCGGCGAAACCAGCCCAGGGCTTCGTCGTCCAGTTCCTGCATGGCGGCGCCCGAGAGGGTTTCCATCTGCGCGGCGGTGATGCGCGCCGCGGGATCGGCCACGCGGGCTGGCGGAATCTGTGCCTGCGCCAGAACCTGCGCCGGGTCCAGCCCGCGCTGCTGGTAGGCGATCACGATGGCCTGCACGAACGCCATGGGCGTGGCGGCGCGGTCGCTGCGGCGGTCGGATGGGCTGGCAAGGGTTGTGCGGGGGTCAGGCATGGCGCCAGTGTGCCTGATGGGTGGCGTGATTTGCAACCATTCTGGCAAGCGTTGTCGGCGCAAGGCTCCTAAGCTAGGCCCTGCAGTCCGGTGCGAGCCGGACCCTGGAACCCGAGGAGACAAGCCCATGAGCGACCCCCGAAACACGGCCGAGCCCCTGACGCTCAGCCACGCCCGCGGCGCGACCGACGTGCCGCTGATCGAGCAGACCATCGGCGCGTTTTTTGACGCCATGGTGGCGCGCCAGCCCGATCACGAAGCGCTGGTGAGCGTGCACCAGGGGCGGCGCTACACCTACCGCGCGCTGCAGGCCGACGCGCACCGCCTGGCCAGCGCGCTGCTGGCGCAGGGCCTGAATCCGGGCGACCGGGTGGGCATCTGGTCGCACAACAACGCCGAATGGGTGCTGATGCAGCTGGCCACCGCGCAGGTGGGCCTGGTGCTGGTGAACATCAACCCGGCCTACCGCACGGCCGAGGTGGAATACGCGCTCAACAAGGTGGGCTGCCAGCTGCTCGTGACCATGGCGCGCTTCAAGACCAGCGACTACCTGGGCATGCTGCGCGAGCTGGCGCCCGAGTGGGCGCACGGCCTGCCCGGCGCGCTGGAAGCGCAGCAGCTGCCGCACCTGAAGACCGTGGTCTGGATCGACGAAGCCGGGCAGGGCGCCGAAGAGCCCGGGCTGATGCGCTTCTCGGCACTGCTTGCCCAGGGCGACGCGGCCGACCCGCGCGTGGCGCAGGTGGCGGCCACGCTCAAGGCGAGCGACCCGATCAACATCCAGTTCACCAGCGGCACCACCGGCTTCCCCAAGGGCGCCACGCTCACGCACCGCAACATCCTGAACAACGGCTTCTTCATCGGCGAGTGCATGAAGCTCACGCCGGCCGACCGCCTGTGCATCCCCGTGCCGCTGTACCACTGCTTCGGCATGGTGCTGGGCAACCTGGCCTGCTTCACGCACGGCGCCACCATCGTCTACCCGAACGACGGCTTCGACCCGCTGACCGTGTTGCAGACGGTGCAGGACGAACGCTGCACCGGCCTGCACGGCGTGCCCACCATGTTCATCGCCGAGCTGGACCACCCGCGTTTTGCCGAATTCGACCTGTCCACGCTGCGCACCGGCATCATGGCCGGCTCGCCGTGCCCCACCGCCGTGATGCAGCGTGTGGTGAGCGACATGCACCTCTCGCAAATCACCATCGCCTACGGCATGACCGAGACCAGCCCGGTGAGCTGCCAGAGCAGCACCGACACGCCGCTGGACCGGCGCGTCTCCACCGTGGGCCAGGTGCAGCCGCACCTGGAGGTGAAGATCGTGAACCCCGACAGCGGCGAGGTGATGCCGACGGGTCAGTCGGGCGAGCTGTGCACGCGCGGGTATTCGGTGATGCACGGTTACTGGGAAGACCCGGCCAAAACCGCCGAGGCCATCGACACCGAGGGCTGGATGCACACCGGCGACCTCGCCACCATGGACACCGAGGGCTACGTGAACATCGTCGGCCGCATCAAGGACATGGTGATCCGCGGCGGCGAAAACATCTACCCGCGCGAGATCGAAGAATTCTTGTACCGCATGCCGCAGGTGCAGGACGTGCAGGTCGTCGGCGTGCCCGACGTGAAATACGGCGAAGAGCTGTGCGCCTGGGTCATCGTCAAGCCCGGCCAGACGCTGGATGAAGAGACCGTGCGCGCCTTCTGCAAGGGCCAGATCGCCCACTACAAGGTGCCGCGTTACATCCGCTTTGTGGACGCCTTCCCCATGACCGTGACCGGCAAGATCCAGAAGTTCAAGATCCGCGATGCCATGAAGGACCAGCTGGGGCTGGCCGAAGCAAAAACCGCCTGAAAGCACACCAACATGCCCGCACTCGACACCAAACTCAACGCCCGCTCCGCCGACTTCCAGGCCAACGCCGCCGCCATGCGCGTGGTGGTGGACGACCTCAAGGCGCAGGTTGAAAAAGCCACGCTTGGCGGTGGCGACGCGGCGCGCGCCAAACACACCGCGCGCGGCAAGCTGCTGCCGCGCGACCGCGTGCAGATGCTGCTGGACCCGGGCACGCCGTTTCTGGAGTTGAGCCCGCTGGCCGCGATGGGCATGTACCCGGACCGCGACGGCAGCGACAGCGCGCCCTGCGCCGGGGTCATTGCCGGCATCGGCCGCGTCAGCGGTGTGGACTGCATGATCGTCTGCAACGACGCGACGGTGAAAGGCGGCACCTACTACCCGCTCACCGTCAAGAAGCACCTGCGCGCGCAGGAAGTGGCGCAGCAGAACAACTTGCCCTGCATCTACCTGGTGGACTCGGGCGGCGCCAACCTGCCGAACCAGGACGAGGTGTTTCCCGACCGCGACCACTTCGGCCGCATCTTCTTCAACCAGGCCAACATGAGCGCCCAGGGCATCGCGCAGATCGCGGTGGTCATGGGTTCGTGCACGGCGGGCGGCGCCTACGTGCCGGCCATGAGCGACGAGACCATCATCGTCAAGAACCAGGGCACCATCTTCCTGGGCGGTCCGCCGCTGGTGAAGGCCGCCACGGGCGAGGTGGTCACGGCCGAAGATCTGGGCGGTGGCGACGTGCACACGCGCCTCTCGGGCGTGGCCGACCACTTGGCGCAAAACGACCTGCACGCGCTGGCCCTGGCTCGCCAGGCGGTCAAGAACCTCAACGCACGCAAGGTCCCGCCGATCACGACCATCGACCCGGTGGCGCCGCTGTACCCGGCCGAAGAGCTGTACGGCGTGATCCCGACCGACACCCGCAAGCCCTTCGACGTGCGCGAGATCATCGCGCGCATCGTCGACGGCTCGGACTTCGACGAGTTCAAGTCGCGCTTCGGTACCACGCTGGTCTGCGGCTTCGCTCGCATCGAAGGCATGCCGGTCGGCATCATCGCCAACAACGGCATCCTGTTCAGCGAATCGGCGCTCAAGGGCGCGCACTTCATCGAACTGTGCTGCCAGCGCAAGACGCCGCTGGTCTTCCTGCAGAACATCACCGGCTTCATGGTCGGCCGCAAGTACGAGAACGAAGGCATCGCGCGCAACGGCGCCAAGATGGTGACCGCCGTGGCCACGGCCGCGGTGCCGAAGTTCACCGTGATCATCGGCGGCAGCTTCGGCGCCGGCAACTACGGCATGTGCGGCCGCGCCTACAGCCCGCGCTTCCTGTGGATGTGGCCGAACGCGCGCATCAGCGTGATGGGCGGCGAGCAGGCCGCGAGCGTGCTGGCCACCGTCAAGCGCGATGGCATTGAAGGCAAGGGCGGCAGCTGGAGCGCCGAGGAAGAAGCCGCGTTCAAGGCGCCCATCAAGGAACAGTACGAGGTGCAGGGCCACCCCTACTACGCCACCGCCCGCCTGTGGGACGACGGCGTGATCGACCCGGCCGACACGCGCCGTGTGCTGGCGCTGGGGCTGAGCGCTTCACTCAATGCGCCGATCCCCGAAACAAAGTTCGGCCTGTTCCGCATGTGAGCACCGGCATGGACCCGATCGCCCACTTCACCCGCCAGGCGCGTTACCACGTCTGGGCCACGCACCGCCTGCTGGACGCGGTTTCCCGTCTGAGCGATGAAGAGTACCGGCGCGATGTGGGCCTGTTCTTCAAGAGCATCCACGGCACGCTCAACCACCTGCTGGTGGGCGAGCACCTGCTCTGGTATGCGCGTTTCTCCAAGGGCGCTTCGCCCCTGCTCGCGCTGGACGCGGAGATCGAACCCGACCGCGAACGCCTGGGCCAGGCGCTCAAGGGCGGCGCCGCCAACTGGGAACACCTGATCGCCAGCTGGCCCGCCGAGCGCTTTGATGGCCAGCTGGACTACCGGACCATGAAGGGCGTGCCGCAGTCGCTGCCGTTTGCGGCCACGCTGGCGCACGTGTTCAACCACGCCACCCACCACCGCGGCCAGATCACCGCCGCGCTCACCGCCCTGGGCCAGCCCGGTCCCGAGCTGGACTGGGTGTACCACCTGCAACTGGAAGCCCAGAAGCCATGAACAAAGCCCTGACCATTGCGGTGCAAGACCGCATCGCCCGCATCACGCTCAGCCGCCCCGAGGTGCGCAACGCCTTCAACGACGAAGTGATCCAGCAGCTCAAGACCGCGTTTGAAGCCGTGGGCACACGCGACGACGTGCGCGCCGTGGTGCTGGCCGCCGAGGGTCCGGCCTTCTGCGCCGGGGCCGACCTGAACTGGATGCGCCGCATGGCCGACTACACGCGCGACGAAAACGTGGCCGATGCGGGCCAGCTCGCCGCAATGCTCCAGGCCATCTACGAATGCCCCAAGCCCACCATCGCGGCCGTGCAGGGCGACGTGTTCGCCGGCGGCATGGGTCTGGTGGCGGCCTGCGACATGGCCGTCAGTGTGGACACCGCCACCTACTGCCTGAGCGAGGTCAAGCTGGGCCTGATCCCCGCGACCATCAGTCCCTACGTGATCCGCGCCATGGGCGCGCGCGCCTCGCACCGCTACTTCCTCACGGCCGAGCGCTTCAGCGCGCAGGAGGCGCACCGCATCGGCTTCGTGCACGAGCTGGTGAGCGGTGCGGAAGCGCTGGACGCCAAGGTCAACGAACTGGCCCAGGCACTGGTGAGCGCCAGCCCGGCCGCCGTGAAAGCCTGCAAACAGCTGGTGCAGGACGTGGCCGAGCGAGCCATTGACGACGCACTGATCGCCGCCACGGTGCAGGGCATTGCCGACATCCGTGCGAGCGAACAAGGTCGCGAAGGCGTGCAATCTTTTCTGCAGAAGCGCAAGCCCGCCTGGCTGGCGGGCTAGCCGGTTTCTTCTCTCAAGGAGAACACCATGGACGCACTCTGGACCACCCTCGTCAACTGGCTGCACGGCATGGGTCTGCACCTGGGCACCGGCGTGGTCCATGAGGTCGGTGGCCAGGTGGCCGAGGGCGTGAGTGCCGCCGCCAGCCAGCTCGACATGCCCAGTCTGCTGGCGCTGGCCGCCGCGCTCGGCTGGGTCAGCGGCTTCCGGCTGTACGCGGTGGTGTTCCTGGTCGGTGCTTCGGGCGCGCTGGGCTGGATGCCCTTGCCCGAAGGTTTGCAGGTGCTGCAGCACCCCGCCATGCTCATCACCAGCGGCGCACTGCTGTTCGTCGAATTTTTCGCCGACAAGATCCCCGGCCTCGACTCGCTGTGGGACATGGTCAACAGCGTGATCCGCATCCCCGCCGGCGCCGCGCTGGCGGCGGGCGCGCTGGGTGCCGACGGCGCCACCATGGCCCTCGTGGGCGCGCTGCTCGGCGGCACGCTCGCGGCCAGCAGCCAGGCCGCCAAGACCACCACGCGCGCGGCCATCAACAGCTCGCCCGAGCCGTTCTCCAACATCGCCATGAGCCTGGTCGAAGACGGCCTGGTGGTCGGCGCGGTCTGGCTGGCCACCCACCACCCGCTGGTGTTCGGCGTGCTGCTGGTCATCACCGTGGTGCTGATGTGGATCGTCACCTGGATGCTGTTCAAGTTCCTGCGCGCGGTGTTCCGCCGCGCGCAATCCCTGTTTTCTTCTGCTACCGCTTAGGACCCCTCATGTTCAACAAGATCCTGATTGCCAACCGAGGTGAAATCGCCTGCCGAGTCGCCGCCACCGCCCGCCGCATGGGCGTGCGCACCGTGGCCGTGTACTCCGATGCCGACGCCAGCGCCAAACACGTGGCGGCCTGCGACGAGGCGGTGCACATCGGCGGCAGTGCGCCGAAAGACAGCTACCTGCAATGGCAGCGCATCCTCGACGCGGCCAAGGCCACCGGCGCGCAGGCCATCCACCCGGGCTACGGTTTCCTGAGCGAAAACGAGGCCTTCGCCAACGCCTGCGCCGAAGCCGGCCTGGTGTTCATCGGACCGCCCGCGAGCGCCATCCAGGCCATGGGCCTGAAGGCCGAGTCCAAGCGCCTGATGGAGAGCGCCGGCGTGCCGCTGGTGCCGGGTTACCACGGCGCCGACCAGGACCCGCACATGCTCCAGCACGAGGCCGACCGCATCGGTTACCCGGTGCTGATCAAGGCCAGCGCCGGCGGCGGTGGCAAGGGCATGCGCGCGGTGGAGAAGGCCGAGGACTTTGCCGCTGCGCTCGCTTCGTGCAAACGTGAGGCCATCAACAGCTTCGGCAGCGACGCCGTGCTGGTTGAAAAATACGCGCAGCGTCCGCGCCACATCGAGATCCAGGTGTTCGGCGACACACACGGCAACTGCGTCTACCTGTTCGAGCGCGACTGCTCGGTGCAGCGGCGTCACCAGAAAGTGCTGGAAGAGGCGCCCGCGCCCGGCATGACGCCCGAGCTGCGCCAGCAGATGGGCCTGGCCGCCGTGGCCGCGGCGCGCGCCGTGAACTATGTGGGCGCGGGCACGGTGGAGTTCATCGTCGAGCAGCCGCCCGAAGGCGGCATGCGCTTCTATTTCATGGAAATGAACACGCGCCTGCAGGTGGAGCACCCGGTGACCGAAGCGATCACGGGGCTTGATCTTGTTGAATGGCAGCTGCGCGTCGCCAGCGGCGAGCCGCTGCCGCTGACGCAGGAGCAACTGCATATCGACGGCCACGCCATCGAGGCGCGCATCTGCGCCGAAACGCCCGACAACCAGTTCCTGCCCGCCACCGGCCGGCTCGACGTCTACCGCAAGCCCGCCTGCACCAGCTTCGAACGCGGCGCGGTGCGCGTGGACGACGGCGTGCGCGAGGGCGACGCGATCAGCCCGTTCTACGACTCCATGGTCGCCAAGCTGATCGTGCACGGCCGCACCCGCGCCGAGGCACTGGCCCGGCTCGACGCTGCGCTGGCTGAAACGCGCATCGTCGGCCTGTCGACCAACGTGCAGTTCCTGCGCCACGTGGTCGCCAGCCCCTCGTTTTCGCAGGCGAATCTGGACACAGCGCTGATCCCGCGCGAAGCGGGCGTGCTGTTCAACCAGGACAAGGTCGGCCTGAATCTCGCGGTGGCCGCCGCTGTCGCGCAGACCCTGCTGGCCGAGCGCGCGAGCGAAGGCAAAGACCCGTTCTCGCGCCGCGACGGCTGGCGCCCGCACGGCCTGACCGTGCGCCGCTTCGACTTCGAATACCTGGGCGAGGCCATGCAGGCCAGCCTGACTTACCTGCACGACGGCGCGTTGCAACTGGCGTTCCATGAAACCAGTGGCCTGCTTGAGTTTGATGCGCTGCCGGCGGAGAACGGTACGCTGATGGACCTGCGCTTCATGGGCCAGCGCCAGACGGTGCAGACCTGGCAGCGCGAAGAGATCGTGCACATCTTCTGTGCCCTGGGCGCCACCCAGATCACCGAGCTCGACGCGCTCGCCCACGCCGGCGAAGCCGCTCACGATGTCGGCCGTCTCACCGCGCCCATGCCGGGCAAGGTGGTGTCGTTCGCCGTGAAGGCCGGCGACGCGGTGAAGAAGGGCCAGCCGCTGGCGGTGATGGAGGCCATGAAGATGGAACACACCATCGCCGCGCCGGCCGATGGCACCGTGGCCGAGCTGCTCTACGCGCCGGGTGACCAGGTGGCCGAGGGCGCGGAGCTGCTGAAGATCCAGACCGCCTGACAACGCGGGCATTGTTCGCCCGCTAAGCTCGCTGCATGAACATCACTTTCTGCTGCACCGACACCAAGGCGCAACCCTGGCTGGACGGCCTGCGCGCGGCCTTTCCCGAAGCGTCCGTCGAGGTCTGGGAACCCGGCGCGCCACAGGCCGACCACGCCGTGGTCTGGGCGCCACCGCAACAGTTTCTCGACGAGCAGCAGGCGCTCAAGGGCTTGTTCAACATCGGCGCGGGTGTGGACGCGCTGCTCAAGCTGCGCCTGCCGCCCGGCGTGAAAGTCGTGCGGCTCGACGACGCGGGCATGTCGGTGCAGATGGCCGAATACGTGTGCCACGCGGTCATCCGCCACTTCCGCGAATTCGATGGCTACGAGGCCGACGTGAAGGCCGGCAAATGGTCGTACCGCAAGCCGCGTGATCGCCAGGACTTTTCCATCGGTGTGATGGGCCTGGGCGTGCTCGGTGAGCGCGTGGCCCGGGCACTGCGGGTGTTTGACTTTCCGGTGCACGGCTGGAGCCGCACGCCCAAGGCCATCGAGGGCGTGCTCACCCACAGCGGAGAGGCCGGGTTCGATACCTTCCTCTCAAACTGCCGCGTGCTGGTGAACCTGCTGCCGCTCACGCCCGACACGCGGGACATCCTCAACCGCGACACACTCGGACGCCTGAAGCCCGACGCTTACCTCATCAACGTGGCGCGTGGCGCGCACCTGGTCGAGGCCGACCTGCTCGCCCTGCTGGAGAGCGGCCACATGGCCGGCGCCACGCTGGACGTGTTCCGCACCGAACCATTGCCCGCTGACCACCCGTTCTGGAACCACCCCAAGATCACCATCACCCCCCACACCTCGGCGCGCACCTTGCGCGATGAAAGCATCGCGCAAATTGCGGGCAAGATCCGCGCGCTCGAAGCGGGTCAGCGCGTTGCGGGTGTGGTCGATCCTGTCAGGGGCTATTGAATTCAGCCCTCACCCCAACCCTCTCCCGCTGAGCGTGAGAGGGGGTCAAGCCCTTCGGAGACATTCATGAACATCCCATCAAAAGTCCAGCTCATCGACGTCGGCCCGCGCGACGGCCTGCAGAATGAAAAGCAGCCGGTGCCCGCCGCCGTGAAGATCGAGCTGGTTCACCGCCTGCAGGCTGCGGGTCTGAAAGAGATCGAGGTCACCAGCTACGTGAGCCCGAAGTGGGTGCCGCAGATGGCCGACAACCACGAGGTCATGAGCGGCATCACACGCCAGGCCGGTGTGCGCTACTCGGTGCTCACGCCCAACCTCAAGGGCTTCGAGGCCGCGCTGCTCGACCGGCCCGATGAGATCGTGGTGTTCGGCGCGGCCAGCGAGGCCTTCAGCCAGAAGAACATCAACTGCTCCATCGCCGAAAGCATCGAACGTTTTGCGCCCGTGGTGGCGGCGGCCCAGGCGGCCGGCGTCGCTGTGCGCGGCGCCATGAGCTGCACCGTCGGTTGCCCGTACGAAGGCGAGATTGCACCCGAGCGCGTGGCCTACCTGGCGGGGCTGATGAAGGGCATCGGCGTCGAACGTGTGGACGTGGCCGACACCATCGGCGTGGGCACGCCGCGCAAGGTGCAGGCCGCCATCGAGGCGACGCTGAAGCACTTTTCCATCGATCAGGTGTCCGGTCACTTCCACGACACCTACGGCCAGGCCCTGTCCAATACGCTCGCTGCGCTGGAGCTGGGCGTCTGGAACTTCCAGTCCTCCGTGGCCGGCCTCGGCGGCTGCCCCTACGCCAAGGGCGCGACCGGCAATGTGGCGACCGAAGACGTGGTCTACCTGCTGCACGGCATGGGCATTCAGACCGGCATCGACCTGGATGCGCTGGTGGATGCGGGCCAGTTCATCAGCGAACACCTGAACCGCCCGAGCGGCTCGCGCGTGGCGCGCGCGTTGCTCGCGAAACGCCAGGGCTGAACACCATGGATCTCAACATCTGGCTCGCGTTCTTCGCCGCCTCCTGGGTGATCGCGATTTCACCGGGCTCGGGCGCGGTACTGTCCATGAGCCATGGTCTGGCCTACGGCGTGCGCCACACCAGCGCCACCATCGCCGGCCTGCAGCTGGGGCTGTCGGTGATCCTGCTGATCGCCGGGGTGGGCGTGGGCGCGCTGCTGCTCGCCTCGGCCACCGCGTTCACCGTGGTCAAGGTGCTGGGCGCGGGCTACCTGATCTGGCTGGGTGTGAAGCAGTGGCGCTCGCCGGTGCATGCGGCCCATGCCCACCAGCAGGCCGCCGACGGCGTCGCTGGCCTGAAGCCCGGGCTGCCCACGGTGCGCCAGCGGGTGCTGACCGGCTTCATGACCAACGTGACCAACCCCAAGGGCATCGTGTTCATGGTGGCCGTGCTGCCGCAGTTCATCGACCCGTTGCGTCCGCTGTGGTTGCAGCTGCTGATCCTGCTGGTGACCTCGATCTCGGTCGATCTGGTGGTGATGCACGGATACGCCTTCCTGGCCTCCCGCGCGCAGCGCTGGCTGGCCACCGCGAAGGCGCGCCGCGCGCAGAACCGCGTGTTCGGCGGCGTGCTGGTGGCCATGGGTGCGAGCCTGATGCTGGTGAAACGGGCCGCCTGATGGTGGCAGGTACCATTCCCGCCCATGACTGACGACACCCTGAATTCTGTGGAGCTGCCGCCCGGCGTGCAGCGTGTCATGGCCGCGCTGGCTGAACGCGGCCACCCGCACACGCCCGTGATGCTGAGCGATGCCGCGCGCACCGCGCAGCAGGCGGCGGACGCCCTGGGTGTGGCCCTGGGCCAGATCGCCAAGAGCATCATCTTCCGGCGCAAGAGCGATGACGCGGCGGTGCTCGTCATCACCTCGGGCGACCTGCGTGTGGACGAAAAGAAGGTGCAGGCCATCGTCTGCGCCGAGGGCGGCAAGCTGGGCCGTGCCGACGCCGATTTCGTCAAGAGCAAGACCGGTTTTTCCATCGGCGGCGTGTCGCCGCTGGCGCACGCCACGCCGCCGGTGACGCTGATCGACGATCAGCTGTTCCGTTTTGCCGAAATCTGGGCTGCGGCGGGCCACCCGCACGGCGTGTTCCGCCTCAGCCCGCATGAACTGCAAAGCCTGACCGCCGCACCCGTGCACGATGTCACCGCGCCGCTGGCGCCTCTCTCATGAATGCGCCCCTGATCAACCTGCGCGACGCGCGCGAACGCCACCCTGGCCCCGGCGTGCCCTCGCCCTGTGTGTCCATCTGCGAACTGGACGAACGCAGCAGCAGCTGCAAAGGCTGTTACCGGACCCTGCCCGAAATCGCCACCTGGAGCGCATTGGCGGATGCGGAAAAGCTGGTGATCTGGGAACGCATCGAGGCGCGCCAGAGCGCCTGACCCGAGAGGACCCCATGAGCGTTGACACCCTGCACGACATCACGTTCTGGTACGACCCGATCTCGCCCTACGCCTACCTCGCGTTCGAGCGCCTGCCCGAAGCGCTGATGGGGCTGAGCGTGCGCGTGCGCTACAAGCCGGTGCTGTTCGCCGCCTTGCTCAAGGCCAACGGCCAGCTCGGGCCGGCGGAGATTCCTTCCAAGCGCGACTGGACCTACCGCCAGGTGGGCTGGCTGGCGCACCAGCACGGCGTGACGCTCGACCTGCCAGCCGCCCACCCGTTCAACCCGCTGGCGCTGCTGCGCCTGGGCCTGGCCACCGCGACCGACGACGTGCCTGGCGAGACCAACCGCTATGTGACTGAGCAGCTGTTCCACCACGTCTGGCGCGGCGGTGGCGATGCGGTGGCGCCGGATCGCCTGGCCGCGCTGCAGACCCTGCTGCAGGACCACATGGCCCAGCGCGAGAAGCCCTGGCACGCACCCGACAGCGAGGTGGTGAAACAGCGCCTGCGCAGCAACACCGGCGCCGCGCTGGCGCTCGGCCTGTTCGGCGTGCCGGCACTGGAGACCGCTGGCCGCGTGTTCTGGGGGCAGGATGCGCTGCCCATGCTGCGGGCCCAGCTGGAGGGTGACCCCTGGTTCGATTCCGGTGCCTGGGATGCCGCAGCGGCGCTGCCTGTGGGCGTGCGTCGCGGGGGCTGACGCCCGGGTCGTTGACGGGCCTCAAGCCGGGGGGCGCGCGATGACGACTAAGATGGTGTGCACCCGTCGCGGCCGGGATCCTGAAACGGACCTCGGGCCGGAACTGAAACACTTTCACCCACAAGGAGATATGGCATGTTCAAAAAAATTCTGGTCCCTACCGATGGCTCGACCCTGGCGCAGAGCGCAGCCACCACCGCCGCCCAGCTCGCCAAGAGCCAGGGCGCGCAGGTCGTGGGCGTGTATGTGATCGACCCATTTCCCTACATCGGCATCGGTGATGCGTCCGCCGTCGGTTTGCAGGCCTACATGGCCGAAGCCCGCAGCGCCGCCGGGCAAGCGCTGGAGGCGCTGGGCAAGGTCTGCAAGGAAGAAGGCGTGCCGTTCGCCGGAGACACGATCGAGCGCAACGTGGTCTACGAAGGCGTGATCGAAACCGCAAAAGCCGAAGGCTGCGACCTGATCGTCATGGCCTCACACGGCCGCCAGGGCGTCAAGGCCCTGATCCTGGGCAGCGTGGCGCAGAAGGTGCTCACGCACGCCAGCATGCCGGTGCTGATCGTGAAGGGCTGAAGGAAACACCCCCGCCGCGCTTCGCGCGACCCCCTCAAGGGGGCGGCACTGGCCGTCCGGCAAAGCCGGCCCGGCGGTGCCCTGGGTTGCCCCCTTTTCAAGGGGGCGGCGACGCAGGGGCTATCGTCTGAACTTCCCCGCTGCATCGACGATCGACAGGTCGGCGAAATCGAGGCCGGTGTGGTTGTCCGGTCCGTAGCTCACGCTCAGTCCGCCGATGTTGAAGTTCTGCAGGCCCTCCAGCGCATCCCGCAGGCTGCCGGATGTCGGGTTGGGCCCGGCGCGTCGCAGGCCTTCAACCAGCACCTTGGCGGCTGCAAAGCCTTCGATCATCGCGGGCGACACGCCTTCCATGCCCCTGGCCTTGGCCAGCGTTTGCGCCTCGCGGATCAGGGGGTAGGCCAGCGAGCGTTCATTGGGAAATACCTGGGTCACGATCACGCCGTGTGCATGTTCACCCAGCAGCTTGATGAACCCTTCTGAGGCGTTGTTGGACAGGGTGACGATCTGTGCCCTTGAGCCGGCGGCGCGGATCGCCCTGACCGCGTTGGCGGTGTTGCCGGCCGAGCCGATCACCATCACGGCCTGGGCCTTCTGCTGGGTTACCTGCTGGGCCAGCGCGGCAAACTCGGGTTTGTCACGGGGGAATTTTTCCAGCAGCAGCGGTTTCTGCCCGACCTTCTCAAAACCCTTCTGCGCCCCGGCGGCCGAATCCGCGCCAAACGAGTCGTCGGTCTGCAGCACGGCGATGCGCGTCATGCCGATGCTGGCCAGGTGTTCGATGGCCTTGGCCGCTTCGCGCTGGTAGGTGGCGCGCACGTTGAACACCCAGGGATTGACGGGGGTGTGCAGCGCCATGGCGCCCGTGCTGGGGCCCACCAGCGGCAGTTTGTGCTCGGCCAGCAGCGGCAGCAGGGCCTGGGCGTGCGGTGTGCCGCGGTTCAGAAACAGCGCCAGCACCTTTTGCTGGGTGATCAGTTCGCGGGCCACCTCGACCGTGCGCTTGGGGTCGAACTGGTCGTCCACCGAAATCAGTTCGATCTTCTGGCCGTTCACGCCGCCGCGCGCGTTCACCGCGTCCAGGTAGAGCCTGGCGCCTTCGGTGTTCTCTTTCACGCCGGCCGCCACCGAACCGGTGAAGCCCGAGGGCTGACCGATGCGCAACTGGGCCCAGGCGGGCATGGCGAGGGTGGTGAGGGCCGTCAGGCAGACGGTGACCAGAGCCAGGCGGTGCCCTGGGCGGTTGGGTGTCATGTGTTTGTCTCCAAGGATGGCGCCAGTCTAGGCGCGGCGCCGTCGCGGGAAATTGTGGAAATGACGTAGCCGCGCACGGCGCGGGCCTTGCGCTCCTAGAATGTTTGCCTCCCCACCGGAAGCCCCCTCATGTCTGATGCGCACCCGCTCCTGAACCCCTCGTCCCCGTCCGAACCCGCGGGCGCTGCGTCGGCAGACAGCCCGGCGCACACCGAGACCGGGCTGATCCGCATCCGCGGCGCGCGCCAGCACAACCTGAAGAACATCGATCTCGACATCCGCACCGGTGAACTCACGGTGGTCACTGGGCCCAGCGGTTCGGGCAAGTCCAGCCTGGTGTTCGACACGCTCTTTGCCGAGGGCCAGCGCCGCTACGTGGAGACCTTCAGCGCCTACGCGCGCCAGTTCCTCGACCGCATGGACAAGCCGGCGGTGGACCGGGTGGATGGCGTGCCGCCCGCCATCGCCATCGACCAGACCAACCCGGTGCGCAGCTCGCGCTCGACCGTGGGCACGATGACCGAGCTCAACGACCACCTGAAGCTGCTGTTCGCGCGCGGCGCCGACCTGTTCGACCGCGAGACCGCGCTGCCGGTGCGGCACGATTCGCCGGAGTCGATCTGCGCCGAGCTGCAGAAGCGTTGTGTGGCGTTGAACGATCCCAGGCTGGTGGTCACTTTCCCTGTGGAGCTGCCGGCCAGCACCACGCCGGAAGAGATCGAACAATGGCTCTCGGCCAGTGGCTACACGCGGGTGCAGGCCGAACGCGTGGTGCAACGCGCCGCGCCCGTGCCCGACGCGAAGGCCGCCAAGACCACCAAGGCAAAAACCGCCAAGGCGGACAAGGCGGCCAAAAGCGCTGCCGCCAGCGAATCGGTGAAGGTGCTCGACGTGGTGGCCGACCGCTTCCGCATCGGCACGGCCGAGCAGGCGCGGGTGATGGAGGCCATCGAAGCCGGTCTCAAGCGCGGCAGCGGCAAGCTGATGGTGTATGTGTTGGGCGAGGAGGGTGCCGAGCCCGTGATCTGGCGCTTCTCGACCGGCCTGCATTGCCCCGAGAGCGACATCCGCTACACCGACCCCACGCCGTCGATGTTTTCGTTCAACTCGGCCGTGGGCGCCTGCGAGGCCTGCCGCGGTTTCGGCCGTGTGATTGGGGTCGACTATGGCCTCGTGATCCCGAACGACAAGCTCACACTGCGCAACGGCGCCATCAAGGTGTTCCAGACGCCGGCCTGGAAAGAAGCGCAGGACGACCTCATGCGCCACGCTGAAAGCGCGGGCATCCCGCGCGACACGCCCTGGAACAAGCTCACGCCCGAGCAGCAGCACTGGGTCAAGGCCGGTTCGCCGAACTGGAACGGCAAGTGGAACCAGCACTGGTTCGGCATCGCGCGCTTCTTCGAGTACCTGGAGAGCAAGGCCTACAAGATGCACATCCGCGTGCTCTTGTCCAAATACCGCAGCTACACCGAATGCCCGAGCTGCGGCGGCGCGCGCCTGAAGACCGACAGCCTGCTCTGGCGCATCGGCACCAAGGCCCAGGCCGACGCGGTGCTGCCGCCCGAGAAACGGTATCTGCCGAAGGGCGTGAAGTGGTCGCGTGCGCAGCTGGAGGCTTTGCCCGGCCTGTGTCTGCACGACCTGATGCTGCTGCCGCTGGACAAGTTGCGGGTGTTTTTTGCGGCGCTGGACAAGACGCTCGTCCCGGCGGGCTCGGACCTCGCGGGCGCCGGCCAGGCGCAGGCGGTGCGCCTGCTGTTCGAAGAAATCAACACCCGTATCCGCTACCTCTGCGAAGTCGGCATTGGGTACCTCACGCTGGACCGCCAGAGCCGCACGCTCAGCGGCGGCGAGGTGCAGCGCATCAACCTCACCACCGCGCTCGGCACCTCGCTGGTGAACACGCTCTTCGTGCTCGACGAGCCCAGCATCGGCCTGCACCCGCGTGACATGGCGCGCATCAACGACGCCATGCTGCGCCTGCGCGACGCCGGCAACACCCTCGTGGTGGTCGAGCACGACCCGGCCGTGATGCTGGCCGCCGACCGCCTGATCGACATGGGCCCCGGTCCGGGCGAACGCGGCGGCCAGATCGTGTTCGACGGCACACCCGAGCAGATCCGCAGCGCCGACACGCTGACCGGCGCCTACCTCGGCGCGCGCAAGACCGTGGGCATGGGCTTCAAGCGCATGGTGACCGACAGCACACCGCGGCTGATCCTCGAAGGCGCGCGCGAGCACAACCTGCAGAACGTCTCGGTCGAGTTCCCGCTGCAACGCCTGGTGGTGGTCACCGGCGTGTCCGGCTCAGGCAAATCGAGCCTGATCCAGGACGTGCTCGCGCCCGCGCTGCTGCGCCACTTCGGCAAGTCCACCGACTCGCCCGGCGCACACGACCGCCTGCTCGGTGCCGACTTCCTGAGTGAAGTCGTTTTTGTCGACCAGTCGCCCATCGGCAAGACCGCGCGTTCCAACCCGGTGAGCTACGTCGGTGCCTGGGATGCCGTGCGCGCCCTGTTCGCCGACGCGCCGCTCTCACGCCAGCGCAGCTACACCGCGAGCAAGTTCAGCTTCAACAGCGGCGACGGCCGTTGCCCGACCTGCGGTGGCTCCGGCTTCGAGCACGTGGAGATGCAGTTCCTGAGCGACGTGTATTTGCGCTGCCCGGACTGCGACGGTAAACGCTACCGGCCCGAGGTTCTGGAGGTGAAGATCGAGCGCGGTACCCGCTGGTTCAGCGTGGCCGACGTGCTGAACCTCACCGTGAGCGAAGCTGCCGCGCTGTTCGCTGCCGACCGCGAGGTGATCCGTGCGCTGCAGCCCATCGTGGACGTGGGGCTGGAGTACGTGAAACTGGGCCAGCCGGTGCCGACCCTGTCGGGCGGCGAGGCGCAGCGCCTGAAGCTCGCGGGTTTCCTGGCCGAAGCCGCCAAGAGCGCCAGCGCGAGCCGCCAGCCGATTTCGCGCAAGGGCACGCTGTTCCTGTTCGACGAGCCCACCACCGGCCTGCACTTCGACGACATCGCCAAGCTCATGCGCAGCCTGCGCAAGCTGCTCGAAGCCGGGCATTCGCTGGTCGTGATCGAACACAACCTCGACGTGATCCGCGCCGCCGACTGGCTGATCGATCTTGGCCCCGAAGGCGGCGCGGGCGGTGGCCTGGTGGTGGCCGAGGGGCCGCCCGAAGACGTGCGACAACACCCCACCAGCCACACCGCCAAAGCCCTGCGCGACTACGCCGAGTCCATGGGCGAGGTGCACGCGGTGCACGAAGGCCGGCTGGTCGACTACCTGAAGCAGCCGCAGCGCCAACGCGCCTCGGCCGCGCGCGCCGAGGGTCACAGCAACGCCATCCGCATCGTCAACGCCAAGGAACACAACCTCAAGAACCTGAGCGTGGACATCCCGCGCGGCCAGTTCAACGTGATCTCCGGCGTGAGCGGTTCGGGCAAGTCCACGCTGGCCTTTGACATCCTTTTCAACGAAGGCCAGCGGCGCTACCTCGAATCGCTCAACGCCTATGCGCGCAGCATCGTGCAGCCCGCGGGCCGGCCCGAGGTGGACGCGGTCTACGGCATCCCGCCCACGGTGGCGATCGAGCAGCGGCTCAGCCGCGGCGGCCGCAAGAGCACGGTGGGCACCACCACCGAGGTCTGGCACTTCCTGCGCCTGCTCTACGTGAAGCTGGGCACGCAGCACTGCGTGCACGACGGCGCGGCCGTGATGCCGCAGAGCCCCGAGAGCATCGCCGCCGCCATCCTCACGCGCTACGCCGGCCAACACATCGGCCTGCTCGCGCCGCTGGTGTTCAACCGCAAGGGTGTCTACACCGAGCTGGCCGACTGGGCGCGCCCGCGTGGCCACACGCACCTGCGCGTGGACGGCGAGTTCCTGCCCACGAGCGGTTTCCCGCGCATCGACCGCTTCAAGGAACACACCATCGAGCTGCCGGTGGCCGACGGTGTGGTGGACCCGGCCAACGAGGCCTGGCTGCGCAGCCAGCTCGGCAAGGCGCTGGAGATCGGCAAGGGCCAGGTGCACGTGCTGCACCAGATGGAGGGCCTGGCAGAGGCCATGGCCGAAGGCATCACCACCGTGGGCCTCGGCAAACTGGAAGTCTTTTCCACCAACCGCGCTTGCCCGGTCTGCGCCACCAGCTACCCCGAGCTGGACCCGCGCCTGTTTTCGTACAACAGCAAACACGGCTGGTGCCCCGACTGCGTGGGCACGGGCCTGGCGCTCTCGCGCGAGCAGCGCAAGGCGCTCGACGATTCGGTGCGCGACGACAACGAGCGCGGCCGCGAGCAGAGCTTCGCCGAACCCGAGGTGGAAGATCTGGCCGACCGGCCTTGCCCGGCTTGCGAAGGCACACGATTGAACGCCCAGGCCCGCGCGGTGAAGTTTGGCGGTGTGGGCATCACCGACGTGGCCCGTCTGTCGGTGAATGAAGTCCGCTCTTGGGTGCAGGGCTTGCTGAAAGTGGCCGTGCTGACGAGCCGCGAGGCCGACATCGCGCGCGACCTGCTGCCGGAGATTGAAAGCCGCCTCGCCTTCCTCGAAGAGGTGGGGCTGAATTACCTCACGCTCGACCGCGGCGCCCCCACGCTCAGCGGCGGCGAAGCGCAGCGCATCCGCCTCGCAGCGCAGCTCGGCAGCAACCTGCAGGGCGTGTGTTACGTGCTCGACGAGCCGACCATCGGCCTGCACGCTCGCGACAACGCCATCCTGCTCAACGCGCTGCACAAGCTCGGCGAGATGGGCAACACGCTGGTGGTGGTGGAACACGACGAAGACACCATCCGCCGCGCCGACCACATCATCGACATCGGCCCGAGTGCGGGCAAACGCGGAGGTCGTGTGGTGGCGCAAGGGTCGGTGGCCGACCTGTCGGCCAACGCCGAATCTGTGACCGGGCGCTACCTGCTGCACGCGATGAAACATCCGCTGCAGCTGCGGCGAGCCGTGGATTCGGCGGCTCCCGCACTCGAAGTCCGTGGCGCCAAGCTGCACAACCTGCAGAACCTCACCGTCGCCGTCCCCCTGCAACGCCTGGTCGTGGTCACCGGCGTCAGCGGCTCCGGCAAGTCCACCTTCGCGCGCGACGTGCTGCTCACCAACGCGGCGACTGCCGTGTCCCAGCGCAGCACCTTCGCCGGCCGCACCAGCTGGGACGCGGGCGAGCGCCCCACCTGGACCGGCTGCGACAAGCTGCTCGGCTCCGAGGTGGTGGACCGCGTGCTCGAAGTCGACCAGACCCCCATCGGCAAAACGCCGCGCAGCTGCCCCGCCACCTACATCGGTTTCTGGGACACGGTGCGCAAGCTCTTTGCCGACACGCTCGAAGCCAAGGCCCGTGGCTACGGTCCGGGCCGCTTCAGCTTCAATACCGGCGAAGGCCGCTGCCCGGGCTGCGAAGGGCAGGGCATGCGCACCATCGAGATGAGCTTCCTGCCCGACGTCAAAGTGCCCTGCGAGGTCTGCCACGGCGCGCGCTTCAACCCCGAGACCCTGGCCGTCACCTGGAAGGGCAAGAGCATCGGTGACGTGCTGCAGATGGAGGTGGACGAAGCGGTCGAATTCTTCGCCGCCATGCCCAGCATCAGCCACCCGCTGCAGCTGCTGAAAGACGTGGGCCTGGGGTACCTCACGCTGGGCCAGCCCAGCCCCACGCTGAGCGGTGGCGAAGCCCAGCGCATCAAGCTCGTGACCGAACTCAGCAAGGTGCGCGACGACATCGGCCGCCGTGGCCAGAAGGCGCCGCACACGCTCTACGTGCTCGACGAACCCACGGTCGGCCTGCACATGGCCGACGTGGAAAAACTCATCCGCGTGCTGCACCGGCTGGTGGACGGCGGCCACAGCGTGATCGTGATCGAACACGACCTGGACGTGATGGCCGAAGCCGACTGGATCATCGACCTCGGGCCCGAAGGCGGCGGTGGCGGTGGCCGCGTGGTGGCCGAAGCCCCACCCGACGAGGTGGTGCGGCTGGGCACGCACACGGGCAGGGTGCTGGGGCCAGTGTTGGCGCGGGCGTGAATCTTTGCCTTGGCCGATACGCCAGTTAAAGAAACGCGCGTTTCTTTGACCAGCGATCACCCTCTACCCGACGACGCCGCCCCAGGCAGCTTGTAAGCCTGCAAATTGTGGTTCGGCGACTCCGGGTACAAAAACACCAAGGTACCCGACGGGATCAGGACGGACAAGTGCTGATTGCGCAGGTGTTTCAGCTCTTTGCCCAAGAGCTTCGCCAACGTTTCCCCCCCTGAGCGGGTGCCACCCGCACAGGTCGCAAATCATCTTCCAGGGGCAGCTTGCCCTGTTCCGGGTGTGGGTCTGGCCGCTCCCCGCCTTGCTGACCTGAGCACTCACCCGGGATGTTTTCCTGGGTCTGCGCGCGGCCGGGTTGGGCGCGGTGCCAGCCTTCGTGCTCGCGCTGCTGGCGCTTTGCCCGCTCAACACCTGGCGCGACGCGCCGCTGTTTCCCACGCTGGTTTCAGCGCTCAAGGACCTGGCGGGCAAGATGCCTTTGCCGCCCGGTGCCTCGGGCCGACATTGGTGCCGCCGACGGGTTGCCGTTTTGCCAGCGCTGGAGCCGTCCGACGGACACCACCAGAGCGGCGGCTTCCCGGTTCAGGCCCAGGCCATCCAGGCCAGCGCCAGTGCCAGCACCGCAAAACCCCAGAGCAGCAGGCGCGTGCGCACGCGCAGCGCCTCCACGGCGGTGACCAGGCGCGCGTTCTGTTCGGCCAGTTCGGCCACGGTCTGGGTCAGCTGTTCCTGCGCCTGGGCCTGATGATGAATCTGCTGCTGCGCCACGATCAGGCGGTTGGTCAGCTCCCCCAGGCTCGGTGTTTCACCCGCCGGCATCTCGATGACCTCGACGGCCGGTGGCGTCGCCGGGGTCTGAGCGCGCTGTCGTTCGAGCAACTTGCGCGCGGCGCTGAGCACCTTGGGCGCATGTTCGATCACGTCGCCCCAGGGGATGACTTTCAGGGCAACCAGCCAGGGGATGGCCATGAATTTCCTTTCAGGGACGATTTCAGGAAGCAGTCGGCTGGTTTGAGCTTACCCGTGTTGACCGGTTCACCGGATGTTGCGCCGCATCAAGTCCCGCACCGCGGGCGGGCGTAACATGGTCGCTTGCGCATATTTTCATGAATGGAGTCGTCATGGACTGGACGGGCTGGATCGAGCGTTTTGGTGAACCGGGTGTGCTGGCGGTCTGTGGCCTGCTCACCGGGCTGGCCTTCGGCTTCTTCGCGCAACGCTCCAGGTTCTGCCTGCGCGCGGCCGTGATCGAGTTCTGGCACGGCAAGTTCGGCGACAAGCTCGCGGTCTGGTTGCTGGCCTTTTCCACCGCCGTGGTGGCCGTGCAGTTGTTCGTGGTCTCGGGGCTGCTCGACGTGAGCACCGCGCGCCAGCTGTCGTCCCGCGGCAGCCTGTCCGGTGCGCTCATCGGTGGACTGATCTTTGGTGTCGGCATGGTCATGACGCGCGGCTGCGCCAGCCGCCTGCTGGTGCTCTCGGCCAACGGCAACCTGCGGGCGCTGCTCTCGGGACTGATCTTTGCCGTGACGGCGCAGGCTTCGCTCAGTGGCGTGTTGTCGCCCTGGCGCGAAACCATCGCCGGCTGGTGGACGGTGGACGGTGGCCCCGCGCGCAGCCTGCTGGCGGTGGTGGGCGTCGGCCCGATGGACGGGCTGGCTTTCGCCGCGGTGTGGCTGGTGACGGCGCTGTTTTTTGCCTACTACAGCGGCTGGGGTTTCTGGAAGTGGGCTGGCGGCATCGGCACCGGTCTGGCCGTGGCGCTGGCCTGGCTGGCCACCTACCAGGTGCTCGCGCATTCGTTCGAGCCGGTGCAGGTCCAGGGCATGACCTTCAGTGGCCCCTCGGCCGAATGGCTGATGCGCGTGCTGAGCAACCCGAACGACCCCTGGAACTTCGACCTCGGTCTGATGCCCGGCGTGTTCCTGGGCTCGCTGATCGGTGCGCTGGTGGGGCGCGACTGGAAGCTCGAAGGTTTCGGCGGCGGTTACACCATGCCGCGCTACATCATCGGTGCCGTCCTGATGGGTTTTGGCTCCATGCTGGCCGGTGGTTGCGCCGTGGGCGCGGGCATGACGGGCGGCGCGATCTTCGCCGTCACGGCCTGGGTGACGCTCGTGGGCATGTGGGTGGGCGGCGGTGTGGCCGACCGTGTGTTCGACGGGGCGCACAAGCCGGCACCCGCGCCGGCACCTTCGCCCGAGCCGGCTCCCTTGGCGGCCAGCGCTCCGACGGCAGCGCCCTGAACAGAGCCTAACCGCGGCCGGTGCGGTGCAGCAGCCACCAGCCCGGCCCGGCCACCGCCAGCAGCAGCGCCGGAAAGCCCAGCGCCGGTGCCCAGTCCAGCATGGCCGCACCCAGCGCGGGCGCCAGCACGCCGCCCAGGGTGTACGACAGCACCAGCACGGCGGTGCTGTTGACCAGGGTGATGCCTTCTTCGCGCGAGCCGATGTCGATCATCGCCAGCGTGTAGAGGCTGCCGCCGGCGCCGCCCCATGAAAACGCCACCGCCGCCGCCAGCCAGGGCGTGCCCGCGACAAAAGGGATCAGCGCCGTGGCAGCCAGCGTGACGAGCGCGCACCAACGCATGAGCGCGAGGCGGGCGCTGCGCGGGTCACCCCAGCGTGGGAGGGCGCCCAAGCGGTCGGCCAGCAGCCCGGCGGGCAGCATCATGAGCGCGCTGCCCAGGCCACTGGCCGAGACCAGCAAGGCCGCCGCCGTCACGCCCAGCCCCAGACTCAGGCCGTACAGCGGCAGGATGGATGTGAGCCCACTTTCGAAGAAACCACCGACGAAACCCACCGTCATGATCAGCGGGTGCGCGCGCAGCGCGTGCCACACGCCTTGCAGGCCCACACGGGCGCTGTGGGCATCCGTGGCGCCCGGCAGCCTCGGGATCAACAGGCTCCACAGCAGGCCGAGGGTCATGCTGGCAAGCACGATCCACAGCGCCACCGGGCTCTGCGCGCCCACGGTGGCGAGCAGCGCGGGTCCGATGACGAAGGTGGTGCCCACCATGGTTTCAAACAGGCCCACCAGGCGCCCGCGCCGCTGCGGTGGCGCGAACTCGGCCACCACCGCCTCGGCCAGCACCCAGCGCAGGCCCGACGCCGCGCCGGCGACGAACTCGAACACAAACCAGGCGGGCAGCCAGCGGGTGAACAGAAACCCGGTCGTGCTGAGCACCGGCACCAGCGCCGCCAGCCACAGCGTGGGGCGCCGCCCCAGCAGCTGCGTGATCGCCGAGGCAAACGGCGTGATGGCGAACACGCCCACCCAGCCCGTGGCCGCCAGCAGGCCCGCCAGCGCGTTGGACACACCGTCGCCCTTGAGGCGCAACAGCAGCAGCGGCATGAGCATGAAGTAGCCCACCAGCTCAAAGAAGGTGGAGCCAAAGATGGCCACCAGGCCGAGGCGGGCCTGCGAGGGGGGTGATGCGGGCAGGGCCAGGCCGCCGTGGCCGGGCGGCAGCGGGTGTCCGCTCATCGGGCAGGCTCCGCCCTTCGGGCTGCGCTGCGAGTCCCTTTCGGAACGGCCGGACGGGGGCTCATGCGGTCCTTCCCTCGCGGCCATCCAGCAGGGCCTGCACCACCTCGGCAAAGCCGGCACCACGCTCGCTCCGGGTCACATAGCGCGGGCGGTGGTCGAGCCGGTCCCAGAACCGCGCCACGTTGGCCACGCCCACGCTGTGCGGGAAGTGGCCGAACATGACCGCGTCGTTGGTCGAGTCGCCGACGTAGACCCAGTGCTCGGGCTCGGCGTCCAGATTCCGGCCGAGCTGTTCGCGCACCACCCAGCGCGCGCCCGCCAGTTTGTCGTGTTCGCCGATCCAGCCATTGACGTGGATGGAACTCACCGTGGCATGCAGGCCGCCCGCCTGCATCAGGCGCACCACCTGCGCGATGGTCGCACCGTCCAGCTGCGCGAACTCGCTGTGGTCGATGGCGATGTCGGTCTCGCGCCCGGGGCTGTCCTGCGACAGGCGGGTCTGCGGCAGCTCGCTCAGGATGCGCTGCGCCACCGCCTGCAGGCGTTCGAAGTTGGTTTGCCGTGTTGCGGTGTCCTGCAGGTAGGTCTTGTGCAGCGTGCCGCCCGGGTCGCGTGACAGCGCGACAGCGCCGTTTTCCGCCACGATGGCGTTCACCGGCCAGTCCAGCGCAAAGGCTTCGCTCCAGCCCGCGGGCCTGCCGGTGATGGCGAACACCGGCAGGCCCGCTGCGCGCAGGGCTTGCAGGGCGGCCAGCGCGTCCGGCGTGATCGCCCCCCCGGTGGTGAGGGTGTCGTCGATGTCGGTGAGCACACCGTGGATGTGGCTGCGCGCGGCCGCCGGCCAGTCGGAAAGGGTGAGATGAGGCATAAAGGCTGAAGAGTTTCGCAGATGCGCAAAAAGCCCGTCTGCGGTAGAATCATGTGATCCGAGGAGCGTTGCAGCGCACCCCTGACCACCGGTCAGCGCGGGGCGTGAGGCTCGGAAATCCATGCAACGACGCTCATCCACTGAACGTGCGATGGGCTTTTTTTTGCCCCCGCGTCCAGTGGTTATTGCCAACCTCATCTGGAGCGAACCATGAACGCACGCATTCCCAACGCCGTCAACGCCGACTGCGTCATCACCGACATCGGCCTGGCCGACTGGGGCCGCAAGGAAATCCGCATCGCCGAAACCGAGATGCCCGGCCTGATGGCCATCCGCGAAGAGTTCGCACCCAAGCAGGCGCTCAAGGGCGCGCGCATCACCGGCTCGCTGCACATGACCATCCAGACGGCCGTGCTGATCGAGACCCTGCAAGCGCTGGGCGCCGAAGTGCGCTGGGCGTCGTGCAACATCTTCTCCACGCAGGACCACGCCGCCGCCGCGATCGCCGCCGCCGGCACGCCGGTGTTCGCCGTCAAGGGCGAGACCCTGACCGACTACTGGGACTACACCCACCGCATCTTCGACTTCGGCCCCAAGGGCAGCGAAGGCGAAGGCCCGAACATGATCCTGGACGACGGCGGCGACGCCACGCTGCTGATGCACCTGGGCAAGCAGGCCGAGAAGGACCAGAGCGTGCTGGCCAACCCGGGCAGCGAAGAAGAACGCGTCCTGTTCGCCGCCATCAAGGCCAAGCTGGCCGAAGACAGCACCTGGTACAGCCGCAAGAGCGCCCAGATCATCGGTGTGACCGAAGAAACCACCACGGGTGTGCACCGCCTGAAGGAAATGTCGGTCAAGGGCAGTCTGATGTTCCGCGCCATCAACGTGAACGACTCGGTGACCAAGAGCAAGTTCGACAACCTCTACGGCTGCCGCGAATCGCTGGTGGACGGCATCAAGCGCGCCACCGACGTGATGATCGCCGGCAAGGTCGCCTGCGTGGCCGGTTACGGCGACGTGGGCAAGGGCTCGGCCCAGGCCCTGCGCGCCCTGAGCGCCCAGGTGTGGGTGACCGAGATCGACCCCATCAACGCCCTGCAGGCTGCGATGGAAGGCTACAAGGTCGTGACCATGGAGTACGCCGCCGACAAGGCCGACATCTTCGTGACCACCACCGGCAACCGCGACGTGATCACCTTCGACCATATGGCCGCCATGAAGGACCAGGCCATCGTCTGCAACATCGGCCACTTCGACAACGAGATCCAGGTCGCCCAGCTGGAAGAGAAGTGCCAGTGGGAAGAGATCAAGCCCCAGGTGGACCACGTGATCTTCCCGGACGGCAAGAAGATCATCCTGCTGGCCAAGGGCCGCCTGGTGAACCTGGGCTGCGGCACCGGCCACCCGAGCTTCGTGATGTCGTCTTCGTTTGCCAACCAGACGATTGCGCAGATCGAGCTGTTCACGCACAGCGACTTCTACGAAAACGGCAAGGTCTACGTGCTGCCCAAGCACCTGGACGAGAAGGTCGCCCGTCTGCACCTGAAGAAGGTCGGCGCGATGCTGAGCGAGCTGAGCGACGAGCAGGCGGCGTACATCGGTGTGCCGAAGCAAGGTCCGTACAAGCCGGACTCTTACCGCTATTGATCGCCGATGCGCGCTGACCAGTTGCTCGTCGAGCGAGGGTTGGCCGCTTCGCGCTCGCAGGCCCAGCGGCTGATCGCTGCCGGGGTGCGCTGGCGGGTGCCCGGTGGCGACTGGAAGGCCGTGAGCAAAAACGGTGACGAACTGCGCGAGACGGTGGAGCTGGAGCTGCTGGACACGGCGGAGTCGCGCTTCGTGTCGCGCGGCGGGCTCAAGCTGGACGGCGCGCTCCTGCACTGCGGCATCAATGCGACGGGGTTGCGTTGTCTGGACGTGGGGCAGAGCAGCGGTGGTTTCACCGACTGCCTGCTGCAGCGCGGTGCCGCCCAGGTGGTGGGCCTGGACGTGGGGCAGGGTCAGTTGCACCCGAAGCTGCGCAGCGATGCGCGGGTGGTCTGCATCGAAAAGTGCAACGCGCGCGAACTCACGGCCGAGCAGTTGGTGGCGTCTGGTGGTGCACAGGCGGCAGCGCCCTTCGACCTGATCGTGGGCGACCTGTCGTTCATCTCGCAGACGCTGGTCTGGCCGGCCATCGTGCCGCTGCTCAAACCACAAGGCAGCCTGCTGATGCTGGTCAAGCCGCAGTTCGAACTGCAACCGGGCCAGATCGGCAAGGGTGGCCTGGTGAAGGACGCGGCGAGCTATGTGCTGGTGCGCGAGCGCATCGCGCTGGCCTGCGTGGACAACGGCCTGACGCTGTTGGACTATTTTGAAAGTGCCATCACCGGCGGTGACGGCAACCGCGAATTTTTCGTCTGGGCGAAGCGGGCGGCCTGAAGCCGTCCCGTGGACCCGACGCTCGACAAGGAATCACCATGGCGTTGCCAGTGAGTTTTGAATTCTTCCCGCCCAAGACGCCCGAAGGCGCCGAGAAACTGCGCGCCGTGCGCCAGCAGCTGTATGGGCAGAAGCCCGAATTCTGCTCGGTCACCTACGGCGCCGGCGGCTCCACGCAGCAGGGCACCTTCGACACCGTGGGCGCCATCCTGGCCGAGGGGGTGGCCGCCGCCTCGCACTTCTCCTGCATCGGTGCCACCCAGGCCAGCGTGCGCGAGCAGCTGGTTACGCTCAAGGCCATGGGTGTCAAGCGCCTGGTGGCGCTGCGCGGTGATCTGCCCAGCGGTTATGGCATCGGCGGCGAGTTCCACTATGCGAGCGACCTCGTGGCGTTCATCCGCGCCGAGACCGGGCGCGACTTTCACATCGAGGTGGCTGCCTACCCCGAAGTGCACCCGCAGGCGAAGTCGCCCGAGTCCGACCTGCAGGCCTTCGTCACCAAGGTGCGCGCCGGCGCCGACTCGGCCATCACGCAATACTTCTACAACAGCGACGCCTACTTCCGCTTCGTGGACGAGGCGCACAAGCTCGGGGTCGACGTGCCGGTGGTGCCGGGCATCATGCCGATCACCAGCTCCACCCAGCTGATGCGCTTCTCCGACGCCTGCGGCGCCGAGATCCCGCGCTGGATCCGTCTGCGCCTGCAGGCTTACGGCGACGACACCGCTTCCATCAAGGCCTTTGGCCTGGACGTGGTCACCGACCTGTGTGACCAGCTGCGCAACGCCGGTGTGCCCGCACTGCACTTCTACACCATGAACCAGAGCGTGGCGACGCTGGAGATCGTGAAGCGTCTTGAGCTGGGTTAAGGTCGGGGGCTGGCCCGGAATGCAGAGAGGAAACACCATGCCCCACACCTGGAAACACCCCGCAGTTCGCCGGCATCTGGCGCCTGTCCTGCTGGCCGCGCTGCTGACCGCTTGCGCCGTGCCTGCGCCCGTGCAGCGGGATGCTCCAGTTGGTCAGCAGGCGGATACCGCATTCAGCGCCGAACCCGCGCAAGCTGTGGGTCGGGCGGGAATCCCACTGACGCCCTCGGCGGCACTTGAAATGCCCCCGCCTGGCGTCAGTGAGAGCCCTTCGTCGGACGGTCCGCTCGCGGCACCATCGGTTCCGGACAAGCTGATCGACAAAGGGATGGCGTCCTGGTACGGGAAACGTTTCCACGGCCGGCGCACGGCCAGCGGTGAACGCTACGACATGCACACTTTCACGGCGGCGCACAAGACCCTGCCGTTCGGCACCAAGGTGCGGGTGCGCAGCATGCACACCGGCAAGGAAGTGGTGGTGCGCATCAACGACCGGGGGCCCTACACACACAAGCGCATCATCGATCTCAGCCAGGCCGCGATCACCGCCCTGGGTGTGCGCCACCGCGGGGTGAGCGTGGTGGAGCTGCTGAGAGAATGAGCGCGAGCGATCGCAACAACCCATCCAGGAGACCCGCCACATGAAAATCGAAACCATCGCCGTGCACGGCGGTTACACCCCCGACCCCACCACCAAGGCGGTGGCGGTGCCGATCTACCAGACCGTGGCCTACGCGTTCGACGACACGCAGCACGGCGCCGATCTGTTCGACCTCAAGGTCGCCGGCAACATCTACAGCCGCATCATGAACCCCACCAATGGCGTGCTCGAAGCGCGCCTGGCCGCGCTCGAAGGCGGCGTGGGGGCGCTGGCCATGGCCTCGGGCATGGCGGCCATCACGGCCGCGATCCAGACCATTGCCGAAACCGGCGACAACATCGTCTCGGCCTCCACGCTCTACGGTGGCACCTACAACCTGTTCGCCCACACCTTCCCGCAGCAGGGCATCACCGTGCGTTTCGCCGACCCGCGCGACCCGGCCGCGTTCGCCGCGCTGATCGACGAGCGCACCAAGGCGATCTACTGCGAATCGGTGGGCAACCCGCTGGGCAACGTGACCGACATCGGCGCGCTGGCCGCCGTGGCCCACGCCGCCGGCGTGCCGCTGATCGTGGACAACACCGTGACCAGCCCTTACCTGTGCCGCCCGTTCGAGCACGGCGCCGACATCGTGGTGCACTCGCTGACCAAATACCTGGGCGGCCACGGCACCACCATCGGCGGCGCCATCGTCGACAGTGGCAAGTTCCCCTGGGCGGAACACAAAGCCCGCTTCAAACGCCTGAACGAGCCCGACGTGAGCTACCACGGCGTGGTCTACACCGAAGCGCTGGGCGCTGCCGCCTACATCGGGCGCGCCCGCGTGGTGCCCCTGCGCAACATGGGCGCAGCGCTCTCGCCCATGAACGCGTTCCAGATCCTGCAGGGCATCGAGACCCTGGCGTTGCGCATGGACCGCATCTGCGACAACGCGGTCAAGGTGGCGACGCACCTGCAGAACCACCCCAAGGTGGACTGGGTGAACTACGCTGGCCTGCCCGACCACAAGGACCACGCGCTGGTGCAGAAATACATGGACGGCAAGGCGTCCGGCATCATCAGCTTCGGCCTGAAGTCCAGCGATGCGATCGCAGCCGGCGCGCGTTTCCAGGACGCACTGATGCTGTTCACGCGCCTGGTGAACATCGGCGACGCCAAGTCGCTCGCCTGCCACCCGGCCACCACCACGCACCGCCAGCTCAACCCCGACGAAATGAAGAAAGCCGGCGTGAGCCCGGAGATGGTTCGCCTGTCCATCGGCATCGAACACATCGACGACCTGATCGCCGATCTGGAGCAGGCGCTAGAAAAGGTGTGAAGGTCCAGGCGTGATGAACACGCTGCGCAAGACCTTGCTCTGGCCGCTCTGGGGGCTGACCTTGTTGTACCTGGCGGGCTGCGCCGCCATGTTCACCTGGCAACGTGCGCTGCTGTACCACCCGCAGCCGGCTCGGCTGGCGGTGGCATCGCTCACGCTGCAGGTGGACGGCGCAGCGTTGCAGGTCAGCGTGCAGGCCCGGCCCGGTGCGCCGGCGGTCCTGTACTTCGGCGGCAATGCCGAAGATGTGTCCGGCACTCTGCCGCATCTCGCGCGCCTGTTCCCGGACCATGCGCTGTATTTGATGCACTACCGGGGCTACGGGCAGAGCACGGGAAATCCCAGCGAGACCGTTTTGCACGCCGATGCCCGCGCGCTCTACCAACACGTGCGGCGGGAACACGCCGAGATCAAGCTGATCGGGCGCAGCCTGGGCAGCGGCGTGGCCGTGCGCCTGGCCAGTGAACAGCCCGTGACCCGCCTGGCTCTGGTCACGCCCTACGACAGCATCGAGAACGTGGCGGTCGAACACTACCCGTGGTGGCCCGTGCGCTGGCTGATCCGGGACCGTTTTGACTCGGCGGCCGTGGCCGGGCGCATCAACGCACCCACCACGCTCATCGCCGCCGAACACGACACGTTGATACGGCCCGAGCGCACGGCGCAACTCGCCATGCATTTCAAGCCGGGTGCGGCGCGTTCGGTCGTGGTGCCGGGCGCCGACCACAACGGCATCGGCGCCCAACCGGTCTACGAGCAGGCGCTGGTGGAGGCGCTTGCTGCGGATTGATCTGAATCAATTCGTATGCATTTCCGGGGTCGCGCCGCGTCTGTGCACGGTGCCGCTTGATCTTCCGCAAGTGGGTGCCCTGCGGGGTCTTCTGTAATGCCTGCCGGGAATGTTCCCGTGTCAAGGACTGAAGGAAGACCATGAAGAAGCACATCGTTGCCGTTGCCGCACTCTGTTTGCTGGGCTCGGGCGCCGCACTGGCGCAGGATTTCAAGGCGGGTGACCTGCTGGTCCGTGCCCGCGCCGTCCACCTGGACAGCGCCAACAAGGACAGCACGGGCCTGGATCTCGCGGTCAACGACAAGTGGCTGCCCGAAGTGGATTTCACCTATTTCCTGAGCTCGAACCTGGCTGCCGAACTGATTCTCACCGTGCCCCAGAAACACACGCTGACCGCCGGCGGCGTCCCCATCGGCAGCCTGAAGCACCTGCCACCCACCTTGACGGTGCAGTACCACTTCACGGACTTCGGGGCCTTCAAGCCGTATGTGGGCGCGGGTCTGAACTACACCCGCTTCAGCTCGGTGAACCTGCCCGCTGGCGTGGACATCAAGCGCAACAGCTTCGGTCTGGCGCTGCAGGCGGGCATGGACTTTCGCCTGACGGACACGATGTACCTGAACGTCGATGTGAAGAAGGTCCAGATCGCCACCAAGGTGAGCGCGGGCGGCACCGAGATCGGCAAGCTGAAGGTGGACCCGCTGTTGCTGGGTGTCGGTGTGGGCTGGAAGTTCTGATCTCTGCCCGGTTCACCTGGGTTCGGGCCCGGCGCGTCCAGCGACCGGGCTTTTTTTTGCCCGGCGAGTTTCAGCGTTCGTCGTAGCTCACCACCAGCCGGTCTGTTGTCGGCCGCGCCTGGCAGCTCAGCACAAAGCCTTTGTCGGTTTCCCAGGGTTCGAGCGTGAAGTTCTTGTCCATGGTGACAGCGCCTTCCACCACCTTGGCGCGGCAGGTGCAGCACACCCCACCGCGGCACGACCAGGGCAGGTCCAGGCCGGCGTTGAGCGCCACGTCCAGCACGTGTTCGTCCTTGCCCATGCGCAACTGGTGCGGCTTGCCGTCGAGCACCACGGTCAGCGCCACTTCGCCATCGGTGCGGACCGCCGGGTGGCCCAGCACCGCGGCCTGGCGCTGATCGGCGGGCAGGGCTTCCAGCGTCGGTGAGGTGAAACGTTCGGTGTGCACGCGGTCGGGCCGCACGCCGGCTTCCAGCAGCGCCTGCTGCGTGGCTTCGATCATGGCGTCAGGACCGCAGATGAACACCTCGTCCATGCTGCCCACCGGCAGCAGCGCGGCGATGATGGCGCGCACCTTGTCGCCGTCGATGCGACCTTCGAGCAGCGGCACTTCCTGCGCCTGGCGCGAGAGCACGTGTATCAGCGTCAGGCGGCCGGGGTAGCGGTCCTTCAGGTCCTGCAAAGCTTCGTTGAACATCACGCTGGCCATGCGCCGGTTGCCGAAGACCAGGGTGAATTTGCTGTCGGCCGATTCCTCCAGCGTGCTGGCCATGATGGACAGGATGGGCGTGATGCCCGAACCGGCCGCGAAGCCCACGCGGTGCAAGGCGCGCGGCTTGTGGATGGTGAAGCGGCCGTCGGGTGGCATCACTCGCAGCGCGTCTCCGGCCTTCAACTCGGTGGCGGCCCAGTTGGAGAACACACCGCCTTCGACCGGGCGGATGCCCAGCGTGAGTTCGCCTTGCTGCGTGAGCAGGCTGCGCGGGCTGCTGATGGAGTAGCTGCGCCGCACGTCCTGCCCGCCGATGGTGGTGCGCAAGGTGAGGAACTGGCCCGGCTCGAAGGCAAAAGTGTCGCGCAGCTCCGGCGGAATGCGCAGTGAAACCGCCACCGATCCGGCGGCCTCGGGGTGGATGCGCGAGACGGTGAGGTCGTGGAAGCGGGGGACGGCGTGGCTCATGGTGTCAGTACGGCTTGAAGTAGTCGAAGGGTTCCAGGCAGTCCAGGCAGCGGTACAAAGCTTTGCACGCGGTGGAGCCGAACGGCGAGGTTTCTGTGGTGTTGTGCGAGCCGCACTGGGGGCAGGGCACCGCGGTGTGCCGGACCGCGTGGCGGCTGAACTTCACCACGCCGGCGGGCGTGTCGGCATGGCTGCCGCATTGCGGTGGCGCGATGCCATAGGCGCGCAGCTTCTCGCGCGCGACCTCGCTCATCCAGTCGGTGGTCCAGGCGGGCGACAACTGCGTGATGACGCGCCCGGGCAGCCCTGCAGCGCTCAGGGCCGCGTGGATGTCGTCCTCGATCTGGCCCATGGCCGGGCAGCCGCTGTAGGTGGGCGTGATGACCACTTCCGGCACGCCGTCGGCCCCCTCGCGCACGTCGCGCAGGATGCCCAGCTCGCGCAAGCTGATGACCGGAATCTCCGGGTCGGCCAGGTGCGTCAGCGCCTCGGTGATGGCCTGCAGCGAAGCGTGGGTGGCCGCATCCATGGTGTTCACCAGACTGCGGTCGGGTGCGCCCGGGCCAGGCTCTGCATCTCGGCCAGCAGGAAGCCCAGGTGCTCCGAGTGCACGCCCACATGGCCCTGGGCCACGTAGCCCGCGTGCGGCTGGTCACGGCGCGTGAGCGTGGTTTCGGCCAGGGTGTCGTTCACCAGTGCGTTCCAGTGATCGCGCAGCGTTCGCACGTCCACGCCACTGCCGTCGGCTGCGGCGGCCTGTTCGGCGGGGGAAGGCTGCCAGAAGGCTTCGCAATACGGCAGCAGGTGGTCCAGCGCGGCCTGCGCGCGGCGTTTCGATTCGTCGGTGCCGTCGCCCAAACGCACCAGCCAGTCGCCCGCGTGGCGCAGGTGGTAGCTCACCTCCTTGAGCGACTTGGCGGCGATGGCGGCGAGCTGCGGGTCTTTTGATGCCTGCAACCGGTCCCACACCAGCACCATGAGCGCGCTGACGAGGAAGTTGCGCGCGATGGTCACGGCGTAGTCGCGCTCGCTCACCGCATAGCCCACCAGCGGGCCGTGGTGCGGCAGCTCCATCAGCGTGTGATTGCGGAACTCGGCGGTGTCGCGGAAGTAGGCCAGCGTGTCTTCGGCGATCTGGCCGTTCTGGCGCGCGCCCTGCAGGTGCGCGAAGCGCTGCGCCTCGGCCGGGTCGGCGTTGATGAGGCTGGCCGCGTGCTGGTACAGCAGTCGCGCCTGGCCGATCAGGTCCAGGCTGTTGTTGGCCAAGGCCAGGTCTTCTTCCAGGACGGGGCCGTGGCCACACCATTCGGCATTGCGTTGTCCCAGCACCAGGGCGTTGTCGGCCAGGTGCAGCAGATAGTCAACTGGTGCAGCCATCACATGTGCCCCACTTTTTCGGGGATTTCGTAAAAGGTTGGGTGGCGGTAGATCTTGTCGGCCGCCGGGTCGAAGAAGCTGTCCTTGCTGTCGGGTTCGCTGGCGGTGATGGCGTTGGACGGCAGCACCCAGATGCTCACGCCTTCCTGGCGGCGGGTGTAGACGTCGCGCGCCATCTGCAGCGCGTGCTGTGCGTCGCTGGCGTGCAGGCTGCCGCAATGTTTGTGTTCCAGGCCCTGCTTGCTGCGGACGAACACTTCCCAGAGCGGCCATTCTTTCAGTGCGGGTGTCGATGCGGGCGCGTTCATGCGGCCTCCTTCAGGTTGCGGGCTTGCTGTCTGGCGGCGTGGGCCATGGCGGCTTCGCGCACCCAGGCGCCTTGCTCGTGGGCTTTCACGCGGGTGGCCAGGCGTTCCTTGTTGCAGGGGCCGTTGCCGTTGACCACGGCCCAGAATTCGTCCCAGTCGATCTGTCCATAGTCCCAGTGGCCGCGCGCTTCGTTCCACTTCAGGCCGGGGTCGGGCAGGGCGACGCCCAGCACCTCGGCCTGCGGCACGGTAGCGTCCACGAACTTCTGGCGCAGGTCGTCGTTGCTGATGCGCTTGATGCCCCAGCGCATGCCCTGCACGCTGTTCGGGCTGTCGGCGTCGGGCGGGCCGAACATGGCGAGGCACTTCCACCAGTAGCGGTTGACGGCGTCCTGCACCATGGCCTTCTGCTCGGCCGTGCCCTGCATCATCACCAGCAGGGCCTCGTAGCCCTGGCGCTGGTGGAAGCTCTCTTCCTTGCAGACGCGGATCATGGCGCGGGCGTAAGGGCCGTAGCTGCAGCGGCACAGCGGGATCTGGTTCATGATCGCCGCGCCGTCCACCAGCCAGCCGATCACGCCCACGTCGGCCCAGTTGAGCGTCGGGTAGTTGAAGATGGAGCTGTACTTGGCTTTGCCGCTGTGCAGGCCGTCGAGCATCTGTTCGCGGCTGGTGCCGAGCGTCTCGGCGGCGCTGTAGAGGTAGAGGCCGTGGCCGCCTTCGTCCTGCACCTTGGCGATCAGGATGGCCTTGCGTTTCAGGCTGGGCGCGCGGCTGATCCAGTTGCCTTCGGGCAGCATGCCCACGATCTCGCTGTGGGCGTGCTGGCTGATCTGGCGCACGAGGGTCTTGCGGTAGCCGTCGGGCATCCAGTCGCGCGGTTCGATCTTGCCGTCGGCGTCGATCACGGCATCGAAATGGGTTTGCAATGCGGCGTCTTCGGCGCTGGCCGGTGCCGCCACGGCCTTCAGGCCGGGCTTGGCCTCGCCGTCGGCGACCGAAAAAGATTGGGTGTACATGCGCGTCTCCTGACCCCGAAACCGGGTGTCGAGTGGGGGTGAGACGGCAGTATATGCAATTAACCGACCGATCGGTTGGTTAATTGCCCGGTGTGGACTCAGGGTTTATCCGGGGAGGGACTTTGCGCGAGGGGCAGGGTGCACAAGGCGTTCCTTTCCGTACAGTCGGATCCATGTCCCCCACTGACAGGCTTTTCCCTTTTTGCGCCGGCTCCTGGTCGCAACGCTGCGCCAGGTTCACGGTCGCGTTGCTGGCGGGGCTGACGGCGGGTGTGGGTCACAGCGGCCCGGCGGTGGTCAGCGGGACAGCGGCCCAGTGGGTGTTTGTCGCGGACCGTGCTTCCGAAGGGGTGCCTCTGGATGCCAGCACCGCTTGCGGGCTGCCGCGCTTTCAGACAACGCTGGTTCAGCGCCTCAACGCCGCGCGGGCCGTGGCCCGCTCCTGCGGGAACTCGGTCATGCCGGCCGCCGGTCCGCTGGTGTGGAATCAACGCCTGTTTTCAGCTGCGGACCGCCATGCCCGTGACATGGCCACCCGGAACTACTTCTCCCACACCAGCGTGGACGGGCGTTCCCTGGCCCAGCGGGTTGCGGCCGAGGGCTACGCCTGGACGTCGGTGGGCGAGAACCTGGCGGGCGGGCAAGCCACGGTGGACGGTGTCATCTCGGGCTGGCTCTCCAGCCCCGGGCACTGCAGCAACCTCATGAGCCGCCAGTTCGAGGCGGTGGGCGTGAGCTGTGTGCGGCAAGCGCGCAGCCGGTTTGGCCACTACTGGGTCATGGTGCTGGCCCGGCCCTGAATCCCGGTGCCAGGGCCTTGGCGCCGCCGTGCGTCGGCTTCAGCCGCCGGTGTCGAGGGTCTGGCCTTTGCCGCGGCCCCGACCGAGGTGGGTCAGCAACTGGGGCAAGGCCACCTGCAGCGCCGCTTTCAGCGTGTGGGGCGGGTTGATGACGAACATGCCGCTGGCCGTGAGGCCGGGCCGGTCATCCGGACCGTGGGTGGGGTCCTGCCCGATGGCCAGCGTCGCGTTCAGCCAGGGCCGTTGCGCCTGGTTGCTCAGGGTCTTCAGCCGGCGCGGCAGGTCGTGCGCCTCCGGGCGCGGAATGATCGGGTACCACACCAGGTAGGTGCCGGTCGGAAAGCGGCGGATGAGTTCCTGTATGCAGGCGCTCACTTTGCCGTAATCGCTCTTGATCTCGTAACTGGGGTCGATCAGCACCGCGGCGCGCTTGGAGCCGGTGGCCGACGGTGGCGGCGGGAGCAAAGGCTTGACGCCTTCAAAGCCGTCCTGCAGCGCCACGGCGATCTGGCGCCCCGCTTCGAGCTGGGCGATGTTGGCGTTGAGGGTGCGGCTGTCGGTCGGGTGCAGCTCGAACAATTTGAGCTTGTCGCGCGATTCGGTGCGCAGCAGCGAATGCAGCACAAAGGGCGAACCCGGGTAGACACGCAGCAGACCCGAGGGGTTGTAGCTGGCGATCAGGTCCAGGTAATCGTCGATCACCGGCGCGGCGGCCACGGGCGCGGCACCCGCCGGACGCAGGGCGGCCATCAGTTTGACCACGCCGTCCTTGGCTTCGCCCCCGGTCTCCGTGTAGTCACCGTCCAGACGGTACAGCCCGGCGCCCGCGTGTGTGTCGATCAGGGTGATGCCGGCCTCTTTCTGCATCAGATGGCGCAGCGTGGCGATCAGGGTGATGTGTTTGAGCACGTCGGCGTGGTTGCCGGCGTGGAAGGCGTGTCGGTAACTGAACATAGGGTCCGATGGTAGCGCCCCCGGGCGACCCGGTCACACGCCGTTCATCCGCAGCTTGCCAAGCGGTGCCGATATTTCGTACAATGGAAAGCTTCGCAGCGAAACGCAAGGCTCCGCGACGAAGACCGCACACCGGGCAACCGGGGTGCAAAACCCCACCTAAGAGTGTTCCGACAGAGAACAACCGACCGTGGAAAAGAGCCGCCAAACCCTCCTTCAAAGAGAAAACTCATGACCAAAACGTTCAGCGCAAAAGCAGCTGACGTGACGCACGAGTGGTTTGTGATTGACGCGACCGACAAGGTCCTCGGACGAGTTGCCAGTGAAGTGGCTCTCCGTTTGCGCGGCAAACACAAGGCCATTTACACGCCTCACGTCGATACCGGTGACTACATCGTCATCATCAACGCGTCCAAGATCCGCGTGACGGGCACCAAAGCCCTCGACAAGATTTACTACCGTCACTCGGGTTACCCGGGCGGTATCTACGCCACCAACTTCCGCGACATGCAGGCCAAGCACCCTGGCCGCGCGATCGAGAAGGCCGTCAAGGGCATGCTGCCCAAGGGTCCGCTTGGCTACGCCATGATCAAGAAGCTCAAGGTGTACGGCGGTGCTGAGCATCCCCACACCGCCCAACAGCCGCAAGTGCTGGAACTCTAAAGGAGCCTTGAGATGATTGGTGAATGGAACAATGGCACCGGCCGTCGCAAATCCAGCGTCGCCCGCGTGTTTCTGAAAAAAGGCTCCGGCCAGATCGTGGTCAACGGCAAGGACATCCAGTCCTACTTCGGCCGTGAAACCTCGATCATGATCGCCAAGCAGCCGCTGATGCTGACCAACCACGCCGACACCTTCGACGTGATGGTCAACGTGCACGGTGGCGGCGAGTCCGGCCAGGCCGGCGCTGTGCGTCACGGCATCACCCGCGCCCTGATCGACTACGACGCGACGCTCAAGCCGAGCCTGTCGCAAGCCGGCTTCGTCACGCGCGATGCGCGTGAAGTCGAGCGTAAGAAGGTCGGTCTGCGTTCCGCACGCCGCGCCAAGCAGTTCAGCAAGCGCTAAAGCGCCTGGCTTCTGCCGCAAAAACCGCCTGCAAGCTTGTCTTGGGGCGGTTTTTGCATTTTGGGGTCGTGTGATCCGGGTTCTCAATTCCCAATCGAAAGGTGTCTGAATGAGGTTGCGTCTCCTGCGACGAAGACTCACGGTCAGCGCGCCCCGGGTGTCGGTGCGCAGCGCCATGCCCTGGCCCTTCCGCTGGCTGCTGGGTGCCGTGGTGCTCGGCTTTTCGGGCGCCCTGGCGCTCTGGGCTTTTGAGGTGGGCAAAGACATCGCCGGCCTGGACCGCAATGCCAAACAGGAACTGGAGCGCCTGCGCAACGAGGCGCAGGACCTGCGTGCCGAACTGGGCCGGGCGCAGTCCATCGCCAACACCTCTGAAAGCCTGCTGACGGCGGAGAAAGCGGCCCAGGAACAACTGGTGCAGCAGATTCGCCAGCTGGAGGCGGACAACCAGGTGCTGCGCAGCGACCTGGGATTTTTTGAGCGCCTGATCCCGGGGTCGGGGAGTGGCGCACTGAACATTCGCGGCCTGCAGGTCGATCGTCTGGCGCAGAACCAGCTCAAGTGGCAGGTGCTGTTGATCCAGGCCACCAAGAACGCTCCCGAAGTCAGGGGCGTTCTGGAGGTGACTTTTGCCGGCACGCTGGAAGGCAAACCCTGGTCAGCCATTCAGGAGCCGTCGCCGCAACCGGTGCTGATCAAGGGCTATCTGCGCCAGGAGGGGCTGGTGAACGTTCCCGAACAGGCCGTGGTAAAAACCGTGACCGCAAAAATCCTGCAGGACGGCGCGGTGTTGGCCCTGCACACCATCAAGCTGTAATCAACTGTCGTTTCGGAGAACTCCATGTTTGGCAAGAAGAAGCAACCCCCCATCAAAAGCCTGATCGCCCATGGAACGCGCATCGAAGGCCATGTGTTGTTCCACGACGGACTGCGGGTGGATGGCGAAGTGGTGGGCGACATCCGTGCCAGCGATGAACAGTCCAGCATCCTGGTGATCAGCGAATCGGCCAGCGTGACCGGCCAGATCCATGCAGACCACGTCATCATCAACGGCAGCGTCAAGGGCCCCGTGTTTGCGTTTGACCTGCTGGAACTGCAGCCCAAAGCCCGGATTGAGGGCGACGTGTCCTACAAGGCTCTGGAGATGCACCAGGGCGCCACGATATCGGGTCAGCTCAAACCCATGGCCGCAGGCCTGGAAGACAAACCCACATTGAAACTGGCGGCAAACAACGGCTGAGCGCAAACCCGAGCGATTTGCTATAGCATTGCTTCAGATGTGGACGAATGGCGTCCACCAGCCGCGTTCAGGAAGCCCCCCGGAAGCGGCCCAAGACCTATGTCAGGACACCCCATGAGCGCAGTTGCAGAAAACATCCAGACCGACATGCCAGCACCGCTGGTCTTCACCGACAGCGCCGCGGCCAAAGTGGCCGAGCTGGTGGCCGAAGAGGGCAACCCGGACCTCAAGCTGCGCGTGTTTGTGCAGGGCGGTGGCTGCTCGGGTTTCCAGTACGGTTTCACCTTCGATGAGGTGGTCAACGAAGACGACACCACCATGACGAAGAACGGTGTTTCGCTGTTGATCGATGCCATGAGCTACCAGTACCTGGTCGGCGCCGAGATCGACTACAAGGAAGACCTGGAGGGTGCCCAGTTCGTCATCAAGAACCCCAATGCCTCGACCACCTGTGGTTGTGGCTCCAGCTTCAGCGTCTGATCGGGCGCAGTCGAAGCGCCCGGCGCTTCCCGGCCAACAAAAAGCCCCGCGATCTGACGGGGCTTTTTTGTGGGTGCGACCCGGACTTCAGCGCCAGTTGCGATCCCATTGTTCGTTCTCGCGATCCCGGCGATGGCCGCGGTACACCTCCGGATACTGGCGTGTTCCACCGATGTAGACCACTTCGGGTTCCGCCGGGGGCGCCGGGCGGTATTGCATCTGCTGCCGCGGTGCGGGCGCGGCAATGACGGGTTGCACGTTCACATGGACGTAACGGCCCGGTTCTTCGGGCATCTGCACGTTGTAGCGCCGGCCGGCGTACTCGTACTCCACGTCGTAGGCCACGGTCTGGTTTTCGTAGAAGGTCTGGGTGCTGCACTGCTGCACGGTCTGCGTGCGGGGCTGTCCGCGGCCTTCGATGTGGTTGCCGAGCACGGCACCACCGAACAGGCCGATGGCTGTGGCCACTGCGCGGCCGCTGCCACCGCCGATGGCGTTGCCCATGGCGCCACCGGCGATGCCGCCGATCAGCGCACCGGCGCCCGACTTGTGGCCGGGTACGGTCACGGTCTGGTTCTGGCACACCTCGCGCGGCGTCGCCACTTGCTGGATGATGGGTTTGCTGCTGAGCACACGGGCGCGTTCATCCTGGGCCTGGACGGCACCGGCGCCTGCGAGGGCGATCACACCGGTGAGGACGGGGAGGAGGATGGAACGGTCAGGGGATTTCATGGAAAGCTCCTTGGTTGAGGAGCCTCCATCGTGCGGGGCTTGTGTCAAGCCGTTGCACAGCCTGTGTAAAGCTGCCACCAGACATGTAACGTCTGGTGTCGGCTTCAAGCTTGCGCAGGAATCCCGAGCAGATCGCGGGCCAGCGCTTCGGCGACTTTGATGCCGTCCACGCCCGCGGAGAGGATGCCGCCAGCGTAGCCCGCGCCCTCGCCCGCCGGGTACAGGCCCCGGGTGTTCAGGCTCTGGCAGTCCGTCCCGCGCGTGATGCGCAGCGGCGACGAGGTGCGCGTTTCCACGCCTGTGAGCACGGCATCGGCCATGTCGTAACCCTTGATCTTGCGGCCGAAGACGGGAATGGCTTCGCGCATGGCCTCGATGGCGAAATCCGGCAGAGCGGGGGCGAGGTTGCCGAGCTTCACGCCTGGCTTGTACGACGGATCCACCGTGCCGAGCGCTGTGGACGGTGTCTGGGCCACGAAGTCGCCCACCAGCTGACCGGGGGCTTCGTAGGTGCCGCCGCCGAGCTCGTAGGCCCGGGCTTCCAGCTGGCGCTGCAGCACGATGCCGGCCAGTGGGTGCGTCTGGCCTTGTGCGGCCATGGCCTGGGCCTGCGTGGCGTAGCGCGTGCCATCGGCCTCACCGAAGGCGGCGGTCCACAGCGGCGCGTCTTGCGGAAAGGACTGCGGGAAGTCAGCCACGTCGATGCCAACCACCAGGCCGGCGTTGGCGTTGCGCTCGTTGCGCGAGTACTGGCTCATGCCGTTGGTGACCACGCGACCCGGCTCGGAGGTGGCCGCCACCACGGTGCCGCCCGGGCACATGCAGAAGCTGTAGACCGCGCGGCCGTTTTTCGCGTGGTGCACCAGCTTGTAGTCCGCGGCACCGAGCAGCGGGTGGCCGGCGTGGCGGCCCCAGCGCGCGCGGTCGATCACGCTTTGCGGGTGCTCGATGCGAAAGCCCACAGAAAACGGTTTGGCTTCGAGGAACACGCCCGCATCGTGCAGCAAGGCGAAGGTGTCGCGCGAGCTGTGGCCGAGCGCCAGAACGGCGCGCCGCGCGGGCCGTTCGGTGATCGCCCCGCTGTCCAGCTGCAGCACGCGCAGGCCAGTCAGTTGCTGCTGACCGCCATTGGAGGGTGCCAGCGTGAGGCCCACCACCTGCTGCTGGAAGCGGATTTCGCCACCCAGCGCGATGATCTTTTCGCGCATCGCCTCGACCACCTTGACCAGCTTGAAGGTGCCGATGTGCGGGTGCGCCTGGTACAGGATTTCGGGTGGCCCGCCAGCGTCCACAAACTCCTGCATCACCTTGCGGCCGAGGAAGCGCGGGTCCTTGATCTGGCTGTAGAGCTTGCCGTCCGAAAAGAGGCCGGCGCCGCCTTCGCCGTACTGCACGTTGCTCTGCGGGTTCAGCACCTTCTTGCGCCACAGGCCCCAGGTGTCCTTGGTGCGCTCGCGCACCGGCTTACCACGCTCCAGCACGATGGGGCGCAGGCCCATCTGCGCCAGCGCCAGCGCGGTGAACAGGCCGCAAGGACCGAGGCCAACCACCACCGGGCGATCCGCCTCGTCGGCGGGCCAGCCGGTGGGCGCGTGACCGGGCGCGTGCCAGTCCATGTCGGGTGTGGGCTGGATGTGCGGGTTCTTCTCGTGTTGCGCCAGCAGGCTGGGTTCCAGCGCCGGGTCGGCCAGCGTCACGTCCACGATATACACGGCCAGGAGTTCGGCCTTGCGGGCGTCGAAGCTGCGTTTGAACACGTGCAGGTGGGCGATGCCGTCGGCCTCGATGCCCAGCGCCTGGGCGGCGAGCCGGGCGAGGGCCTCGACCGGGTGCGGCGGCGGGATGCGGTCTTCGTCGGTTTCGGACGGTGCGTCGGAGGCGCGGCGGTGTTCGGCCGGCACGTCGGCCAGCGGGAGCTTGAGTTCGGAGAGTCGGATCATGATGAAGAGGGCTTGTGTTTATCAAGCAAAGGGTCCCTATTGTCGTCAAAGCCGCGACCGGTTTTGTGGTGCGCGAGGCCTCCGGGGGACTGTTGTAAATAAATCCGGGTAAAATAATAAAACCCGTATAAAATACGCGCCATGAACACCGTCACCACCGTCACCTGCACCGCTTTTCTGGGTCACCGCCGCGTCGCCAACGGCTCCTATACCGAGGTGGACCAGGCGCTGCGCGCGCTGGACCTGAGCGCTGGAGGCCTGCTGGTGTTTGACGACGCCAGCGGCGCCCTGGTGGACCACCCCTGGCCAGCCGGCTATGCCCCCGCGCAGCCCGCCGGCGGTCCCCCGGACGAGTCCGAAGTGGTGACCGTCGCGCAGGGCGTGGGCCGGCCGCGTCTCGGCGTTGTGGCGCGCGAGGTCACGCTGCTGCCGCGCCACTGGGAGTGGCTCGCACAGCAACGTGGCGGCGCCTCTGCCGCTCTGCGCCGTCTGGTGGAAGAAGCCCGGCGATGCCAGGGCAATCAGGACGTGCAGCGCCAGGCCAAGGAACGGGTGTACCGATTCATGAGCGCCATTGGCGGTGGCCTGCCCGGCTTCGAGGAGGCTTCGCGTGCGCTGTTTGCGCAGGACAGCGAGGTGTTTGCCCGCCGCACGGCCCACTGGCCCGCCGACGTGAAAGCCTATCTCGCCTGGCTGGCCCGCGATGCATTTGCCGATCGTTCCCCGCCACCAGTTTCTGGTCTTTGAAGGAGTTTTGCATGTCGACTGTTCACATTGTTTACGGCCCGCAAGGCGCTGGAAAGTCCACCTATGCCATGGCGTTGTGCGAACGCGAGCGAGCCATGCGGCTGTCCATCGACGTCTGGATGGCCGAGCTCTTCGGCCCTGACGTGCCGCAGCAAGGCACGATGGGCTGGATCATGACCCGCGTTGCACGCTGCGAATCGCGCATCTGGCAGACGGCCCGCGAGGTGGCGCAAAGAGGTGTTCCGGTGGTGCTGGACCTGGGCTTCATGAGGGCCAGTGACCGTGCGCGCTTTGCCAGCCTGGCCGCGCAGGACGGTCTGCCGGTGCAGCGCCACTTTGTCTCTGCCGACGCGGGTGTGCGCCGAGCGCGCGTGCTGGAACGCAACCAGGTTCGTGGCGCCACATTTGCATTCGAGGTCACGCCCGCCATGTTTGACGCGATGGACCCGCATTTCGAGGTGCCGTCGATGGAAGAGCTCGCCGCCTCGTTCGTGCATTCGTCCTGATGCTTTCCTGATGTCCCGCAGTTCCCACACATGCAAAACCAACCTTCGGCGGCGCAACGACCCCTTTGGCGCATCTACCTGGTGTTTCTCGCGCCCATGGTGCTGTCCAACTTCCTGCAGAGCTTCTCGGGCACCCTCAACGGCATCTTCATCGGCCAGATGCTCGGCACCCACGCACTGGCGGCGGTGTCGGGCATGTTCCCGATCTTCTTTTTCTTCATCTCGCTGGTGATCGGCCTGGGCGCAGGCGCGTCGGTGCTGATCGGTCAGGCCTGGGGCGCACGCGAGCCCGAGAAGGTCAAGGCCATTGCGGGCTCGGCGCTGGCACTGGGCGCCTTGATCGGCATCGTGGCGGCGCTGCTGGGCAGTGTGTTTGCGCGAGAGGGCATGCAACTGCTGGGCACGCCGGCCGACGTGCTCGACGATGCCACCGCCTACGCGCGGGTGATGATGTTGCTGATGCCGCTGCTGCTGGTGGTCATCCTCTACACGCAGCTGCTGCGCGGCGTGAGCGACACGGTGACGCCGCTGCAGGCCCTGCTGCTGTCCACCGGCCTGGGCCTGGTGCTGACGCCGGCCTTGATCAAAGGCTGGCTGGGGCTGCCGCCCATGGGCATCCAGAGCGCAGCGCTGGCGGGCTTTGTGTCCCAGGCGGCGTCGCTGGGTTTCCTGGTCTGGCGCCTGCGGCGCAAGGGCAGCGTGCTCGCACCCGACCGGATGTTGCTCCAGTCCCTGCGGCTGGACGGCAAGATCCTGGCCCAGGTGATGCGCATCGGTCTGCCCACCGGCCTGCAGATGGTGGTGATCTCGATCTCCGAGCTGGTGATCCTGTCGCTGGTCAACGGCCACGGCTCGCAGGCCACGGCGGCCTATGGCGCGGTCACGCAGATCGTCAACTACGTGCAGTTCCCCGCGCTGTCCATCGCCATCACCGCGTCCATCCTCGGCGCGCAGGCCATCGGCGCGGGCCGGGTGGAGCGCCTGGGGGCCATCCTGCGCACGGGGCTGTGGATGAACGTGTGCGTGACCGGCTCGCTGGTGCTGCTGGGCTACGCGCTTTCAAACTGGTTGCTGGGCCTGTTCATCACGCAGCCCGAGGTGCTGGCGCAGGCCGAGCACCTGCTGCACATCATGTTGTGGAGCATGCTGCTGTTCGGCTTCCAGTCGGTGGTGGGCGGCATCATGCGCGCCAGTGGCGTGGTGCTGGTGCCGGTGGCGATTTCCATCGCCTGCATCCTGTTGGTGCAGCTGCCGGTGGCCTACGGGCTGAACCAGCGCTTTGGGCTGGAGGGCGTGTGGATGGCCTTCCCCGTGACCTACGCGGCCATGCTGGCGCTGCAGACCGGCTACCACCAGCTGGTGTGGCGCTACAAGAAGATCGAACGCCTGGTTTGAAGGGTCGGCAGGACGATCCGCCGCCGGGCCGCCCCAAGGCGGATCAGCCCCCTCGGGGGGCAGCGACCCGCGCAGCGGTGGAGCGTGGGGGCAACGGGCCAGCCGCCGGGCCGCCCCAAGGCGGATCAGCCCCCTCGGGGGGCAGCGACCCGCGCAACGGTGGAGCGTGGGGGCAACGGGCCAGCCGCCGGGCCGCCCCCAAGGCAGGCCCAGCCCCCTCGGGGGGCAGCGACCCGCGCAGCGGTGGAGCGTGGGGGCCTTTCCATTGGATAATCGCTGGGTGAAGCGCGCCAGGCCGTCGCTGGCACAGCCCGCAAGGGAACCCGAAAGGGAGTGCTGGAGGAACGTCCGGACTGCACAGGACAGCGTAGGAGGTAACACCTCTCCACCGACAAGCCGCAAGGCCCTAAGGTGAGGATCAGAGCAACAGAGACGAGCCGCTTCAGTGCGGGTGAAACGGGCAATCTCTACGCGCAGCAATACCAAATAGGCCAGCGTTGACGTGGTTCCGCGGAGCTGGCGGGTAGGTAGCACCGAGCCGATTGGGTGACCATCGGCCCAGATGAATGGCGGTCACATGCGGGGCCTTCGCAAGAGGGTTCTGCATGCACAAAATCCGGCGTATCGGCGCGCTTCACACTATTCCAGCGTCGGCGGCTCAATGGCCGCCGTCCACCAGCCAGCGCACAAAACACCCGGCTTCTTCGGCGCTCAGGCGTTCGTGGGCCGGCACACCGCCAAACAGGTGGTGTTCGCGCAGATGCCCGATCTTTCCGGCAATCTGATCTTCCTGTCCTTTGAGTGGCACGTACCGGTCGGCCAGCTGTGCGATGGTCGGCGCCTTGCCGCGTGGCGGTGAGCCGTGGCAGGAAAGGCAACCTTTGTCGAGGGCCAGGTTCATGCTGGCCAGCGCAGGCAGGGTTGTCAGGGCCAGGGCCAGTGCGATCCCCGTCGCGAGGCGGCCTGTGGCGTTTTTCATGCGTACTCCCTGCATGGGTGATGCTCGCCAGTGGCTACAGGTTGAAGCCGCCCAGGCTCTGGATGCGCTCGACGTGCGCGAGCAGGGAGCGCTTGGCCACGGGCCACAGGCGCTCGGGCACGTCGTCGTAGGCGATCTTCACCCAGTCGTCCATCGTGCCTTCGGGCTTCGCCTGCATGGCGCGCGCCACCTTGGCTTCGCGCGCCAGGCGGTGGGCTTTCAGGTGCGCGATGGCCGCGCGGGCGCCGCCGTGTTCCGGTGCGCTCGGGTTGTCGGTCGTTCGGCGCAGGTCGCCGAGCACGTAACCGTGTGCGGGCAGGATGAAATCGACCCCATGTTGCTCGCAGAGTCGATCCAGCTTGTCCAGTGATTCGAGGTACGCGCCCATGTTGCCGTCGGGCGGGTCGATCACGGTGGTGCTGCCGTTGAGGATGTGGTCGCCGCTGAACAGCAGGCCGTCTTCTTCGAGCAACAGACAGAGGTGGTTGGCGGCGTGGCCGGGGGTGTGCACCACCTGCAGCGTGTGCGTGGCGCCATCCTGGCCCTGCAGCACGATACGTTCACCGTCGGTTAATGCGCGCTCGGGCGTGAAACGGCTGTTTTCGCGCGCCGTGGGCGCGCTGGGCCGGCCCAGGATGGCGGGCGCCTCGCGGCCTGCCGCCGTGCACAACCCTTGCAGCCGCGCCGCTCCCGGCGAATGGTCGGGGTGGGAATGGGTGCAGACGATGGCGCGGATGTCGCCGCCCGCGGCGCGCCAGAGGCGCTCGATGTGCTCCGGAATGTCCGGACCGGGATCGATGGCGATGTGGCCGCCTGCCGGGTCGCCCACCAGGTAGCTGTTGGTGCCCGGGCCGGTCATGAAGCCGGGGTTGGGTGCGGTGAGCCGTTGCACGTTCTTGAGCAGCGGCACCGGGCGCTCGGTCTGCCAGCCCAGTTCGTGCACGATCTGGCCGTCCGGGCAGACCAGGGCCAGTTCGCCAAAGGGCGGCTCATGCTCCATGTGGCGCGACTCGTGGCCGTTCATCAGGCCGGCGCGCGGGCAACTGGTGAACAGCGGTTCGTCGTTGATGGCACAGGCGTCGAGCACCGCTTGCACCGTCGGATAGGCCTGCAGCCGCTCCAGCGTGCGGATGGTCGGGAAGATGATGAAGAAGTCGCCCGTGGCATGGCGCGCCAGCGCGTCGGTCGGACGCACCCACACGGGTTCGAACTGCTCGGCCTCGTCGGCCACGGGTTGCTGGCCTGCGGGCATGCGCGCCACCAGAAAGGGCACGTCGAAGCGGCGCGGCAGGTCGCGGTCGGTGATCCAGTGGGCAAGCACGAACACTTCGCCACCCGACAGCGTGAGGCCTTGTGCCGTGCACTGGCCGGCAAACGGTGCCTGGCGGTCCAGCGCAGCAATCTCGTCGGTTCCGAGGTGAGAACCGTCGGTCCGACGGGCCAGCAGCACGCCCAGTTCCTCGAAGCTCTCGCGGATGGCGGCGATGGCCTGGGTCAGGTGCAAGTCGCTTTGCGTGGCGCGGCGGGTGGACTGGTTGTGCGCCAGCACGTCGGCGGCGTCGATGCCGCCGCCGGGGAAGACGTAGGCGCCGGGTGCGAACGAGGCCGTCATCGAGCGGCGCGTCATGAGCACTTCGACGCCCTGGGGGCCGTCGCGCAGCAGCAGCACGGTGGCGGCAGGGCGCACGGAGGCGGGCGTGCGGGCGGGGTGAAGCAGTTGGGTGGGGCGGGCCATCCGGGCATTGTGCGTCAGCGGGCGTGAACCGGCTGTCACCTCCCGGGCAGGTTCAGGCCGCCTGGGTCGGCGCGAGCGCGAGCATCTCGGGTGACAGCCCCTGCCAGGCGATGTCGAAACCCGGGGTGCTGCGCGCCGGCGGCAGTGGTGGCGTGCGCAGCGCCCAGTGGGTGCCGGCGGTGACGCTGTCGATCACCGGCACGGGCACATCGCCCTGGATGGCGGTTGCCATGCCGGCCAGACCGGCGCCGCCGAGGATGACGGCCTGCACGCCGAGCTGGTGGGCCGCGTCGCGGCAGGCCTGGGCCAGCAGGCGGTGGGCGGCGGCCGGGTCGGCGGCGAGCTGGGCGCCTGTGGGCACCACGGTGTGGATGCCGGCGAGCTGTTGCGCCTGGCCGAGTGCTTGCGCGAGGCGCTGCAGCATCGGGCCCCAGCGTTCGCCACCGGTGACGATGGCGTAGCGGCCGTGGCGCGCGGCTTCGATGAAGGCCGCTTCGGCCAGCCCGGTGACCGGCACGGGGCTGGATTCGCGCAGCGCCATCAGGCCGGGGTCGCCGAAGCAGCCGATCAGCACCGTGTCGGGTGGGGGTTCGGGGCCGGCCAGCGCGGCGGCCCAGGCGTCGAGCGCGGCGTGGGCGGCCACGGCGTAGCTCGCTTCGTCGGCGATGTAGGGCGCGCCGAAGCGTGCGGTCACGGTGCGCACCTGCACGTGCAGGCCGGCGGCCGCCTGTACATGGGTCTGCAGCAGCGCGCTCACGCGCGCCGAGGTGTTGGGGTTGATGACCAGCAGCTGCTTCATGTTCAACGGAACAACTGCATCAGGTCGGGCGTGGCTTCGCGTGCCGGTGCAAAGCTCAGTTGCGACTCCAGTCGCTCCAGGTGCTCGCGCATCAGGCGTGCCGCCTCGCGCGCATCGCGCAGCTTGAGCGCCGCGAGCAGGGCGCGGTGCTCCTGGCAGCCGCAGGCGGTGGCGTCTTCGCGGGCCTGGCTGTGCGGCGCGCTGTAGGTCATGAGGATCAGCGAGGTGCGCGAGACCAGCTCGCGCAGGATGCGGCCGAGCGTGCCATGGCCGGCGTGGTCGGCGATGTGCAGGTGGAAGTCGCCCGAGAGGCGGATCGCGCGGCGTATGTCCCCCACGGCGCGCGCGGCCTCTTCGTCGCGGATGCAGCGGGTGAGGGTCTGCATGTCGGTGGCCGTGGCCACCGCCACGAAACGCTCGACCAGCGTCGGCTCGATCAGGCGCCGCACCTCGAACACCTCGCGCGCTTCCTGCTCGGTGGGCTGGGCGATGGACGCGCCCCGGTTCGGCGTGAGCGTGACCACCTGTTCGTTGGCCAGCCGCACCAGCACCGGCCGGATGCGCGTGCGCGAGACACCGAAGGCCTCGGCCAGCCGGTCTTCGACCAGCTTGGTGCCGGGCGGGAGCTGGTGGTCGAGGATGGCCGAGACCATGCGCTCGTAGATGTCGTTGTCCGACAGCGGCGCGAGGGCCTCGTCGGCGGTCTTGCGGACGCGGGTGGCGCTCATCCGGCGCGACCCTTCTTGTGCCGGCCCAGCAGCATGGCCAGACCCACGGTGACGCCGATCACCGCGAAGGACACCACGGTGGTCACGGTGCCGAGTGCGTAGATGGCCGGCGTGGTGACGGTGGAGGTGAGGCCCTGCAGTTCCAGCGGCAAGGTGTTGACGTCGCCGATGGCCTGCGAGGTGCGGGCGATCTCGTCCCAGCTCAGCGTGAAGCCGAACATGCCGATGCCCACGACCGAGGGGCCGATCAGCGGCAGCACCACGTGGCGGAAGGTCTGCCAAGGCGTGGCGCCCAGGTCGCGCGCCGCTTCTTCATAGGCCGGGTTGAAGCGGTTGAACACCGCGAACATGATCAGCAGGCCGAAGGGCAGGGTCCAGGTGAGGTGCGCGCCCAGCGCCGAGGTGAACAGGCCGAGCGCGGTGCCGTACTCCTCCAGCGTGGTGGTGGCGCCCACCGCTTCAAGCAGCCACTTGAGGCCGCCATCGAGCAGGCGGAACTGCAGGCCGATGCCCAGCGACACGATGATGGACGGCATGATCAGGCTGGCCACGGTCACGTAAAACAACGCGTTGCCGCCGCTCAGTTTCTTGCGGAACGCCAGACCGGCCAGCACCGAGAGCAGCACGGTCAGCAGCATGACCACGCCGCCCAGCATGAGCGAGCGCAGGAACGCCGCGCCGATGTCCACCGTGCCCAGGCCCTCGGCGAGCTGGCGGAACCAGTGCAGCGACAGACCGCGCAGCGGGAAGGTGAGGCCGCCCTCCGGCCCCTGGAACGAGAGAACGAAGATGACGAACATCGGGCCGTACATGAACAGCACGAAGAGCGCGAAGACGGCGGCCAGCGGCCAGAAGCCGGGGGCACGCGATTCGGTGGTGTGGGCCATGGTCAGAGTTCCTTCCGGATGTCCACGAGCCGCGTAAGGCCCCAGATGATCATGAGCACCACTGCGAGCAGGATCACCGCGTTGGCGGCTGCGAGTGGGAACTGCAGGTAGCTGGTCTGCACCTGGATGATCTTGCCGACCGAGGCGATCTGTTGTCCGCCCATGACGCCAATGGTGACGAAGTCGCCCATGACGATGGTGATGACGAAGATCGAGCCGATGATGATGCCGGTCTTGCTCAGCGGCACGATCACGTTCCACAGCGTCTGCCAGCCGCTGGCACCGGCGTCGTTCGCCGCTTCGAGCAGGCTGCGGTCGATGCGCATCATGCTGTTGAAGATGGGCACGATCATGAACATGGTGTAGAGGTGCACGAAGGCCAGCACCACCGAGAAGTCGGAGAACAGCAGCCACTCGATCGGCGTCTCGATCAGGCCGACGCCTTGCAGCGACTGGTTGACCAGGCCATTGCGCCCGAGCAGCGGCACCCAGGAAATCATGCGGATCACGTTGGACGTCCAGAACGGCACGGTGCACAGAATGAACAGCGCCGTCTGCATGCCCGAGGAGCGAACGTGAAAGGCCAGGAAATACGCCACCGCAAAACCCAGCACCAGGGTGATGCCCCAGACCAGGAGGCTGAACTTCAGCGTGGACAAATAGGTGGAGAGCGAAACACAGAAATCGCCGTGTTCGGTGAGCACGGAGCAGCCTTCGAAGATGGCGAAGTAGTTGCGCAGCGTGAACGCCGGCAACAGCTCGTACTCGTTGAAATCCCAGAAACTGACCATCACGATCAGCCCCAGCGGAATGAGGAAGAACAGCACAAACACCAACGTGAACGGCGCCGCCTGCCACCAGGCGTGCAGCGTGCGGTTCGGGCTGTCGGCGACAGGTCCGTCGGTGGTGGTGGATGTGCTGCTCATGAAAGGTCAATCAGAAAGGAAACAGAAGCCACAAGGAGGGGTGCGCGCCCGCGGCGAGCGCAGCGAAGCCCCCTCCAGGCCACCGCGGAACCGGCTTTGCCGGGCCGCCAGTGGCGCCCCCCTCTGGGGGGCTGAGGACCGCGGCTCCAAGCCTGCCTGCGCAGGCTTGGACGGGACGAAGAGTCATCGCCTCCGGCGATGACGCGGCCTGCAAGGCACGCCGCAGGCGGCGCGGGGGGTGAATTCGTCACGCAGCGACGAATTCATTCCATTTGCGCACCATGTACTCGTTCTCATCCATCACCGCGTTCCAGCACGCGATGCCGCCCATGCGCGCTTCGTAGCTGCCGCCGTCGCGCACCGCGCCGGCCTTGGCCAGCACGTCGCCGTTCGGGCTCTTGATGTCCTGCGCGGCGGGCTTGCCTTCCATCCAGTAGGCCCACTCGTAGGCTTCCATCTTGGCCTTGGCGGTGTCGAGCACGGCGCTGTAGTAGCCTTGGCGGTTCAGGTAGGCGCCGGCCCAGCCGTCGAGGAACCAGTTGATGAACTCGTAGGCGCCGTCGAGCTTGCGACCACTCAGCGTGGCGGGCAGGCCGAAGCCGGCGGCCCAGGCGCGATACCCTTCTTTCAGCGGCTGGAAGTTGCAGGCGATGCCCTTGGTGCGCACGGCGGTCACGGCCGGGCTCCACATCGACTGGATCACCACTTCGCCCGAGGCCATCAGGTTGACCGACTCGTTGAAGTCTTTCCACAGCGCGCGGAACTGGCCGGCCTTCTTGGCTTCGATCAGGGTCTTGATCGTCAGGTCGATCTCGGCCTTGGTCATGTTGCCCTTGTCGGGGTACTTGTAGAGGCCCATGGCTTCGACCACCATGGCGGCGTCCATGATGCCGATGGACGGGATGTTCAGGATCGCGGTCTTGCCCTTGAACTCGGGGTTCAGCAGCTCGGCCCACGAATTGATGGGACGCTTGATCAGGTCGGGGCGGATGCCCAGCGTGTCGGCGTTGTAGACCGTCGGGATCAGGCTCATGAACTGGGTCGGCGACTTGGCGAACACCTTGCTCTTTTCGCCTTCGAGGAAGATCACCTTCTTGGGCGCGGTGCCCTGGTCGCCCACGGCCTTGCTCGCCACGCTGCCGGTGGTGAACAGCGGGGTGATCTTGTCGGCGTTCTTGATCTTCTTGACGTCGATGCCCTTGAGGTTGCCGGTGGGCACGATCTTCTTCAGCGAGAAGTACTCGGTGTCGATCAGGTCGAAGCTGTTGGGCGCGGTGACGGCACGCTTGGTCACGTCGTCGGTGGTCACGGCCACGTACTGGATCTTGATGCCGGTGTCTTTTTCGAACTTGTCGCCGATGGCCTTGTCCTGGTTCACCGCGGTGCCCAGGTAGCGCAGGGTGATCTTTTCCTGGCCGATGGCCGGCGAGATGCCGCTGGCCAGGATGCCGGCCATGCCGGCGGTGCCTTGCAGCAGGCGGCGGCGCGACAGGCCGGTGAGGGTGTCGGTGTTGTCTTTGATCGAATCGGACATGGGTCGAGCTCCAGTGGGTTGGGTTGCGGGGGAGGAAAACGAGAGGGAAAAAGGAGGGCCGTGCGGGTTCAGGCCGCCGTGGCGACCGGCGCGTCGAGCACCGGCGGGAAGGTGTGGGCCTGCCAGGGAGCCCAGGTCAGGTTCACGCTGTCGCCGGGGGCGTAGGGCTGTTGCACGAACGCGGCTTCGGGCAGCATCACCGAGACGCTGTCGTCGGTGCCGTTCAGCTTCAGGCCCAGCAGCACATAGGTGCCCTGGTACTCCACGTCACGGATCGTCGCCAGCCAGCCGCTGCCGCTGTGGACGGGCGCGAGCTGGATGTGGTCGTTGCGCACGGCCACCTTGCCGTCGGTGGTGTTGAGCACGTTGTGACCACCCATGAAGCGCGCCACGAACTCGCTGGCGGGCCGGTTGTAGACGGTGTGGGGCGGACCCACCTGTTCGATGCGGCCGTGGTTCATCACCACCATGGTGTCGGCCAGGGCCATCGCTTCTTCTTGCGAGTGCGTGACGTGGATGAAGGTGAGACCGAGCTCTTTCTGCCAGTGGCGCAGCTCGGCGCGCATCTGGATGCGCAGGAAGGGGTCGAGCGCGGAGAGTGGCTCGTCGAGCAGCAACACGCGCGGCTGGGTGATCAGCGCGCGGGCGAGCGCCACGCGCTGCTGCTGCCCGCCAGAAAGTTCGCCCGGTTTGCGTTGCGCCAGGTGGCCCATGGCCACGCGCTCCAGCAGGTCCTGCGCCTGTTTCAGCCGCGTGGGTTTGTCCACGCCCTTCATCTTCAGGCTGAAGGCCACGTTGTCCAGCGCCGAGAGGTGCGGGAACAACGCGAAGCTCTGGAACATCATGGCCGTGCCGCGCGCGGCGGCGGGCAGGCTGGTGATGTTGCGGTTCTCCAGCAGGATGTCGCCGCTGGTGGTGCTCTCGTGGCCGGCGATCATGCGCAGCGTGGTGCTCTTGCCGCAGCCCGAGGGCCCCAACAGACAGCAATAGCTGTTGGGCGCGATGCGCAGATCGATGCTGTCCACTGCCACGCTGCCCTGCGCGTAGCGTTTGGTCAGTGCAATGAGTTCGATGGCGGCAGGCTGGGGTGTGTGGTCATCCATGTCTGCCGTAGTGCATCAACCGTGCCAGCTGTTTTGTATGCAATGTGCACCGGATTGCATACAAAACAGCACAGACTTTGTGCGCAAAGTGGTCTGGGGGTGGGGCGGAGGGCCGTCGCGGTGCGTGTGCACCGGTGTGAAGCGCACCACGCTGCGGCGATGCGGCCTGCCGGTGCGCACCGCTCTGGACGGATAATCCGCCCATGCACATCCGGTTCACCAAAATGCAGGGCGCGGGCAACGATTTCGTCGTGCTCGACGAGACGCGCGCTCGCTTGGGTCTGACCCACGCGCAATACCGCTGGCTGGCCGACCGGCATTTCGGCGTCGGCGCCGACCAGATACTGAGCGTGCGGCCCTCGCCCGGGCCCGGGCTGGACTTTGAATACGTGATCCACAACGCCGACGGCGGCGAGGTCGAACATTGCGGCAACGGGGCGCGCTGCTTCGTGCGCTACGTGCACGACAAGGGGCTGACCACCGCCAACCCGGTGCGCGTGAAGGTGAAGCACGGCGAGATCAGCCTGGCGCTGAACGATGACGGCCGCGTCACGGTCGACATGGGCGCGCCGGTGTTTGCGCTGGAGCGCGTGCCGTTCGACGCGAGCGGCCTCGTCTCAACGACGATGGGCAATGTCGAGCGCTGGCCGCTGGCCTTGCCCGGTGGCGGCGAGGCGCTGGTGTGTGTGCTGTCCATGGGCAACCCGCACGCGGTGCAGCTGGTGGACAACGTGGACACCACGCCGGTGCTGAGCCAGGGGCCGCTGATCGAGCTGCATGCCCGCTTCCCGGCCCGCGTGAACGCCGGCTTTCTTCAGATCGTCAACCGCGGCCGGGTGCGCCTGCGCGTGTACGAACGCGGCGCGGGCGAGACCTTGGCCTGCGGCACCGGCGCCTGCGCCGCTGTCGTGGCCGGCATCCGCCTGGGCCTGCTGGATTCGACAGTCGATGTGCAGACGCACGGCGGCGTGCTCACCATTCAATGGCAGGACACCCCGGCGCACGACGCCCCGGTGTTCATGACCGGCCCCGCCACCACCGTCTTCGAAGGTGAGATCGACGTACCCGACCTCGCCTGAACCCCCACCGAACCGAACCACCATGACCCATCAGTCCATCCCCCCGATCACCGAAGACGACATCGCCAACTACCTGGCCAACACGCCGGACTTCTTCGAGCGCCACGCCGATGTGCTGGGAACGGTGCAGCTCACCAGTCCGCACGGCAAGCGCGCCGTCAGCCTGCAGGAGCGGCAGGCCGAGATGCTGCGCGAGAAGATCAAGGGGCTTGAACTCAAGGCCGCTGAAATGATCCGCCACGGGCAGGACAACACGACCATCGCCGACAAGCTGCAGCGCTGGACGCGCGAGCTCTTGCTCACCCGCCTGGCCAGCGATCTACCCGCCGTTGCGGCGCGCGGCATTGCCGACCAGTTCCTGGTGCCGCAGGTGGCCATCAAGGTCTGGGGCGTTGCGCCCGAGTTCGCGGCCGAGCCCTATGCACAGGGAGCCAGCGAGGACGTGATGGCGTTCGCCTCGTCGCTCACGCAGCCGTACTGCGGCGCCAACCCGGGGCTGGAGGCCGCGCAGTGGCTGGCCGACCCGGCTGCTGCGGCCTCGCTGGCCTTGATTCCCCTGCGCGCCGGGATCGCGCCCCAGGCTTTTGGCCTGCTGGTACTGGCATCGCCCGATGCCCAGCGTTTTTCGGCGGACATGGGCACCGACTTCCTGGAGCGCATTGGTGAACTCACCAGCGCAGCGCTCTCGCGCCTGCGACCGGTGATCCCGGCCACCTCGGTCTGAGGACATGACCCCCACGCTGGTCACTTCGTGGCGTGCGCTGCCCACCGGGGGGGCTGGCCTGCCTTGGGGCGGCCCGGCGGCAGTCCGATCCCACACATGAACGCCACCACCAGCGACGACGACGCCGCTCTGGTGCGGGCCTACCTGACCCATGTGCGGGTGGAGAAACGCCTCGCCGATCGCACGGTGGCGCTCTACACCCTCGACCTTGAAAAACTGGTGCAGCAGGCGCAGGCCACCGGTGTGGCGCTGCGCCGCGTGCAGAACGCCCACATCCGCCGCTGGGTGGCGCAGATGCACAGCGGCGGGCGCAGTGCACGCGGCATCGCACTCATTCTCTCGGGCTGGCGCGGCCTTTACGTCTGGCTCGGCCGCCAGGGGCTGATGGATCACAACCCGGTGCAGGACGTGCGTGCGCCCAAGGCCGGCAAGCCGCTGCCCAAGGCGCTGGGCGTGGACGAATCGGTGCAGTTGGCTTCACATGTCGAAGAGGCTGACGACCCGCGGCTCGAAGCGCGCGACCGCTGCATCACCGAACTGCTTTACGGTTGCGGCCTGCGCATCGGCGAACTGGTGGGGCTGGACGCGGTAGCGAGTGGCAGCGCGCGCGGCTGGATCGACGCTGAGGCCGGCGAGGCCCACGTGCTGGGCAAAGGCTCGAAACGCCGCAGCGTGCCAGTGGGCCGCGCCGCGCTCACCGCGCTGGAGCAGTGGATGGCTGTGCGCGGCGTCTGGGCGAAGGACGATCTGGCGCTGTTCATCGGCAGCCAAGGCCAGCGCCTGACGCCGCAGCACATCCGCGTGCGGCTCAAGCGCCGCTCGTTGCTGGCGGGCCTGGCCACACCGGTTCACCCGCACATGCTGCGCCATTCGTTTGCCAGCCACGTGCTGCAGTCCAGCGGCGACCTGCGCGCGGTGCAGGAACTGCTCGGCCACGCCAGCATCAGCACCACACAGGTTTACACCCGGCTCGATTTCCAGCACCTGGCGCAGGTGTACGACGCAGCCCACCCGCGGGCACAGGCGCGTGCCGGGGATGCGGGCGGCGATGGCCCTGCCAGCCCGCCCGCCGTGGGGGCACCACCGGTGCGCAAGCCCGGGCGCTGACCGGCCCGGAACGCCGGACCCGGATGGGTGAGCGGTAGGGCGGGTTATCCCTGTAGGATTTGCCGCCCCAGCCTTGATAATTGCTCCATAAGCAATTGCTTTATTTTTGATTTCAGGAGACCACCATGTTCAAGTTCCTCATTGCCTTCAAGTCGTTGCTGCTCGCGGCGGTCATGGCCACCTCGCTGTCGGCGCAGGCGGCTGATGATGTCATCAAGACCGTCTATCACATGAGTGAAGGCATTCCCCAGGCCTCGCGTGCGATCAACAACATCCGCAACCACCTGGCGGCCGATCCCAAAGCCAAGATCGTGGTCGTGACCCATGGCCTGGGCATCGACTTCCTGCTCGACGGCGCCACCAACCAGATGGGGCAGCCTTTTGCGGGTTCCATTGGCGAACTGGCGGCCAAAGGGGTGGAGTTCCGCGTCTGCAACAACACCCTGGTCTCGCGCAAGATCGACGCCGCCAAGGTGGCCATGGAAGCCAAGATCGTGCCGTCGGGTGTGGCCGAAGTCGCCAGGTTGCAGGCGCGCGAAGGTTTTGTGTACCTGCGTCCCTGAATAGGAGCACCCCCGCGCCGCCTGCGGCGTCACCCCCTCAAGGGGGCGGCACTGGCCGTCCGGCAAAGCCGGCCCGGCGGTGCCCTGGTACAGCGCCCCCTCCGGCGTGAGGTGCCTTCAGCCGTGGATGCGGTGGAACCGGCTTCGCCGGGCCACTCGCATCGCCCCCTGGGGGGTGACGCCGCAGGCGGCGCGGGGGGAGTCACCTCCCCGCGGCGCGGGGGGAGCCACAATCCCCACATGAAAACCATTCGACTCAAGCCCGGCAAAGAACGCTCGCTGCAGCGCCGTCACCCTTGGGTGTTTGACGGCGCGGTCGCCCGCGGTGGCGGCGATGCCGGGGAGACCGTGCGCGTCGAAAGCCACGAGGGCCAGTTCCTGGCCTGGGGTGCGTTCTCGCCGAGCTCGCGCATCCGCGTGCGGGCCTGGAGTTTTGACGAGGCGCAACGCATCGATGCCGCCTTTTTTCGCGACACGCTGGCGCGTGCCATCGCCCTGCGCACGCGTCTGGGCATCGAGAGCAACGGCATCCGCCTGGTTCACGGCGAGTCCGACGGCCTGCCGGGCCTGATCGTGGACCGCTACGGCGACACGCTGGTGGCGCAGTTCACGGCCTGCGGCGTGGAGCGCTGGAAGGCGGTGATTGCCGACGCGCTGATCGAACTCACCGGCTGCCCGCGCCTGTACGAACGCTCCGACACCAGCAGCCGCAAGCTCGAAGGCTTGCCCGACGCCACCGGCTGGCTGCGCGGCAGCGGCGACACCGCGCTGGAATTGCAGGAACACGGCTGGCGCCTGGGGCTGGACATCGCTCACGGCCACAAGACCGGTTATTACCTCGACCAGCGCGACAGCCGCCTGGCGCTGTACCAGTACACGAAGCGCCTGGTGTTCGCGCAGGTGCTCAACTGCTTCAGCTACACCGGCGGCTTCAGCGTGGCCGCGCTGGCGGGCGGGGCGGGGCACGTGACCAGCATCGACTCGTCGGGCCCGGCGCTGGAGCAGGCGCGCGCGAACCTGCTGCTCAACGGGCTGGACCCGGCGCAGGCCAGCTTCATGGACGCCGACGTCAACACCTCGCTGCGCCAGTTCGTGGCCGAGGGCCGATGCTTCGACGCCATCGTGCTCGATCCGCCCAAGTTCGCCCCCACGGCGGCACATGCCGAGCGCGCCGCCCGGGCCTACAAAGACCTGAACCGCCAGGCCTTCAAGCTGCTCACGCCCGGTGGCGTGCTGTTCACCTTCTCCTGCTCGGGTGGCATCGGGGTGGAACTGTTCCACAAGATCGTGGCCTCGGCCGGGCTGGACGCCGGCGTGGACGGCGCCATCCTGCAGCGCCTGGGCGGCGCCTGCGACCACCCGATGACGATCAACTTCCCCGAAGGCGAATACCTCAAGGGTCTGGTGGTGATGAAAAAGGCGTAGAACCAGCAGGTCGCATACACTCCCCCGCTGTCGCGTTCCCGTTCCCCCGTTGCAGGAGTTTTTCCCGCCATGTCCCTGATCCCCGCCACCATCCTCACCGGCTTCCTCGGCTCAGGAAAAACCACGCTGCTCAAGCGCGTGCTGACGGAAGCCCACGGCCAGAAGATCGCGGTGATCGAGAACGAGTTCGGCGAAGAGAACATCGACAACGAGATCCTGGTCGCCGACACGCAGGAAAACATCATCCAGATGAGCAACGGCTGCATCTGCTGCACCATCCGCGACGACCTGCGTGCCACGCTGCACGACCTGGCCGAAAAGAAGCGCAAGGGCGAACTGCAGTTCGACCGCGTGGTGATCGAAACCACCGGCCTGGCCGATCCCGGTCCGGTGGCGCAAACTTTCTTCATGGACGACGAGGTCGCCGAGCAGTACCTGCTGGACTCCATCCTGACCCTGGTGGACGCCAAACACGCAGCCGACCAGCTCAACGACCGCCAGGAAGCGCGCCGCCAGGTGGGCTTTGCCGACCAGATCTTCATCAGCAAGGCAGACCTGGTGGACAAAGACGAGCTGGATGCGCTGGTCCACCGCCTGAAGCACATGAACCCGCGCGCGCCGATGCGACCGGTGCATTTCGGCGAAGTGGCGCTCAGCGAGGTGTTTGACCTGCGCGGTTTCAACCTCAACGCCAAGCTCGACATCGACCCGGACTTCCTCAAGGCCGATGACGACCACGATCACCACGATCACGAGCATGGGGAAGCCTGCAACCACCCCTCGCACCAGAAGGGCCACGAGGGGCACGGTCACCACCACCATCACGACGACGACGTGAAGAGCTTCGTCTACCGCGCCACCCGACCCTTCAACCCGGCCAAGCTGGAAGACTTCCTGGGCGCCATCGTGCAGGTGTACGGTCCGCGCATGCTGCGCTACAAAGGCGTGCTGGACATGCAGGGCACCGATCGCAAGGTGATCTTCCAGGGCGTGCACCAGCTCATGGGCAGCGACCTGGGTCCGGCCTGGGCCGAGGGTGAGCCGCGTGTGAGCAAGATGGTGTTCATCGGGCTGGAGTTGCCCCAGGACATCCTGGTCCAGGGCCTGGACCAGTCGCTGGTGTGAGCCGGTGGCCGCCAGTTTCCACACACCGAACCCGACCGAACGTGTTGTTTGTCGCGCTTCTCCAACGCCTGGGCTTTCGATCGGATGCTGTGTCAGTGCCCACTCCGCCGTCATCGATACAATCGCCCCCCAAGTCGGGCGCCCAGCGCCCGGCCAGGCCTGCTTCAAGTCTGCGGGCTGCGCGCAGTCCGGCGGCGGACCGCAAACGGGGTATAACAACAAAACAGCCGGCACCGCCGGTGGATGGTGCTGCGCCACGGACACCGGTTCGCGGCAGCGCACAACCCCAAGACCAGGCATTGACAGGCACTGAGAGGAGACACCTTGTGAAAGCCCCGGCTACCAGGACAGCGAAAACCACCCCAACCGCGACCAAGGCGGCCAAGGGGCGGGTATCGCCGGTGTCGACCCAGAAAAAGCCAGCCGTGCCCTCAAAATCCGTGCCCAAAGCGCCTGCCAAGGCCGTGACAAAAACCACCACCAAACCCGCTGCGAAGCCAGGGAGTGCGCCTTCGGCGGTCAGCAAGCCGGTCGCGAAAAAGGCTGCGCTGGTCAAGAAGACTTCTGTCGCCAAAGCTGTGACCGTGGTATCCACCAGCCGCTCGGCGACCCAGACAAAATCTGGCACCAAGGCCGTGGACACCCGGGCGGGCGCAGCGAAGCCTGCAGCCAAAATACCGGCGTCGGCGAAAGCCCTGGCCAAGGTGGCGCCGGCTGTGAAAGTCCGGTCAGAAACCAAGGTGGTCGCGTCTCCCGCGGCAACCGTCCCATCCAGCAAGCCCACCCGGCCCGTCGCCACGGTGGCGTCGGCGCCTGTTGCCAAGCGGCACCCTCCCGCTCCCGCACCCGTTGTGGTCGAATCGACGCCACGCCCTCTGGGCAAGCGCGCGGCCAAGAAGGTGATGATGGAGCAGATGACGCAGGCCGCGGTGGTCCCCACCCATGCACCCGATGCCATCAAGGCGACCTTCTCCACCATGAACGAACGCGTAATGACCCCTCCCGTGCCATCCTCCATCCAGAAAGATCCCAAGCGGGTCAACAACTGGAAGAACCTGCCGGTTGAGCAGCTCACCGACCCGGACGTGCAGGCCATGCCCGACGACGAGTACATGAACGAGGTACAGCTGGCTTTCTTCCGCCGCAAGCTGTCCTTGCTCAAGGCCGACATGCTGGCCAATGCCGGTGAAACCACCGAGCACCTGCGTGAAGACACCGTGGTCGTTCCCGATCCCGCCGACCGCGCTACGATTGAAGAAGAACATGCGCTGGAACTCCGGACCCGCGATCGCGAACGCAAGCTGCTCAAGAAGATCGAACAGGCGATTGCCCGCATCGACTCGGGCGACTATGGTTACTGCGAAGAAACGGGTGAAGCCATTGGCGTGGCGCGCCTGATGGCCCGCCCGACCGCCAGTCTGTCGCTTGAAGCGCAGCAGCGGCGCGAACTCAAGCAGAAGATGTTCGGGGATTGACCCCCCGGTCTGGAACACTTTCCACCCTCAACCCCTCGGCGCTGAGCTCTCATGTCCAAGGACGACTCCAACGGCGGCTTCCTGTCCAAGGTGGTGAAGTTTGTTCGCCACCCGACCACGAGCTGGTGGGATCTGGACACCCGCAGCGTGGATCGCGAGAGCGAGTACAGCAAAGCGGCCCTGAAGGAAATGATCGAGCGCAAACGGCGCAACGACTTCGTGCGCAAGCGCGAGTTCGACATGCTGCGCAAGATCCGGAGCCGCGAAGGACCCAGTGAAGGCTGGCAGGGAGTTCGGCCCTCGTTCTTCCAGAGCAGCCTGCCGTCCAAGCCGGACGACAGGGCGATGACGCTCAAGAAGATCGACGAGATCGAGGCACAGATGTCGATGCAATGGTGGAAGACCAAGGGATCTGACTCCCATACCACCGGCTCCACCCTGAATTCGGGTGCCCACAGCACCGGGGGCACACCGCTGGATCGCAAGGGTGTTTCCACCAAGACCGATGCATTGGTCGATCCACTGGCCCGTCGTCGCGCTGTGCAGTACAACGAAACGGAGGCATCGCCTCTGATCGATCCGGCCTCGACTTTGCCGGCCCCATCACCATCCGCACCCGGTGCGGACTCCGGGATGGCCGCCACGCGCTCCGGAAGCCGAGCAGACAGCGTGCCAGCGGCGAACGCGCCAGCGCCAGCGCCTGCCCCTGCCGCCGCGCGCATCGGCCTGATGGCGCCCACACTGCGTGGCGAGCCGAGCGGATCGGGTCCGGCTTTTTCCGCGTCGCACTTCTTCGCGCTGGACGTTCATGAAATTGCCCAGGACCCGGAGGTGGAAGAAGCCGCCATCCGCTTTGCCAACGGCGACGATGCCGGGGCCGAACAAGGCTTGCTGGATACCCTGGGTGAGGCGCAGGGTGGCGAGGACCGTCTCGACAACTGGCTGGCCCTGTTCGACCTGTACCGGGCGACGGGCCAACTCGCTCCGTTTGAGAGCCAGGCGCTGGATTTTGTGAACCGTTTTGGCCGTTCGGCACCGCAGTGGGAGGACATGCTTGGGGCGGTTTCGGCCATGACCGGCAAGGCCTACAAACCATCGGTGACCAATGGTCGCGCGGTCTGGGCGTGCGAGCCCGAACTCGATGCGCACGCCGTGGGAACCTTGCAGAAAGTGCTGTTGCGGGCCAACCAGCCCTGGGTGCTGGATTGGGAACCGCTGGAGGCCGTTGATGTCAAGGCCGCCGGTGCACTGCTGGGCATCTTTACCCTTTGGGGTGATCAGGACGTGGAGCTGTGTTTCATCGGATCGAGCAAGCTGCTCGATCTGCTCAAGTCCCTGACGCCCTCCGGCCGGCGCGACGTGGAGCAGCTGTGGTGGGAGCTGCGCATGGCCGTGCTGCGGGTCATGGACCGCCCGGACGAATTCGAGTTGACCGCGCTGGACTTCTGCGTCACCTACGAGGTGTCACCGCCGGGGTGGGAGAAGTCACGTTGCCATTTCCGTGCCTTGTCGGGCGAATCTTCGGAGAGCGGCTCGTCCGTGCTGGGCGAAGTGGTCCTGGAACAGATGCCTTCGGTTTTTCCGGGAGACTCTGTGATGGAGAGTCTCAGCTCAGGGCTCAATCAGCTTGGTCTGGTGGAGCTGTCGGGTGAAATCAGGGGCGATCCCCAGGCCACACTGGAGAACCTGGAAAAGCGGTTGCAAGGCGCCGATGTGCTCATCATTTCCTGTCGCAACCTGATTCGAGTCGATTTTTCCGCAGCCGGCACCCTGCTCAACTGGGTCTCGGGCCACCATGCCGAAGGCCGCATGATCCAGTTCGTGGATGCGCACCGCCTGGTGTCCGCTTTTTTCCACGTCATCGGCATCACCGAATACGCCAAAGTGGTGGTGCGGAACGATTGACCCCCGAGGGTTGAATCACCCCCGCCGCGCTGCGCGCGACCCCCTCAAGGGGGCGGCACTGGCGGCCCGGCGGAGCCGGTTCCGCGGTGCCCTTGCAAAATCCCCTCTTTCCTCCGGGCGGGCTTGTGAACCTTCTGGGCATCCCCATCTCTTTATCCTATGGAATCATTTCACGGAACCACCATCGTCTGCGTGCGGCGCGAGACGCCTGAAGGTGTGCAGGTGGCCATTGGCGGTGACGGCCAGGTCACTCTGGGCAACATCGTCGTCAAGGGCACGGCGCGCAAGGTGCGCAAGCTCTACCACGACAAGGTCCTGGCTGGATTTGCCGGTGCCACGGCGGACGCATTCACCCTGTTTGAACGCTTTGAGGCCAAGCTCGAAAAACACCAGGGTCACCTGGTGCGCGCCGCCATTGAATTGACCCGCGACTGGCGTACCGACCGCGTGTTGCGCCGTCTGGAAGCCATGCTGGCCGTGGCCGACCACAGCGCCGCGCTGATCATCACTGGCAATGGCGACGTGCTGGAACCCGAACACGGTGTGGTTGCCATCGGTTCGGGGGGCGCCTACGCCCAGGCCGCTGCCCGTGCCCTGACGCAGCACACGGCGCTGAGTGCCGAAGAGGTGGTGCGGCAGTCGCTCGCGATCGCGGGCGAGATCTGCATCTACACCAACATGAACCACACCATTGAAACACTGGATTGAAGCCATGAGCGCAGCGCAGGGCCGCCCCAAGCAAGCTCGCGCCCCCTCGGGGGGCAGCGAAGTACACGAAGTGACGAGCGTGGGGGCCTTCTGGGTCGCAGCGCAGGGCCGCCCCAAGCAAGCTCGCGCCCCCTCGGGGGGCAGCGAAGTACACGAAGTGACAAGCGTGGGGGCACCATGTCTTCTATGACCCCCCAGGAGATCGTTTCCGAACTCGATCGCTTCATCATTGGCCAGAAAGGCGCCAAGCGCGCGGTGGCCATTGCATTGCGCAACCGCTGGCGCCGCCAGCAGGTGGACGAGAAGCTGCGTCCCGAGATCACGCCCAAGAACATCCTGATGATCGGCCCCACCGGTGTCGGCAAGACCGAAATCGCGCGTCGGCTGGCCCGACTCGCCGATGCGCCCTTCATCAAGGTCGAAGCCACCAAGTTCACCGAAGTGGGCTATGTGGGCAAGGACGTGGACGCCATCATCCGCGACCTGGCCGAGATCGCCGTCAAGCAGACGCGCGAGGTCGAGATGCGCAGCCAGCGCGTGCGTGCCGAAGACGCGGCCGAGGAGCGCATCCTTGATGCGCTGTTGCCACCACCGCGCAGCACCGGCGCCGAGCCAGTGGCCATTCCCGAAAGCACCGCACGGCAGTCCTTTCGCAAGAAGCTGCGCGAAGGTCTGCTCGATGACCGGGAGATCGAGATCGAGCTGGCGGAGCCTCGGCCCTCAATGGAAATCATGGGCCCTGCCGGCATGGAAGACATGGCCGAGCAGTTGCGCGGCATGTTCAGCCAGATGGGGCAGGACAAGCGCCGCTCGCGCAAACTCAAGATCGCCGAAGCGATGAAGCTCCTGGTTGACGAAGAAGCGGGCAAGCTGGTCAACGAGGAAGAGATCAAGGTGCGCGCTCTGCACAACGCCGAGCAGAACGGCATCGTCTTCATCGACGAGATCGACAAGGTGACCTCGCGCAGCGATACGGGTGGCGCCGAGGTGTCGCGCCAGGGCGTGCAGCGCGACCTGTTGCCGCTGGTGGAGGGCACGACCGTGTCCACCAAATACGGCATGGTCAAGACCGATCACATCCTGTTCATCGCCAGCGGCGCGTTCCACCTGTCCAAGCCGAGTGACCTGATTCCCGAGCTGCAGGGGCGTTTCCCGATCCGGGTCGAACTGCAGTCGCTGTCGGTGGACGATTTTGAAGCCATCCTGACCCAGACCCATGCCTCGCTGGTGCGCCAGTACCAGGCGTTGCTGGCCACCGAAGGTGTGACGCTGGAATTCACGCCTGAAGGCATCCGCCGCCTGGCGCAGATCGCCTGCGACGTGAACGAGCGCACCGAGAACATCGGCGCTCGCCGCCTGGCCACGGTGATGGAGCACCTGCTGGACGAAGTGAGTTTCGGTGCCACCGGGCTGCAGGGGCAGACGGTCCAGGTGGATGCGGCCTATGTGGACGGCCGCCTGGGCGAGCTCAGCCGCAATGAGGACTTGTCCCGCTACATCCTCTGAGGTCCACGGACTTCGCGAAACCGCGCTCGCCGTCCCGGCGACCGCGGTTTTTTTCTGGTTGGCGGAACGTGCCCGATGAGCGGCGCCGGGGCGTGCCACACGCCACCCGTCCCGTCCGTCGGGAATCCCCATGTGTAACAGGGCTTTCAAGCATCACATTCATAGGCCGCTGTAAGTGCTTGCTTTTGCTGCATTTTTAAGCAAGAAGTTGCTTCAAAATGTGTCCTAAGTGGTTGATTTCATTGGAAAAAATATCTGGCCACCGGCTTGCATGCGACGGATTTCCTGATAAAGTGGAAAAAAGTGCAATTAAGTGGTGAAAAGTGTTTTCCAAGGGCTGATCACGGTGTTCCAGGGTGCTTCCTCTCTCAGTCTCGATGCCAAGGGTCGGCTCTCCATGCCGACCCGGCACCGTGACGCCCTGAGCGCGGCCGCCGGTCAACTCACGATCACCAAACACCCACACGGCTGCCTGATGGTATTCCCTCGCGACGAGTGGGAAAAGTTCCGTTCCCGCATCGCCGCTCTGCCCATGGATGCGCAATGGTGGCGGCGCATTTTCCTCGGTAATGCCATGGATGTGGAGATGGATGCGTCGGGCCGTGTGCTGGTGTCGCCCGAACTGCGTGCCGCCGCCGGCATTGCCAAGGACGCCGTGTTGCTGGGCATGGGCTCTTATCTGGAGCTGTGGGATGCCCCGACCTACGCGGCCAAGGAAGCTGAAGCGATGCAGGCCGAGATGCCCGATGTTCTCAAGGATTTCTCGTTCTGAGGCCCCATGGTTCAAGACGCATGGCAACACCAGACGGTTCTGCTGCACGAGGCTGTCGACGCCTTGGGCATCCAGCCGGACGGGCATTATGTCGACGCCACCTTCGGACGCGGTGGGCACTCGCGCCTGATCCTGGAGAAGCTGTCAGCGAGCGGACGCCTCACGGCGTTCGACAAGGACCCGCAGGCCGTGGCGGCTGCGCAGGAACTGGCGGCCAGCGATGGCCGCTTTTCCATCCGGCACCAGGGTTTCTGCCATCTGGGCGAACTGGGGGCCAGCACGGCGGATGGGGTGCTGATGGATCTGGGCGTGAGTTCACCCCAGATCGACGACCCCGAAAGGGGTTTTTCTTTTCGTCACGATGGACCTCTGGACATGCGCATGGACACCACGCGCGGCCAGAGCGTGGCGCAGTGGCTGGAAACGGCCGAAGTCTCCACCCTCGCGGAGGTGGTACGTGAATATGGCGAAGAACGGTTTGCTCAACAGGTTGCAAAGGCGATTGATCGTCGCCGACAGGAACGGGGCCCTATTCGAACCACCCGCGAGCTGGCCGAAGTCGTGGCTGGCGCGGTCAAAACCCGCGAGCCGGGCAAGGACCCTGCAACGCGCACATTTCAGGCTTTTCGGATTTTCATCAACGCCGAGCTTGAAGAGCTGCAACAAGCGCTAGAGGCCAGCCTGCATGTCCTGCGTCCCGGAGGTCAACTGGTGGTGATCAGCTTCCATTCGCTGGAAGACCGCATGGTCAAGCAGTTCATGGCGCGGCATTCGCGCGCCGTGGTGGACCGCCGCGTGCCCTTCGCCGAACCGGCCGAGATGCAGCTGGTCCAGGTGCGCCGCGTGATGCCCTCGGCCGCCGAAGTGCAGGGCAACCCGCGTTCGCGCAGCGCCGTGATGCGCGTGGCCGAACGCACGGAGGCACCGGCATGATCCGCCTGAACCTGATGCTGCTGGCCGCGGTGATGGTGAGCGCCTTCTATCTCGTGCACACCCAGTATGAGTTTCGCCGGCTCTACACCGCGGTGGACCGGGCCCAGTCGCAGTCGCGCCGGCTCGAAGCCGACCACGAACAGCTGCGTGTGCAGAAGCAGGCGCAGGCCACGTCGGCGCGTGTGCAGCAGATCGCCACACGGCAGCTGAAGATGCGGCCGGTCAATCCCGGCATCACGGAGTATGTGACGGTGCACGCTGCACCAGCGGCAGCGGTCGCCGGGGAGGGCCGGCCATGAGCCCGCGCGGCAGCCGCAGCATCAACTACAGCGCCAGCCCTTTGCTGGCGAGCAAGACGCCGGTCTGGCGCAGCAAGTTCATCGTCGCTGCGCTGGCGCTGGCGTTTGCCGGCCTGGGTGCTCGCGCGGCGTATGTGCAGGTGTTTGGCAACGACTTTTTCCAGCGCCAGGGCGAGGTGCGGTTTGCTCGCACCCTGGAACTGCCGGCCAACCGCGGTCGCGTGCTGGATCGCAACGGCCTGATCCTGGCGACCAGCGTCGTGGCGCAAAGCCTCTGGGCCATTCCCGAAGACGTGGACAAGGCCGATCCGAAGCTCCGGACGCTGGCCCGGTTGCTGGGCCAGCCCCTGTCCGAGCTGAAGAAAAAGCTGGCCAACGAGGACAAGACCTTTGTCTGGGTTCAGCGCCAGGTGGACGAGCCGGTTGCCAAGGAAATCGCCGCGCTGGGCATCAAGGGCATCTACCAGACCCGCGAATACAAGCGCCAGTACCCCGAAGGCGAGGCCGCGGCGCACGTGGTGGGCTTCACCAACGTGGAAGATCGGGGGCAGGAGGGCGTGGAGCTGGCCTTCAACAAGCAGCTGTCGGGCCGCAACGGTTCGCGCCGGGTGATCAAGGACCGCCTGGGCCGCGTGGTCGAGGACGTGCGCGATGTCGTGCCGCCGGTGGACGGCCCGGACCTGCAGCTCTCCATTGACAGCAAGGTGCAGTATTTCGCTTACCAGAAGCTGCGTGACGCGGTGCTCTCGCACAAGGCCAAGGCCGGCAGCGTGGTGGTGCTGGACACCCAGACGGGCGAGGTGCTGGCGCTGGCCAACTACCCGAGCTACGACCCCAACCGACGGGGCAAGCTCAGCGGCGAACAGCTGCGAAACCGTGTGCTGACCGACAGTTTCGAGCCCGGCTCCACGATGAAGCCTTTCATCGCGGCGTTGGCGCTCGACAAGGGGCTGGTCAGGCCGGAGACGCAGATACAGACCGCACCGGGCCGCATCATGATCGGTGGCTCCAGCATTGGCGATTCCCACCCGCATGGCATCCTGACGGTCAATGAAATCATCCAGAAATCGAGCAACGTGGGCACGGTCAAGATGGCCATGCAGATGCATCCACGCGAGATGTGGGAAATCTTTGCCCAGGCAGGTTTTGGCCAGAAGCCGCAGGTGCCATTCCCTGGCGCAGTGAGTGGGCGCCTGCGCCCTTACAAGACCTGGCGTCCGATCGAGCAGGCGACCATGAGCTACGGCTACGGGCTCTCCACCTCGCTGTTCCAGCTGGCGCAGTCCTACACCATCTTCGCGCGCGACGGTGAGTTGATCCCGGTCACGCTGCTCAGGGCCGAGATGCCGGCAACCGGGGTGCGCGTCTTCAGCGAGAAGAACGCGATCGCGGTGCGCAAGATGCTGGGCATGGCCACCAGTCCCGGCGGCACGGCCACGAAGGCGCAGACCATGGGCTATTCGGTGGGAGGCAAGACCGGCACCGCCCACAAGCAGGAAGGCAAGGGCTATGCGGCCAGGAAGTACCGCAGCTTCTTTGTCGGCCTGGCGCCGGTGGAAGCCCCGCGCATCGTGGTGGCGGTGATGGTGGACGAGCCGAGCAATGGGCAGTACTTCGGCGGTCTGGTGGCTGCGCCGGTTTTCAGCGAAACCGTACAGCAGACGCTGCGGATTCTTGGTGTGCAGCCCGACATGAACGTGATGCCACAGATCGTGACCGAGATCGTGGAGGAGTCGTTCTGATGCAGACGATCCAGCATCCCCAGGCCGTGGCCGGTTGGTTGCGCGAGCGCGTGCGTGGTCATCTGCAATGCGACAGCCGCGTTGTGCAGCCGGGCGATGGTTTTGTGGCCTGGCCCGGAGCCGCCACGGACGGGCGCCGCTACGTGGCGGGTGCGCTGCAGGCGGGCGCGGCCGCGGTGCTGGTCGAGCGCGACGGCGTGGAAGTCTTCGATTTCGACGATGAACGTGTGGCTGCCGTGCCCGGGCTCAAGTCCCTGGCCGGTCCGATCGCGAGTGCGTTTTATGCCGAGCCCAGCGCAGGGCTCGACGTGGTGGCATTCACCGGCACCAACGGCAAGACCTCCAGCGCCTGGTGGATGGCCCAGTTGCTGTCGGCCGTGGGCCGGCCCTGTGCGGTGGTGGGCACCCTGGGCATTGGCCAGCCGCCGCTGGCGGGCGACGAGGGCCATGCCCTGGTGCCGACCGGTCTGACCACTCCCGACCCGGTGCTGCTGCAGGCGCGCCTGCGGGGCATGGTGGACGCGGGACTGAAAGCCTGCGCCATCGAAGCCTCGTCCATCGGCCTGATCGAGGGCCGCCTCAACGCCACCCAGATCCGCGTCGCGGTCTTCACCAATTTCACGCAGGACCACCTGGACTTCCACGGCAGCATGGCCGACTACTGGGCCGCCAAGGCCGCCCTGTTCGACTGGCCGGGCCTGGCCCATGCGGTGCTGAACATGGACGATCCACAGGGCGCCTCGCTGGCGTCCTTGCTGCGGGGCAGGGGCCTGGACCTCTGGACGGTGGGCATCGAGGCCGTGGGCGTGTCAAGCACTCCGCGGGTTTTCGCCCGTGACATCGGCTTCACCGACCACGGCATGCGCTTGACCGTGGGGGAGCGCAACGCGGCGGGTGGTGAGATCGAGTCCCACGGGTTGAGTCTGCCGCTGGTCGGCCGGTACAACGTGTCCAACCTGCTGGGTGTGCTGGCCTCGGCCCGCGCGCTCGGTGTGTCGCTGGCCGATGCGGTGCGTGCCTGCGATGCGCTCACGCCGGTGCCTGGCCGCATGGAGCAGGTGGCGGCCGCAGCGGGCCAGCCGCTGGTGCTGGTGGACTACGCCCACACGCCGGATGCGCTGGAAAAAGCCTTACAGGCGTTGCAGCCGCTGGCGCAGCAGCGCGGCGGTGCCCTCTGGGCGGTGGCGGGTTGCGGCGGCGACCGCGATGCCGGCAAGCGCCCGCTCATGGCCGCCGTGGCCGAGCGCGAGGCGCAACACGTGGTGTTGACCAGCGACAACCCCCGCACCGAAGACCCGCTGGTCATCCTGAAACAGATGGTGGCCGGACTGTCCGATCCCGCCAAAGCGCTGCTCGAAGCCGACCGGGCCGCCGCCATCACGCTGGCTGTGCGGCGCGCCGCTGCCGGCGATGTGGTGCTGATCGCGGGCAAGGGCCACGAGGACTATCAGGACGTGATGGGTGTGAAAAAGCCTTTCTCTGATCTGGTGCAGGCGCGCGAGGCGCTCGCGCAGCGCGCCGCAGCGCCGGGAGCTTCCGCATGAAAAACTTGAACCAGCTGATGCTGCAACTCGGTGGCGCCCGTGCCGTGGGAGCGTCCGATGCGGCCATCCAGCGCGTTCACACCGACACCCGCAGCCTGCAGCCGGGTGACCTGTTTGTGGCCCTCAAGGGTGAGCGCTTCGATGCGCATCACTTCCTGCCGCAGGCGAGCGCGGCCGGTGCCGTGGCCGCCATCGCGCACAGCGGTCTGGCGACTGCCGGCCTGCCCGGCGTGGAAGTGCCCGACACGCGCCTGGCGCTGGGCGAGCTGGCCCGCCTGTGGCGCGAGCAGTTCAGCCTGCCGTTGATCGCCGTGACCGGCAGCAACGGCAAGACCACCGTGACGCAGATGGTCGCGGCCATCCTGCGCGCCGCGGCCGGCGACGCTGCCCACGCCACGCAGGGCAACCTGAACAACGACATTGGCGTGCCGCTCACGCTGCTGCGCCTGCGCGAGACGCACCGGCTGGCGGTGATCGAACTGGGCATGAACCACCCGGGCGAAATTGCCTACCTGGCCGCGTTGACCCAGCCCACGGTGGCGCTGGTGAACAACGCCCAGCGCGAACACCAGGAATTCATGGGCACGGTCGAAGCCGTGGCGCGCGAAAACGGGCAGGTGATCACGGCCCTGCGCAGCGGCGGTGTGGCCGTCTTCCCCAGCGACGACGAATACACCTGGGTCTGGCGCGAACTGGCCGCGGGGCAGCGCGTGCTGACCTTCAGCGACAGCGATGCGGCCGCCGATGTGCGAGCGCTCAGCGCCGACTGGTTGGACGGTGCCTGGGCCTTGCGCTTCACCACGCCGTCGGGCGCGCAGGCTTGCCGCCTGCGCATCGCCGGCCGGCACAACGTGCGCAATGCGCTGGCGGCGGCGGCCTGTGCGCTGGCAGCGGGTGTGTCGCTCGCCGACATCGGGCGCGGGCTGGATGCGTTCGAACCCGTGGGAGGCCGCTCGCGCGCGCTCTCGCTGGCGCTGCCGGACCGCCATGTCACCCTGATCGACGACACCTACAACGCCAACCCCGATTCCGTGGTCGCGGCCATCCAGGTGCTGGCCGAACTGCCCGGCCCGCGCCTGCTGGTGCTGGGCGACATGGGCGAGGTGGGTGAGCAGGGGCTCGCCTTTCATCTGGAGGTGTTGCGCCTGGCGCAGGCCAGCGGCATCGAGGCCGTGCATTGCGCGGGCGACTGGATGCAGCAGGCTGTTGCCGCCCTGAACGCCGCCGGCGAGCCCGTTCCCATGCACTGGACCGACGTGCCGGCGCTCACTGCCCATGTGGCCGCCGTGGTGGCGTCGCCGCAGGCACCCGCGGTGCGCAGCGTGCTGGTGAAGGGCTCTCGATTCATGCGCATGGAGCGCGTGGTGCAGGGCCTGTTGGCCCTGACCGCGCCCGCGCCACAAGAACAAAAGGATTCCACCCATGCTGCTTAGCCTGACCCAATGGCTGCAGAGTCTCGGACCCGAATTCGGGTTCCTGCGGGTCTTTCAGTACCTGACCTTCCGCGCCGTGATGGCCGCGCTCACCGCGCTCATCGTCGGTCTGGTGGCGGGTCCGTTTTTCATCCGCCGTCTCGCTGCACTCAAGATCGGTCAGCCAATCCGCGAATACGCGATGCAGAGCCACATCAGCAAGGGCGGCACGCCCACCATGGGTGGTGTGCTGATCCTGTTTGCGATCGCCCTGTCCACGCTGCTGTGGTTCGACTGGTCCAACCGCTTCACCTGGATCGTGCTGCTGGTGACGCTGGGTTTCGGCGCCATCGGCTGGGTGGACGACTGGCGCAAGGTGGTCAACAAGGACCCCGAGGGCATGCGCTCGCGCGAGAAGTATTTCTGGCAGTCGGTGATCGGTCTGGTGGCCGCGTTCTACCTGGCCTTCAGCGTGGCCGAGACCAGCAACCTGCGCGTGCTGCAGCTGTTCTTCAACTGGGTCGCCTCGGGCTTCACACTCGAACTGCCGCCGCGTGCCGGCCTGATGGTGCCCTTCTTCAAGGAAGTGGCTTACCCGCTGGGTGTGTTCGGCTTTGTGGTCATGACCTACCTGGTGATCGTGGGGTCGAGCAATGCGGTGAACCTCACCGACGGGCTCGACGGCCTGGCGATCATGCCGGTGGTGATGGTGGGATCGGCGCTCGGCGTGTTCGCCTACGTGACCGGCAGCGCCGTGTTCTCGCGCTACCTGCTGTTGCCGCACATTCCCGGGGCTGGCGAACTGCTGATTTTCTGCGCCGCCATGGCCGGTGCCGGTCTGGCCTTCCTGTGGTTCAACACCCACCCCGCGCAGGTCTTCATGGGCGACGTGGGCGCGCTCGCGCTGGGTGGCGCGCTGGGCACCATCGCCGTCATCGTGCGCCAGGAAATCGTGCTCGCGATCATGGGAGGCATCTTCGTGGTGGAGGCGCTGTCGGTGATGCTGCAGGTGAGCTACTTCAAATACACCAAGCGCCGCTTCGGCCAGGGCCGCCGCCTGTTCCAGATGGCACCGCTGCACCACCACTTCGAGAAAAAGGGCTGGAAGGAGACGCAGGTGGTCGTGCGTTTCTGGATCATCACCATGCTGCTGTGCCTGGTCGGTTTGTCGACTTTGAAACTCCGATGAACGCGCTCAAAGACCAACACGTTCTCATCCTGGGCCTGGGCATCTCCGGCCTGGCGATGGCGCGCTGGTGCGTGCGCCACGGGGCGGTGGTGACGGTGGCCGACACGCGCGAGAACCCGCCTTCGCTGGCCGCGCTGCGCGCCGAGTGCCCGCAGGCGGCTTTTGTCGCCGGCCCTTTTGATGACAGCCTGCTGGCCAGCCAGCCCTGGAACGTGATCGCGCGCAGCCCCGGCCTGCCGCCCGAACAGCTGGCGCCGGCACGCGCCTGGGCGCAGCAGCACGGTGCCGCATTCGTCGGCGAGCTCGACCTGTTTGCGCAGGCGCTGCAGGACCTGTCGGCGCGCAAGGACCAGCCCTACAAGCCCCAGGTGCTGGCCATCACCGGTACCAATGGAAAAACGACGGTGACTTCGCTCACCGGTCTGTTGCTGCAGCGATGCGGATGGAATGTCGCCGTGGCCGGCAACATCGGCCCGGCGCTGCTGGACGTGCTGGCAGCGGCGCTGGACGCCGAAGCGCAGGCCGAGGCCGCCGAACAGGCGGAAGCCGAAGCGGCACAACAGGCCGAGCAGGACAAGCTGAACGCACAGCCCGCCGCCGAACCATTGGCACTGTCGCCTGCCGGGGATGTTTCTGAGCCTGCGTCCGTCGACGATGGCGTCCGGCCCGTCCTGGAAACCCAGGACGAATTGTTGCCCGCTGACGCAGAAGAACCCTTGCTCGCTTCGGTCGAAGACGATGACGCGCCGTTGATGCTGGTGCCGCCACCCATTGAGCTCCCGCCGCCCCCACACCTGCCCGTGGTCTGGGTGCTGGAACTCTCCAGCTTCCAGCTCGACGGCACCGCCGGGGGTGCCTGGGAGCAGGTGCCCACCGCAGCCACCGTGCTCAACATCACCGAAGACCACCTGGACTGGCACGGGTCGTTGGCCGCCTACGCGCAGGCCAAGGCCGCGGTGTACGGCGCGCAGGCGCTGATGCTGCTGAACCGCGATGACGCCCAGGTCATGGCCATGAAGCCGGGCAACGTGACGGTCAAGATCGGTGGCCGCAACCGGCAGCAGCCGGCCCGGCCTTATGCCACCTTTGGTCTGGAGACGCCCACGCGCGCGGGCGACTGGGGCATCGAATCGGTCAACGGCATGACCTGGCTCGTGCGCGCGCTCGCACTGGACGAAACCCGCAAACGGGGCCGTGCGGCGGACGAAGACGATGAGATCTACTTCCAGCGCCTGATGCCGGTGGACGCCCTGCGCATCCGCGGCCGCCACAACGCGGCCAACGCGCTGGCCGCGCTCGCGCTGGCCACCTCCAGCGGCGCGCCGCTGGGCCCGATGCTGCACGGTCTGCGCGAGTACCGCGGCGAGCCGCACCGTGTGGAGCCGGTGGCCATCATCAACGGGGTCGAGTACTTCGACGACAGCAAGGGCACCAACGTGGGCGCCACGCTGGCCGCCATCAACGGCCTGGGCGCTGACCGGCGCCTGGTCGTGATCCTGGGGGGTGACGGCAAGGGCCAGGATTTCACGCCCCTGGACCAGCCCCTGGCCCGCCACGCACGCGCCGTGCTGCTGATCGGCCGCGACGCGGCCGCCATCCGCGCCCAGGTGGCGCACGCCGCCGAGGAAGCCGGCATCCCTCTGCTGGACGCCAGCAGCCTGCCCGAGGCCGTCGCACTGGCGGCGCAGCAGGCGCAGTCGGGCGATGCCGTGCTGCTGTCACCCGCCTGCGCCAGCCTGGACATGTTCAAGGACTACAAGCACCGCGCCGCGGTGTTCGTCGAGGCGGTCGCGGCGTTGGCGCATGAACAGGGCGTGGAACTGGAGGGTGGGCTGTGAGCAACCGCCTGAGCGCCCCCCTGAACAGCCTGCGCGCCGCGCTGGGCGGGCTGCTGCCGCGCCTGGTGGGCCTCGGCCCGGCCGGCGGTGACGGCTTGCCGGTGCGACTGTCCAACCGCACCTACGCGGGCATGCGCCAGGGCCAGGTTCGTGAACTCGGGTTCGATCAGCCGCTGCTCTGGGTCGTCGTGGCGCTGATGGCCTGGGGTCTGGTGATGGTGTACTCGGCCTCGATCGCCTTGCCCGACAACCCGCGCTTCGCCAACTACGCGCACACGCATTTTGTGGTGCGCCACGGCATCTCCATCATCATCGGCCTCGTGGCCGCGCTGATGGCGTTCCAGTTTCCGTTGCGCACCTGGGAAAAGCTCGCGCCCTGGCTGTTTGCGGGGGCGTTGCTGTTGCTGGTGCTGGTGTTGATTCCCGGCATTGGCAAAGGTGTGAACGGCGCCCGGCGCTGGATCTCGCTGGGCATCATGAACTTCCAGCCCTCGGAGCTGGGCAAGCTCGCTGTGCTGCTCTACGCGGCCGACTACATGGTGCGCAAGATGGAAGTGAAGGAGCGCTTCTTCCGCGCCGTGGCGCCGATGGCCGTGGCCCTCGCTGTGGTGGGCATGTTGTTGCTGGCTGAACCCGACATGGGCGCCTTCATGGTGATCGTGGTCATCGCCATGGGCATCCTGTTCCTGGGTGGTGTCAACGCCCGCATGTTTTTCCTGATCGCCCTGGTGGTGGTGGGTGCCTTTGCGCTCATGGTCATGGCCAGCGAATGGCGGCGGGCGCGCATTTTTGCCTACCTCGATCCCTGGAGCGCCGAACACGCGCTGGGCAAGGGTTACCAGCTCTCGCACTCGCTGATCGCCTTTGGACGCGGCGAGATCTTTGGCGTCGGCCTGGGAGGCAGTGTCGAAAAACTGCACTGGCTGCCCGAGGCCCATACCGACTTCCTGCTCGCGGTGATCGGCGAGGAATTCGGGCTGGTGGGGGTGTTGATCGTGATCACCCTGTTCCTCTGGCTCACGCGCCGCATCATGCACATCGGCCGCCAGGCCATTGCGCTCGACCAGGTGTTTGCCGGTCTGGTGGCGCAGGGTGTGGGTGTGTGGATGGGCTTTCAGACCTTCATCAACATTGGCGTGAACCTGGGTGCCTTGCCCACCAAGGGCCTGACCTTGCCCCTGATGAGCTACGGGGGTTCGGCCATCCTGCTGGAGCTGGTCGCACTCGCGATCGTGCTGCGGGTGGATTATGAAAACCGCCAGCTCATGAAAGGTGGGCGGTCATGAGCAGCAAGCGGTTTCATCAAAATCGCCAGGCCGGCGCGCAGCGCCTGCAGATGCGGAACGCATCGCTCATGAAAGGTGGGCGGTCATGAGCAAGACGCCTTGCGCCCTGATCATGGCCGGCGGCACCGGTGGCCACATCTTCCCGGGTCTGGCGGTGGCCGAGGCCCTGCGAGAGCGCGGCTGGCGTGTGCACTGGCTGGGCGCGCCCGGCAGCATGGAGAGCCGCCTGGTGCCGCCGCGCGGTTTCCCGCTGGAGCTGATCGACTTCGGCGGTGTGCGCGGCAAGGGCCTGAAAACGCTGTTCCTGCTGCCGCTGCGCCTGTTGCGCGCCTTCTGGCAGGCGTTGCAGGTGGTGCGCCGCGTCAAGCCCGACGTGCTGGTTGGCCTGGGCGGCTACATCACCTTCCCCGGCGGCATGATGGGCACCTTGCTCGGCAAGCCGCTGGTGCTGCACGAGCAGAACTCGGTGGCCGGCATGGCCAACAAGGTGCTGGCCGGCATCGCCGACCGTGTGTTCACCGCCTTCCCCGGCGTGTTCAAGAAGGCCGAGTGGGTGGGCAACCCGCTGCGCGCCGGGTTCCTGCGCCAGCCGGCGCCCGAAGTGCGCTTCGCCGGTCGCAGCGGCCCCTTGCGCCTGCTGGTGGTGGGCGGCAGCCTGGGTGCCAAGGCGCTCAACGACACCGTGCCGCTCGCGCTGGCATTGATCCCCTCGGCGCAGCGCCCGCAGGTGACTCACCAGAGCGGCGAGAAACAGATCGAAGCCTTGCGCGCCAACTACACGGCCGCCGGTGTGCTGGCCGAACTCACGCCCTTCATCGACGACACGGCGCAGGCCTTTGCCGATGCCGACCTGATCGTCTGCCGGGCCGGTGCGAGCACCGTCACCGAGATCGCTGCCGTGGGCGCGGCGGCACTGTTCGTGCCCTTCCCCCATGCGGTGGACGACCACCAGACCAGCAACGCACGCTTCCTGTGCGACAGCGGCGGCGCCTGGCTGGTGCCACAGACCGAACTCACGCCCGCCTCGCTGGCGCAGAAGCTGCAGACCCTGCAGCGCGAACAATTGATGGAGATGGCCGGCAAGGCCAAGCAGATGGAAAAGACAAACGCCGTGGCGGCCGTGGTGTCCGCCTGCGAGCAACTCGCGAAGGTGAAACCGGCATGAAACACGCGATTCGCCACATCCACTTTGTCGGTATCGGCGGCAGCGGCATGAGCGGCATCGCCGAAGTGCTGCTCAACCAGGGCTACCGCATCTCCGGCAGCGACCTGAGCGAGAACGCCGCCACGCGGCGCCTCGTGTCCATGGGGGCCGAGGTGTTTGCCGGTCACGATGCGAAGTACATCGAAGGCGCCGACGCCATCGTCACCTCCACTGCGGTGAAGGAGGACAACCCCGAGGTGGTCGCCGCGCACGCCAAGCTGGTGCCGGTGGTGCCGCGCGCCGTGATGCTGGCCGAGCTGATGCGCATGAAAAAAGGCGTGGCGATTGCCGGCACACACGGCAAGACCACCACGACCAGCCTGGTCGCCAGCGTGCTGGCCGCGGCGAACCTGGACCCGACCTTCGTGATCGGAGGCCGCCTCAACAGCGCGGGTGCCAACGCCCAGCTCGGCTCCGGCGAGTACATCGTGGTCGAAGCCGACGAGTCGGATGCTTCGTTCCTGAACCTGCTGCCGGTGTTGTCGGTCGTCACCAACATCGACGCCGACCACATGGACACCTACGGCCACGACTTCGGGCGCCTCAAGGCTGCCTTCGTGGAGTTCCTGCACAAGATGCCGTTCTACGGTACCGCCGTGGTGTGCGTGGACGATCCGTCGATCCGCGAGATCCTGCCGCAGATCGCACGCCCCATCACGGGGTACGGTTTCTCGGAAGACGCCCAGCTGCGTGCGGTGAACGTGCGGGCCGCTGGCGGCCAGATGCACTTCACGGTACAGCGCAAGAACGGCACCCAGATGCCCGACCTGGACGTGGTGCTCAACCTGCCAGGGGAGCACAACGTGCTCAACGCGCTGGCCGCCATCGGTATCGCGTTGGAGCTGGGCGTGCCCGATGCTGCCGTGCAGCAGGCGCTGGCCGAATTCAAGGGCGTGGGCCGGCGTTTCCAGCGCTACGGCGAAGCGGCCCTGCCATCGGGTGGCCAGGCAACCATCGTCGACGACTACGGCCACCACCCGGTGGAAATGGCGGCCACGTTGTCGGCTGCGCGCGGCGCTTTTCCGGACCGCCGTCTGGTGCTGGCCTTCCAGCCGCACCGTTTCAGCCGCACACGCGACTGTTTTGAAGATTTCGTGAAGGTGATCGGCAACGCCGACGCCGTGTTGCTGGCGGAGGTGTACGCCGCCGGCGAGGCCCCCATTGTCGCGGCCGATGGCCGTTCGCTGGCGCGCGCGCTGCGCGTGGCAGGCAAGCTGGAGCCGGTGTTTGTGGACGACATCGGCGCCATGCCGCAGGCCATCCTGGACAACGCGCGCGATGGCGACGTGGTGCTCTGCATGGGCGCGGGTTCCATTGGAGCGGTGGCCGGGCAGGTGGTTGAGCTGGCGCAGAAGGACAGGACATGAACGCAGGGGTGAAGACCGTGAACATCGACGTCAAGGCACTGGGCCAGGTGGCCGTGCTCATGGGGGGGCGATCGGCCGAGCGCGAGGTGTCGCTCATGTCGGGCACGGGCGTGCTGGCCGCGTTGCGCTCCAAAGGGGTGGACGCCCATGCTTTTGATCCGGCCGAGCGCGATCTGGGTGACTTGAAGCGTGAAGGTTTCGCGCGCTGCTTCATCGCGCTGCATGGCCGCTTCGGCGAAGACGGCACCGTGCAGGGCGCGCTGGAGCTGCTGGGCATTCCCTACACCGGCCCCGGCGTGATGGCGTCGGCGGTGGCCATGGACAAGCTCATGACCAAGCGCATCTGGCTGGCCGAAGGCCTGTCCACCCCGGCCTGGCGCCAGGTGCACAGCGCCGAAGAAACCCGCGCCGCCTTTGCGGCCCTGGGCTCGCCGATGATCGTGAAGCCGGTGCGTGAGGGGTCCACCATCGGCCTGAGCAAGGTCCTGACGCTCGAAGCATGCGAGACCGCCTACGCGCTGGCTTCGAGCCAGGACCCGATGGTGATGTGCGAACAGTTCATCGCCGGCGACGAGGTCACCTGCCCGGTGCTGGGCACGGGCTCGACAGCCCGCGCGCTGCCGGTGATCCGCATCGTGGCGCCCGACGGCAACTACGACTACCAGCACAAGTACTTCACCGACGACACGAAATACCTCGTGCCCGCCGGTCTGCCCGAAGGCGAAGAGGCTGCCATCCAGGCGCTGGTGCTCAAGGCTTATCTCACGCTGGACTGCCGTGGCTGGGCACGCGCCGACGTGATGATCGACGCCGCCACCCGCAAGCCGTACCTGCTGGAGATCAACACCTCGCCGGGCATGACCGGGCATTCGCTGGTGCCGATGTCGGCGCGCGCCACCGGGCTGTCCTACGAAGACCTTTGCCTGAGCGTGCTGGCCGGTGCCTCGCTGGACAACCCGGCACAAGGACCAGGCTGAAAGAACCGCCATGAACCAGCCCGACCTGCCCCTGGACGTCAAGCTCATGACCATGGTGACCCACGCCCTGGTGATGGTGTTTGTCGTGCTGTGCCTGGGCGCGTTGGCCAACTGGGTGCTGCGCCACCCGGTCTGGGCGGTGCGGGCGATCGCGGTGCACGGCGAGGTGGACCACCAGAATGCGGTGAGCCTGCGCGCCCAGCTCGCGTCCCAGATGAGGAGCCGGCTGTCCGGTGGCCTGCTGGCGATGGACCTGCAACCGGTGCGGCAGATGTTCGAGGCCGTGCCCTGGGTGCGCCATGCGCTGGTGCAGCGCGAGTTTCCGAACCGGTTGCGCGTCACGCTGGAAGAGCACCGGGCGGTGGCCTGGTGGGGGCAGGCCGGTGCGGGGCAACTGGTCAACCACCTGGGCGAGATCTTTGATGCCAGCCCGGACGACGGCGACGGCCTGCCCGAGCTGGCCGGCCCCTCTGAGCGGGTGGCCGAAGTCTGGGCCCTGTACCAGTTGCTCAGTGCCGAGCTCAATCGACTGGACCTCGGCATCGAGCGGCTGGAGCTCAGCGAACGCGGCAGCTGGCGCGCGACGCTGGACAACGGCGCCCGCATGGAGCTGGGGCGTGGCACAACCGAAGAACTGCTGGCGCGTGCGCGACGCTTCACCGCCACCGTGAGCCAGCTCGCCGAACGCTACCCCGGCGCGGTGCAGTCCGTCGATCTGCGCTACCCCAACGGTTACGCCCTGCGCATGCGCGGCGTCACCACCGTGAACGAAGCAGACGCGAAACCTGCGAACAACACCCGGTAATCAAGAAAGCATCATGGCCAAGGAATACAAAGATCTGGTGGTTGGACTCGACATCGGCACCGCCAAAATCATGGTGGTGGTGGCCGAAGTGCAGGCCAACGGCGAACTCAAGCTCGCGGGCCTGGGGGTGTCGGCCAGCCACGGCCTGAAACGCGGCGTGGTGGTCAACATCGACGCCACGGTGCAGAGCATCCAGGCGGCCCTGAAAGAGGCCGAGCTGATGGCCGACTGCCGCATCGCCCGGGTCTACACCGGCATCACCGGCAGCCACATCCGCGGCATCAACTCCAGCGGCATGGTGGCGATCAAGGACCGCGAGGTCACGCCGGCCGACGTGGCGCGCGTCATCGAGACCGCCAAGGCGATCAACATCTCGACCGACCAGCGCCTGCTGCTGGTGGAGCCGCAGGAGTTCGTGATCGACGGCCAGGAAGTGAAAGAGCCCATCGGCATGAGCGGCATCCGGCTCGAAGCCAAGGTGCACATCGTCACCGGCGCGCAGAGCGCGGCTGAAAACATCATCAAGTGCGTGCGCCGCTGCGGGCTGGAGGTGGATCAGCTCATGCTCAACCCGCTGGCGTCCAGCCAGGCGGTGCTGACCGACGACGAGAAGGAGTTGGGCGTGGCCTTGGTCGACATCGGCGCCGGCACCACCGACGTGGCCATCTTTGCCGGCGGTGCGATCCGCCACACCGCGGTGATCCCGATCGCGGGCGACCTGATTACCAGCGACATCGCCATGGCGCTGCGCACGCCCACCAAGGACGCCGAAGACATCAAGGTCGAATACGGCTGCGCCAAGCAGTTGCTGGCCGACCCCGACACCCAGGTCGAGGTGCCCGGTCTGGGCGACCGCGGTCCGCGTCTGCTCGGTCGCCAGGCGCTGGCCGGGGTGATCGAGCCGCGGGTGGAAGAGATTTTTGCACTGGTGCAGCAGGTGGTGCGCGACTCCGGCTTCGAGGAGGTCCTGTCTTCGGGCATCGTGCTCACGGGCGGCAGTGCCGTCATGCACGGCATGGTCGAGCTGGGCGAAGACATCTTTCTGAAGCCGGTGCGCCGCGGCATGCCGCACTACGCGAGCGCCCTCTCCGACATGGTCGCCCAACCCCGGGCGGCCACGGTGATGGGCCTGCTGGAAGAAGCGCGCCTGGCGCGCGTCCGGGGCCACAAGGTCGCGCAGAAGGCGGGCTCCATGCAGAGCGCGCTGGAACGCATGAAAAACTGGTTTGTGGGGACTTTCTGATCATGAATCACACACACACGATGAGCGGTTTGTTCGGATCCCCTGCCCGCCCCGCGCGCCATGGCGCCGCGGGCCACTACCCGGTGCACCGATGTACGGAATGCACCGGGCCGCCTGGGTGATGCCGGGGCCGCGCCGCGGCCACCCCTCTGATCCATGCAACGAATTTTTATTGAAACAACGCCCGGCACCTCAGGTTCAAGGGCAACAACAGGAGAGAAAAATGAGCATCGAAATGATTGAAGTGGAAGAGTTCAACCTGGGCACCCAGATCAAGGTCATCGGCGTGGGTGGTGGCGGCGGCAACGCCGTGGAACACATGATCTCCCGCGGCGTGCAAGGGGTTGAGTTCATCTGTGCCAACACCGACGCGCAGGCCCTGGCGCGCAGCGCCACCAGCCGCACCATCCAGCTCGGCACCAGCGGTCTGGGCGCTGGCAGCAAGCCGGAAAAAGGCCGTGATGCGGCCGAACTGGCGATCGACGAAATCCGTACCGCCATCGACGGCGCCCACATGCTGTTCATCACCGCCGGCATGGGTGGTGGCACCGGCACCGGCGCGGCGCCCGTGATCGCCCGCGTGGCCAAGGAAATGGGCATCCTCACCGTCGGCGTGGTCACCAAGCCCTTCGACTGGGAAGGCGGCCGCCGCATGACCAACGCCGACAGCGGCCTGGCCGAGCTCGAAGCCAACGTGGACTCGCTGATCGTGATCCTGAACGAGAAGCTGCTCGAAGTGCTGGGCGACGACGTGACGCAGGACGAAGCCTTTGCCCACGCCAACGACGTGCTGAAAAATGCTGTGGGCGGCATCGCCGAGATCATCAATGAGTACGGCAACGTGAACGTCGACTTTGAAGACGTGCGCACCGTGATGGGTGAACCCGGCAAGGCCATGATGGGCACCGCGGTGGCCGCTGGCCCGGACCGTGCACGCATCGCCGCCGAAGAGGCCGTGGCCTGCCCGCTGCTCGAAGGCATCGACCTGTCGGGCGCCAAGGGCGTGCTGGTGCTGGTCACGGCGGCCAAGGGTTCGCTCAAGCTGTCCGAGTCCAAGCTGGCGATGAACACCATCCGCGCCTACGCTTCGCCGGACGCACACGTCATCTACGGCGCGGCCTACGACGACAGCCTGGGCGACGAGATGCGTGTCACCGTGGTGGCCACGGGTCTGTCCCGCCAGGGCGCACGCCGCACCGCGCCGCCGCTGCAGGTGCTGCGCACCGGTACCGACAACGTGGCGTTCAACATCCCGACAGTGAACACGGCGGTGGGTGGCCAGGGTGCCGGACAGCCCGACTACAACTCCATGGCGGTGCCCAGTGTCTGGCGCACCAACCGCACCCAGGCGGCGGCCAAGGTGGATGCGCTGGCTTCGGGTGGCATGGACGATTTCGAGATTCCGGCCTTTCTGCGCAAACAGGCAGATTGAGCGAAGTTCCGGGCACGTGCTGAGCCAGCATTTCGTGCCGAGACCTTGCTTGCGCGTGGGGGCAAGGCGCTCTGCTCCGCGAATGTCCCCCGGGTCGGCGGTGCCGACCCTCCTCCTTTACTTCGCTGCGCAGAACGCCTTGCCCCCACGAGCCCGTGACAGGTTGGTGTGTCAGCGGTCAGAGTGCCAACAGGTCGTCGGAACCCAGGGTAAATGGCGCAGCGAAGTCAAGGAGGAGGGCTGGCGCAGCCAGCCCGGGGGACATTCGCGGAGCCGTTTCCCCTGGGTTCCGACGACCGCCCCTGTCGGAGGAGAGCGTCATACCTATCACGGCCATCACGATTCTTCAAAGCGCTCTGGCACCGCAAAACTTAAAATCTCTGGATGCTTGCTCAAAGAACCCTGAAATCTCTCACCAAGGCGGTGGGTGTCGGCCTGCACAGTGGCCAGCGGGTGGAGTTGACGCTGCGCCCGGCCGCGCCGGACACCGGCATCGTGTTCCGCCGCGTGGACCTGCCCGAGCCGGTGGAGATTCCGGTGAATGCCGATGCCGTGTCCGACACGCGTCTGGCCTCGACCATCGCCAAGGGCGGCGCCAAGGTGCACACCATCGAGCACCTGATGAGTGCCGCCGCCGGCCTGGGGCTGGACAACCTGTATGTGGACATCACGGCCGAAGAGGTGCCGATCCTGGACGGTTCTTCGGCCTCGTTCGTTTACCTGCTGCAGAGCGCGGGCATCGTGACGCAGAAGGCGCCCAAGCGCTTCATCCGGGTGACCAAACCCGTGGAGGTGCGCGAAGGGGAGGGCAGCAACCTCAAGTGGGCGCGGCTGGACCCGTACCACGGCTACAAGCTGAGCTTCGAGATCGAGTTCAACCACCCGGCGGTGAATTCCAGCGGCCAGCGGGTCGAGTTCGACATGGGCAGCGGCCGCTACGCGAGGGAGATCGCCCGGGCCCGCACCTTCGGCTTCACGCGCGATGTGGAGATGATGCGTTCCCATGGCCTGGCGCTGGGCGGCGGCCTGGACAACGCCATCGTCATGGACGATGTGAAGGTGCTCAACGCCGACGGTCTGCGCTACCAGGACGAGTTCGTCAAGCACAAGATCCTCGACGCCATCGGCGATCTCTACATCATTGGCAAGCCGCTGCTGGCCGCCTACAGCGCCTTCCGCTCGGGTCACGCCATGAACAACCAGCTGCTGCGTGCGCTGCTGGCCCGACCCGATGCTTACGAGATCGTGAGCTTCGAGCAGGAGCGTGAAGCGCCCACCGGCTTCGCGCAACTCGCTCCCGCCTGGTAAGCGCCAGCCGGCGCCCAAGGCTTCACCGAAAAACAAGCCATGCTGCTGTTTCGCTGGACCATCTTCATGCTCCTGCTGGCGGCCGGCGTGTGTTTCGCCTTCTACATCGGCACGGGGCAGGCGAGGTTTCGCCAGTACGGGATCGTGATCCTGAAATGGACGGTCATCGCAGCGCTGGGCTTTTTTGGTGTGCTGGTGCTGGAGCGCCTTCTCTGATGTGCTGAAAGGCCAAAGGCCATCCCGACGGATGGCCTTTGGCTTTCAGGTTTTGAGCCGGATTCAGTGGGCGCCGACGAAGCGGGTGCCTTCGAACGAACGGGACTCACCGCTGGTGCGGTATTGCGCCCAGGCCACCATCAGCATCAGCGTGGCAAAACCACCGGCGATCAGCACCGGGTAAGCGGCGAGGATGTCGGTCAGCGGGAACTTCCAGTTCAGCGGACGACCAACGCCCAGCAACGCGGCGTAGAACCACGACACCGCCGACACCGAACCCGCGAACACTGCAAAGCTGCGCTGCGAGAACGACATGTTCAGCAGGGTGCCGGCCTTCTTCATCAGCGGCAGGACGCGGTGGTGCAGCAAGAAGCCATTGAGCGTCAGCAAGCAGACGACGGTGATCTTGGCTTGCAGCTTGGGGTTGGCGAAGTACTCCCAGCCTTTGACCGATGTGTCCAGCGCGATGATGCCCGCGCCGGTGGCCCAGAGTGCGACCAGGGCCAGGGCCACGGTGTTCTGCAGATCCTGCAGGTGTTTCGGGTCCATGCGTTCGTGGGGATCGCCAGAGATGAGCTGTTTGACCATGGCAATGTCGCTCATGAGGATCAACCCGATGGCCGCGCAACAGGCGATCAGGTGGGCGTAGACGAGGGCCATTCGTGAAAATTCAAGTTCCATTTGAGGTATCCGGGTGAAGGGTCAAGGGCTGTCCCGACAGAAACGGGCTCCGGGGCCCGACGGAAGTTTGCATCGAAGCCTTGGCCGCTAATGTGCCTATCCAGGCCGTGGTCATCTGTGCGCAGTTGCAACGGTTGGTCCCGTTGTCATTGATATTTATCAATTTGTACAAAAGGGGCCCTCAGGGGGAAAACCCCCATGAAGCTGTTGTTTTCATCCCTCAAATGGGGGATGCTCTGGGGAGCGCAGATACTGTTGTTACGTCCATGTACGGTTCGTAACAACCGCGCACCATCTGGCCGCTGACGGCCTGTCCCCTGTTTTCAGTAGTTCCGGCCGCCTTTGTAAGCCGCATGGGTACGTGCCTTCAGGGGGGACACCTTGTTGATGGCCTGCATCGTGCGGCTGACCTGCGCATGGGTGATGGCCAGGCCCAGGGCGTCGGCCGCGTCCTTGCCGGGCAGGCCGGGCAACTGCAGCAGGCGTTTGACCATTTCCTGCATCTGCGCCTTGTCGGCGCGGCCGTAGCCGACCACCGCTTTCTTCAGCTGCAGGGCGGTGTACTCGGCCACCGGCAGGCCGTTGGCCACCAGCGCCGTGAGGCAGCAGCCGCGGGCCTGGCCCAGCAGCAACGTGGCCTGCGGGTTGACGTTGACAAACACGATCTCGCAGACCGAGGTTTCGGGCTGGTAGCGCTTGACCACCTCGCTGATGCCGTCAAACAGGATCTTCAGCCGCTCGGGCAGCAAGGCGCCGTCTTTCGGGCTGGTCTGGATGGTGCCGCTGGCCACGTAGTGCAGCGTGGCACCCTCGGCGTCGATGACGCCAAAACCGGTGCACTGCAGGCCGGGGTCGATGCCGAGGATGCGCATGGGTGGTGTGCCGTTTCAGCGTTCAGAGGTTGAAGGTCCAGCGCACGGAGTGGAAAAACACCGGAGCGGCAAAACACAGGGCGTCCACGCGGTCGAGCAGGCCGCTGGCCCCGGTGACCGAGCGGCCGGCCGAACCCCAGTGGGTCACGCCGCGGTCGCGTTTGATGGCTTTCATGACCAGGTGCCCCAACGAACCGGCCATGCAGGCCACCAGCGCCATGGCCAGGGCCTGCAGAGGCTTGAAGGGTGTGAATCCGGCCAGGGCGACGCCGAGCAGGCCACCGGCGGCCAGGCCCGCCATCCAGCTGCGCCAGTGGAAACTGGCGCTGATCGCCGGTGCCACAGGGTCGCGCAGCCGCCGTGCCATCAGGTGCTGGACCAGCATGCAGGTCTGCACCACCAGCACCAGGAACACCACGAGGAATGCGGTCTTGCCGGCAAAGCGCGGGAAGTTGAGCCACAGCAGCGCCGGCACATGGCTCATGCCGTAGACGCAGACCATGATGCCCCATTGCAGCTTGGCGTTGCGCTCCAGAAAGCGTTGCGGGTCGTTGCCCAGCGCACTCACCACGGGGATGGCGAGGAACACATAGACCGGGATGAACACCGTGAAGAGGTTGAAGTGCTGGTTCCAGACCAGGGCGTATTGCAGCGGCAGCACGATGAAAAACGCCAGCACGAGGCTGCGGTGGTCACCGCGCCGGGTGGGCGAGAGGCTGATGAATTCGCGCAGGATGAAAAACGAGACCAGGCCGAACAGCACGATGGCCACGCTTTCGCCCGCGGCCCAGCCGACCCAGAACACCAGCGTCATCAGCCACGAGTTGCGCAGCAGGGCCTGGTAGTCGTGCAGTCGTCGGGCGCGATCGCCGGTGTGGTCGTCGGCGTGCTGGCGTTCGCGCAGCGAGAGCAGCACGCCCGCGCCGCTGGCGATCAGCAGCAGGCCGAACAGCAGCACGAACATCAGGCTGACCTGCTGTTCGGGGGTAAGGCTGCGCAGGAAGGAACCCATCAGACCTCCCGCAGGGCCATGACGGCAGCGCGTGCGCGGTTCAGGAAATCGGCACGGGCTTCATCCGCCCCCAGGGCCATCGGCTCACCGAACGTCACCGAGCACAGCACCGGCACCGGGATCACCTCGCCCTTGGGCATCACCCGCTGCACGTTGTGGATCCACGCGGGCACCAGCACCACCTGGGGAAAGCGCCGGGCCAGGTTGTAGATCCCGGACTTGAAGGCTTGCGGATCTTCCGCATGGCCGCGCGTGCCTTCGGGAAAGAGGATCAGCGAGTCACCGCTCTCCAGGGCATCGACGAGGGGTTGCAACGGGTCCTCGTCACCCTTCTTTTCGCGCTCGACATAGACCGCGTTGAACACCTCGGTGGTGATCCAGCGCTTGAAGTTCGATGCCGTCCAGTAGTCGCGCGCGGCGATCGGGCGGGTGATGCTGCGAAGTTCCTGGGGCAGAGCCGCCCAGATCAGCACCAGGTCGGCGTGGCTCTGGTGGTTGGCGAAATAGATGCGCTGCTCCGCCTTGGGCGGGCAACCGTACCAGCGGGCCTGGGCGCCGGTGAGCAGGCGCACCAGGCCGAGCAGGAAGGTGCTCACGGCCTGGGCACGCCAGTTCATGAACACATCCCGGCACAGGGCCAGAGCAAAGCGACTGCGATGTCCGAACCCAGGGACACCGCGGAACTGGCTTTGCCAGGCCGCTGGTGTCGTCCCCCTGGGGGGAAGCCGCGCAGCGGCGCAGGGGGGCACATCACGGCGCCTGAACTGCGCCCATGCGCGCCACGATGGTGCCTGTGCGGCGGGCCAGGTAGGCTGAGCCCTGCCGGGTTTCGAAGAACTTGGGGCTGGGCAGCATCACGGCCAGTCGGGCCGCTTCGTAGGCGCTCAATTTGGCGGCGGGCTTCTTGAAATAGCGCTGGGCCGCGGCTTCGGCGCCGAAGACGCCTTCTCCCCACTCCACGCTGTTGAGGTAGATCTCAAGAATGCGCTGCTTGCTGAGCAGCGCGTCCAGCGTGAGCGCGAGCACCAGCTCCTGGCCCTTGCGCAGCAGGTTGCGTTCACCCGAGAGCAGCAGGTTCTTGGCCAGTTGCTGGGTGATGGTGGAGCCACCGATGACCTTGGGCGGCTTGATGGCCTTGATGGCGGCTTCGGCCGCTTCGGGCTTTTTGGCGAGCTTGCGTTCGAGCTGCGCGGTCCGTTTCTCGACCTGCTCCAGGCGTTTTTCGTTCTTGACCCAGGCCGCTTCGATCGCGCTCCAGTCCACGCCGTCATGTTCCGCAAAGCCTGCGTCCTCGGACGCCATCACGGCCCGTTTGAGGTGCGGGCTGATCTGGTCATAGTCCACCCATTGTGCCGACCAGCGCCAGTCCTTGTCGGACCTGAGGCTCTGGCCAGCGACACGCCAGGCCTCCGAGCGCATGAAGGCAGTGCTTTGCGGATCGATCACCACCATCAGCGCGACACGCAAGACAAAAAACAGCTGCAGCGCCAATCCGGCCAGCACCACCCACAACAGCCAGCGACCGATCGATTTCATCACTGGCTGGACATCTGGGTTTGCAAAGTGGCGTCGCGCGTGAAACGGAAACGCGACACCACCACGATCTGGTCGGCCCGCTGGCGCATGGCTTCGTTGAAGCGACCAAAGCCGAGGCCGCGCACGATCGCCTGGGCACGCCGGTCCAGCGTGGTGTTGCCGGAGGTCTGCACCACCTCGGTGCCCAGCACGGTACCGGTGTGGTTCACCGTGATGACCATGGTGAGCTCGCCATAGAGCTTGCGACCCGCGGCTTCGGGGAAGTTGGTGGTCCCCCGGTCTTCGATCTTGCGGCGCAGTTCGTCGTAGTAGATCGCGTAGACCTCTTCGCGCGTGGCCGGGCTGACGTAGCGCTTGCGCGGGCGCTCGTTTTCTTGGTTGATGCGCTTTTCGATCTCGGCCAGCACCTTCACCAGCGCCCGGCGCTTGCGCTCGTGCTCAATGGTTTCCTGGCTGGTGTTGACGGCCTGCAGGTCTGGCGGTGGCATGTTGGCCAGTTGCTTGCGCACCTGGGTCAGGATCTGTTTTTGCCGCTCTTTGAGCGCTTCGATCATGCGCTCGTCTTCTTCGGGCGAGTCGCCGATGCGGGCCGTGGGGTTGGGCGGCAGGGGCGAGGTGGCCCGCCCTTTTTCCCTCTCGCCGCCACCGGCCAGTGAGGCTTGCGCAATGGCCTTGGCCTTTTCGGGCTTCTCGTCGCTCTTGGCGTTGACCAGAATGACTTCCAGCGGCGTGTCCTGAAACACCCGGTTGAAACCCTCGGGGTCGACAAAGCGGACCGTCAGCAGCGCGGCGTGCACGGCGACCGAGATTCCCAGAGCGAGTTGCAGGGTGCTCAGTTGTTTGAGAAAGGCCAGGACCGGTTTCACGCGAGCATTATCCGTGCTGGTGGCTCATATCCCGGGCGCCTCGGCAGGGGTTTCGGTGCCAGTTTCCGGACCATCGACCTGCGTTTCGTCGACGTCGATGGCCAGCGCCAGCGGCGCGGCCAGTTCGTCGTCTTCGCCGTCCTCGGATTCGCTGCTGTCATCCACATTGTCGACCGGCAAGTCGAGCCGCTCGACCACCGTGCCGGACACGTCCAGCGTGATGTGATCGATGTCGCCCAGCCGCACGCGCACATGCGCACCGCGCGGCAGGCCTTCGGCGCCCATGACCGGCAAGACCAGCGGCAGGCTGTCGGCTCGCACCAGGTTGTCCTTGATCAGCGTGGCGGTGAGCTCGCTGATGCCAGCCTGGCCCAGGTGCTTGAGCGTCCAGTAACGTTCCATGCCGTTCTGGAAACCGTTGTAGGCGGTGTAGGCGGCGTCGAAGCTGCTGATGATGGCAAACAGGTTGGCGTCTTTGGGCTTGAACGGCGCTGCGAGCGCAGCGGTCTTGCCGTGGCGCGCGCAGGCAATGATCTGCCACTGGTTGACCATGTCCACGTAACGGCGCAGGGGCGAGGTGCTCCAGGCGTAACTCTTCACACCAATGCCCGCGTGCGGCTGCGCCTTGGTGCCCATGCGCACCTTCACGCCAGGCGCCAGGCTGGCCTGGCTGCGGTAGATGCCGGGCACGCCGCAGTCGGCGAGCCAGTTGCCCCAGGTGCTGTTGGCCAGGATCATGGCCTCGGCCACCATCAGGTCGAGTGGCGCGCCGCGCTGTCGTGTGCCGATCACCACGGTTTCGTCGCCTGCGGGCTCGCTGCCCGTCACGCCTTCGAGTTTGAAGGTGTAGTCGGGCCGGTTGAAGTTTTCCGGTTTGCCGCGCACCACTTCGCGTTGCGCCTTGAGGTGGCACGCCAGGCGGAAGATGAAGGCCAGTTGCGGCTGCAGCTCTTCAATATGGGCCTCGGTGATCGCTGTACTGGCCGGCGCCTGGCCGGTCAGCCAGTCTTCGGTGATCACGGTGTCCAGTTGGTCGTGGCGCAGGTTGTGCACGATCGGCACCCGCTCCAGCACGGTGTGGCTGTCCTTGGGCTCCAGCGTGGCCTCGTCGAAGCTGACGTAGAGCGACACGGCGGGACAGTTCCGCCCGGCCATCAGCGTGTAGGCCTGCACCACCTCGTCGGGCAGCATGGTGATCTTGTGGCCCGGCATGTAGACCGTGGACAGGCGGTTGCGCGCCACCTGGTCGATGGCGCTGTCGGGCAGCACCGCGAGGCCGGGCGCCGCGATGTGGATGCCGAGCGTGACCGTGCCACTGCCCAGCCCCTGCAACGAAAGCGCGTCGTCGATTTCGGTGGTGTGCGAATCGTCGATGGAGAAGGCCTGTACGGTGGCCAGCGGCAGCTCGTCGGCGATGGCGGGGGCCTGGAGCGCCGGGAAACCCGTGCCCTTGGGGAACTGGTCGAACAGGAAGCGCTGCCAGTGGAACTGGTAGGCGCTGGCGATGGCGCCGGCGTTTTGCAGCAGGGTGAGCGGCGCCGTGTGGCTGTTGCGCGCCGCTTCCACCACGGCCTTGTATTCGGGCGCGTTCTTGTCCGGCTTGAACAGGATCTTGTAGAGCTGCTGGCGCACCGGCTCGGGGCATTGCCCGCTGGCCAGCTCGGCCGCCCAGGCTTCGATCTGGGCCTGTATCTGTTTCTTTTTCTCGATGCCGGCCAGCGCCTGCGCCAGGATCTCGGGCGGCGCCTTCTTGTAGCGGCCCTTGCCGGCGCGCCGGAAGTAGTGCGGTGCGCCTTGCAGGCAGAGCAGGGCCGCCACCTGTTGTTCGGTGCCGGCGCTGGCGCTGAAATACTCCTGCGCCAGTTCGGCAAACCCGAACTCCCCTTCGGGGGCGAATTCGTAGGCCAGCTCCAGCTCCATGGTCTCGGCCAGCGCGGTGGCCGCGGGCATCAGCTGGGCGGGGGCGGGTTTGTCAAAGCGCAGCAAGGCATTGGCGGACTTGACCTTGACCCGTTTGCCCGAATCCAGCTCCACCTGCAGGGAACTTTCGGCTTCGGACAGGAGGCGGCCGGTCATCAGTTTGCCGGCGTCGTCGAACAGAATGTGCATGGGCGGGATTGTCCCATGCGGGCGATGGACACTTCCCCGGCGACTCAGCCCACCAGCCGGAGAAACTTGAACACGGCCTCAATGTGGTCGTCAAAGTCGCTGATGGCGTGGTCGCTGCCGGGCAACAGGCGCAGCGCGCCACCGGCACAGAAGGCTTGCATCTCCCGCCAGTCCAGCACCTCGTCGTCCTGCGCCACGATGGCGAACTGCCGCTGCGGTGTGGCCGGGTGCTGCGGTCCCAGGTGCTGAATGTCGGTCTCCAGCACACGCAGCTCGTCCACGAAGGCGGGCTGGAAAAAGAAGCGCTCCTGCGGATCGTGCCAGGCCGTCTGTTCACCGATGTATTGCGCCAGATCGCGCGACGGGTGCACGGCGGGGTTGAGCAGCACCGCGCGGCAGCCGGTCTGCAGTGCCAGCCAGCGGGCGTAGAAGCCACCGAGTGACGAGCCCACCACGGCCATCTGCCCGCGCGGCCAGGCGGCGGTGCCTTCCCGGATCAGGCGGGTGGCAGCCGCAGGCGAGGGCGGCAGTTGCGGGCACCACCAGGTGACGCGCGGATGTTGCGTGTGCACCCGCTTGGCCACCTTCTGCGCTTTCATCGATTGGGGCGACGAGCGGAAGCCGTGCAGGTAGAGCAGGTGGGTGGTTTCTGGTGAAGGGGGGGTGGCGGGGGTCATCGCCGAAGGATAATCGGTGCCCATGGCCGTCGTCTTTGACAAACCCACCCTGCTGCAGCGCGTCGCCCCGATCTTTCAGGGCTTTGACGGTCCGCTGGTCTTTGCCATCCTGCTGCTCGCGGGCGCGGGGCTGATGACCATGTATTCGGTGGGTTTCGATCACGGCTCGCGCTTCGCCAGCCACAGCCGCAACATGATGCTCGCGGCCGGTGTGCTTTTTGTCGTGTCGCAGGTGCCGCCGCAGCGCCTGTTGGCGCTGGCGGTCCCGATGTACGTGCTCGGGGTGGCCTTGCTGCTGGCGGTGTTCCTGTTTGGCATCCAGAAAAAAGGGGCCCAGCGCTGGCTCAACGTGGGTGTGGTGATCCAGCCCAGCGAGCTCATGAAGGTGGCCATGCCCCTGATGCTTGCGTGGTGGTTCCAGCGCCGCGAGGGCCAGCTCAAGCCACTGGATTTTGTGGTGGCGGGCTTGTTGCTGGCGATACCGGCGGCGCTCATCCTCAAGCAGCCCGACCTGGGCACCACCTTGCTGGTGATGGCCTCCGGCATGGCGGTCATCTTCTTTGCCGGGCTGAGCTGGAAGCTGATCGTTCCGCCGGTGCTGCTGGGACTGGTGGGGGTGGTCATCCTGATCGCGATGGAACCCCAGTGGTGCGCGCCCGATGTGGACTGGCGCGTCCTGCACGAATACCAGCGCCAGCGCGTGTGCACGCTGCTCGATCCGTTCAAGGATCCGCTGGGCAAGGGGTTCCACATCATCCAGGGCATGATCGCCATCGGCTCCGGCGGTGTCTGGGGCAAGGGCTTCATGCAGGGCACACAGACCCATCTGGAGTTCATTCCCGAACGCACCACCGACTTCATCTTCGCGGCGTTTTCCGAGGAGTTCGGCCTGGTGGGCACGCTGGGACTGATGGCGGCGTTCCTCTTCCTGCTGATCCGCGGGCTGATCATCGCGGTGGATGCGCCAACCCTGTTCTCGCGTCTGGTGGCCGCTGCCATGACCGCCAATTTCTTCGTCTACGCCTTCGTCAACATGGGCATGGTGAGCGGCATCCTGCCGGTGGTGGGTGTGCCCCTGCCGTTCATCAGTTACGGCGGCACGGCGATGGTGACGCTGGGCGTCTGCCTGGGCATTCTGATGTCGGTGGCCAAGTCCAAACGCCTGATGCAGTCATGAGCCCCGTGCTGCCGCCCGAATGGGCTCGCACGACATCTCCAGCGGGCGAAGGCGTTTCCATGCAACTGCCCGATTGCCGGGTGGCGATGGTGGGAGCCGGGAACATGGGCGGCGCCATGGCCGCGCGCCTGTGTGAACTGGGCTGGCCCGTGGTGGTGTGTGACATCGACCCCGTGCGCCAGCAACAGGCGCTGGAAGCCGGCGCCTGCCTCGCCGACACCCCTGAGATGGCGGCCCGTGCGCTGGTGGCCGACGGCGTGTTGATCGTCTGCGTGGTGGACGCAGCGCAGTCGCATGACGTGCTCTTCGGTGCTGGCGGCGCCGCTGCGTCCCTGCACAGCGGCCAGGCCGTGATGCTGTGCCCGACCATCGCACCCCAGGACACCGAAGCGCTGGCAGCGGCCTTGTCCTCGCAGGGGCTGGACTGCATCGACGCGCCCATGTCCGGCGGACCGGCGCGGGCACGCGAGGGCAGCATGAGTCTCATGGTGGCTGCACCGGATGGGGTGCTGGAGTGCCATGCGGCGCTGCTCGCCGCCCTGTCGTCCAGGGTGTTTCGCATCAGCGAGCGTGTGGGCGATGGCGCCCGCACCAAGCTGGTCAACAACCTGCTCGCGGGCATCAACCTGGTGGGTGCCGCCGAGGTGCTCGCGCTGGCCGAACGCCTGGGGCTGGACTTGTCGACGACGCTGGACGTGATCGAACAATCCAGCGGCCAGAGCTGGATCGGCTCGGACCGCATGCGCCGCGCCATTGCGGGTGACCTGGCGCCGCGTGCGCACGTGACCCTGCTGGAAAAAGACACCCGGCTGGCGGTGGATGCGGCTCGGGCGGCAGGATTCAGTGGCCCGCTGGGTGACACGGCGGCCAGTGTTTTCGCCCAGGCCCACGCGGCCGGCATGGCCGGTCTGGACGACGGCGCCTTGCTGCAGCTGCTGCGGAAGACCGCGGGTTGATGCGTGCGCGCCGATCCTGGCGCGCTTGGTGCGCTCCAAGACCCCGCCACCAGCGCGCGAACGCTGTCCTTCTTACAATGGGCCCATGATTGCACGCGAACCCACCTTGGCCCGTTTGTCCAGCGCCCAGAGCCTCCTGCTCGATCCTTTTGGTTTGACACCCTCCCATTTGCAGCGCGCGCTGGGCGAAATCATGTCGCGTGGCGCGGACGATGCCGACCTCTATTTCCAGACCACGCGCAGCGAGGGCTGGAGTCTGGAAGAGGGCATCGTCAAGACCGGCAGCTTCAGCATCGACCAAGGCGTGGGCGTACGTGCCGTGAGTGGCGAAAAGACCGCTTTCGCGTATTCGGACGACCTCTCCTGGGCTTCGTTGCTGGATGCGGCGCACACCGTGCGCACGATCACGGCCCAGGGCCAGGACCGCAAGGTGCGCACGCCGGCCACCAAGGTGGCGAAATCGCGTTCACTCTACCCCGGTCTGGACCCGATCGGCACACTCGACAGCACCGCCAAGATCGCGCTGTTGGAGAAGGTTGAAAAACTCGCCAAGGCCAAGGACCCGCGCGTGGTGCAGGTCATGGCGGGCCTGGCGGCCGAACACGATGTGGTGCTGGTGGCGCGTGCCGACGGCACCATGGCCGCCGACGTGCGCCCGCTGATCCGCCTGTCGGTCACGGTGATCGCCGAACAGAAGGGCCGGCGCGAAGTCGGCTCCTCGGGTGGGGGTGGCCGCTTCGGTCTGGCGTATTTTGACGACGCCATGGTCCAGTCTTACGTGGACGAAGCTGTGGACGCAGCGCTCACCAACCTCGACGCGCGGCCTGCGCCCGCGGGTGAAATGACCGTGGTGCTGGGTTCGGGCTGGCCGGGCGTGCTGCTGCACGAGGCGGTGGGCCACGGGCTCGAAGGCGACTTCAACCGCAAGGGCTCCAGCGCGTTTGCCGGCCGCGTCGGCCAGCGCGTGGCGGCCAAGGGCGTGACCGTGCTCGACGACGGCACCATGGCCGACCGCCGCGGCTCGCTCAACGTGGACGACGAAGGCTGCCCGACGCAGAAAAACGTGCTGATCGAAGACGGCATCCTGCGCGGCTACATCCAGGACGCGATGAACGCACGTCTGATGGGCCTGAAGCCCACCGGCAATGGTCGGCGCGAGAGCTACGCCCATGTGCCCATGCCGCGCATGACCAACACCTACATGCTGGGTGGCGACAAGAGCCCCGAAGAAATCGTGGCCAGCATCAAGAAGGGCCTGTACGCCACCAACTTCGGCGGCGGTCAGGTCGACATCACCAGCGGCAAGTTCGTGTTCTCCGCCAGCCAGGCCTACTGGATGGAAAACGGGAAGATCCTGTATCCGGTCAAAGGGGCCACGCTGGTGGGCAGCGGCCCGGAATCGCTCAAGAAGATCAGCATGATCGGCAACGACATGCGCCTGGACAGCGGTGTGGGCACCTGCGGCAAGGAAGGCCAGAGCGTGCCAGTGGGCGTGGGTCAGCCCACCTTGCGCATCGACGGGTTGACGGTCGGCGGCACTGCCTGAAGCTGCGGAGGCTGGGCGGGTTCCCAGCCTGCCTCGCTGGCCCCGCTGCGGCCGGTTTGATATCATTTGTTCATCGGGAAAAACAGCCTCCCGAGTTCCTTGCGGAATAGACGGTTTTCGTCCAAGTGCTGGCCACCACCTGATGTGGAGTGCCAACCATGGAAACCGTCGACACAAATCCCTCACACGCTGTCAGTCCTGCCGCGTTGGCGGCGCTGCTCGGGCAACCCGACACCCCCTTGATTCTCGACGTGCGGCGCCCAGAACGCTTCGCACAGAGCCTGCACCGGCTGCCGCTGTCCCAGCATGTGGCACCGGATGCGCTGGTCGGCTGGATGCAGCACAGACCGCCAGAGGCGGTGGTGCTGTATTGCGTGTACGGCCACGAAGTCAGCCAGAACGCCGCAGCGCGGTTGCGCGCTGCGGGCTGGGACGCGCGCTACCTGCTGGGGGGCATCGAAGGCGGTGAGCCCGGGGTGGATGCCCCCGACCTGCTGACCAGCTGGCAAGCCACGCCAGCACCGCGGCTGCGCCAGCGTCCGGATCTGGGTGTCACCGGCGTGGGCCGTTCGCGCTGGATCACGCGCGAGCGCCCCAAGATCGACCGCATCGCCTGCCCCTGGCTGGTGCGCCGCTTCATTGACCGCGAGGCCGAGTTCTTGTTTGTGCCCACGGGCGAGGTGCTGGAGCAGGCCGGGCGCCTGGACGCCATCGCCTTCGACCTGCCCGGTGCGCCCATTTCGCACGAGGGCGAACGTTGCAGCTTCGACAGTTTGCTGGGCGCGTTTGGCCTGGAGCTGCCCGCGCTTCAATCGTTGGCCCACATCGTGCGCGGGGCCGACATCGACCGCCTGGACCTGGCCGCTCCCGCAGCGGGCTTGCTGGCGGTATCGCTGGGCATGTCGCGCCGCCACGCCGACAACGATCAAGCCATGCTGGAGGCCATGATGCCGGTGTACGACGCGCTCTACGCCTGGTGCTGCGATCAACTGGGCGGCAACGCAGAAACCCACAACTGGAGACCGGCATGAACACCGCGCGCAACGTGAATTTTCGGGAGGCCTTGCGTTTCTGGTTCAAGCTGGGTTTCATCAGTTTTGGCGGGCCTGCGGGGCAGATCGCCGTCATGCACCGCGAGCTGGTGGAGGAAAAGCGCTGGATCAGCGAGCAGCGGTTCCTGCACGCGCTCAACTATTGCATGCTGCTGCCCGGGCCGGAGGCGCAGCAGCTCGCCACCTACATCGGCTGGCTGCTGCACCGCAGCTGGGGTGGGGTGGTGGCCGGCGCGCTGTTCGTGTTGCCCTCGCTGCTGATCCTGATCGGCCTGAGCTGGGTCTATGTGGTGTATGGCCAGGTGGCCTGGGTGGCGGGCCTGCTCTACGGCATCAAGCCGGCGGTGGCGGCGCTGGTGCTGCAGGCGGTGCACCGCATGGGCGGCAAGACGCTGCGGCATCCCCGGCGCGCGCCGCTGCTGTGGGCCATTGCCGTGGGCAGTTTTGTGGCCATCGCGGTGTTTTCGGTGCCCTTTCCGGCCGTGGTGCTGGCGGCGCTGGCTTTGGGCTGGCTGGGCGGGCGCTGGGCGCCGGCGCAGTTTGCGCGCGCCGCCAGCGGGCACACCGCCGCGGTGACCGATGGCGTCCACGTGCTGGCGGTTATCGACGACCACACGCCCATTCCCGCCCATGCGCGCTTCAGCCGCGCGCGGCTGGTTCGCGTGCTGCTGACGGGGGCGGCTTTGTGGACGCTGCCCATGGGCGCACTGGTGGCCTGGGAAGGCTGGAGCGGCACGTTGCCTGCCATGGGCTGGTTTTTCACCAAGGCGGCGTTGCTGACCTTCGGCGGCGCCTATGCGGTGTTGCCTTATGTGTACCAGGGCGCGGTGGTGGAGCACGGCTGGTTGCTCGGGCCGCAGATGATCGACGGTCTGGCGCTGGGCGAAACCACGCCGGGGCCGCTCATCATGGTGGTGGCCTTCGTGGGCTTTCTGGGCGGCTGGGGCCAGCAGGTGCTGGGGCCGGACGCGCTGTTCCTCGGCGCAGCGCTGGCTGCGGTGGTGGTCACCTGGTTCACCTTTCTGCCTTCGTTCGTCTTCATCCTGGCGGGCGGCCCGCTGGTGGAGCGCACGCACAGCAGGCTGCATTTCACCGCGCCGCTGACCGCGATCACCGCGGCCGTGGTGGGTGTGATCGCCAGCCTGGCGCTGTTCTTCCTGGCCCATGTGGCCTATCCGGCGGGCACCGCTGCGAACGGCTGGATGCGACCGGACTGGGTGGCGCTGGTTCTGGTGGCGGTGGCTGCGTTGGCGCTGATCCGGTTCCAGCAGGGTGTGATCCGCGTCATCGTGGCCTGTGCGTTGATGGGTTGGGCGCTGCGTGGCGTCGTCTGGGCCTGAAGTTGTCGGCGGGGTGTAAGACGCGTGTCAAGCCGCCTGTGCTACATTCCAAACTTATGCAACAGCGCTTCGCTTTCGGCTTTTATTTTTGGTTCTCAGTCCCCGGCGGACGAGAGGCGAAGCTGTAAGCGCATCACCGAATCTCGACAAAACCGCCGGAGCCACAAGCCCGGCGGTTTTTTTTTGGCCCCTGTTTTTCTTCTTCCGTTTTCTCCGCAACCCCCACCGAGGAGCTCCCCGATGACCGCCAAAGCCACCCCCGCCAGAGCCGATGCCTGGCATTCGCGTCCCGCCGACAAGACCAGTCAGACCGACGACGAACGCATCAAGGACATCACCGTGCTCCCGCCTCCCGAACACCTGATCCGCTTTTTCCCCATCGGCGGCACGCCGGTGGAGGCCCTCATCAGCCAGACGCGCAAGTCCATTCACAACATGCTGCACGGGCAGGACGACCGCCTGCTGGTGGTGATTGGTCCCTGCTCGATCCATGACCCGGCCGCAGCGCTGGACTACGCGCGCCGCCTCAAGCCCTTGCGTGAGAAGTACGCCGACACGCTGGAGATCGTGATGCGCGTGTATTTCGAAAAGCCACGCACCACGGTGGGCTGGAAGGGGCTGATCAACGACCCCTACCTGGATCAGAGCTTCCGCATCGACGAAGGCCTGCGCATCGCGCGCCAGTTGCTGATCGAGATCAACCGCCAGGGCCTGCCAGCCGGCAGCGAATTCCTGGACGTGATTTCGCCCCAGTACATCGGTGACCTCATCAGCTGGGGCGCCATCGGCGCACGCACCACCGAGAGCCAGGTGCACCGAGAACTGGCCTCGGGCCTGTCGGCACCGATCGGCTTCAAGAACGGCACCGACGGCAACATCCGCATCGCGACCGACGCGATCCAGGCGGCGGCGCGTGGCCACCACTTCCTCTCGGTGCACAAGAACGGCCAGGTCGCGATCGTGCAGACCAACGGCAACAAGGACTGCCACGTGATCCTGCGTGGCGGCAAGGCGCCCAACTACGACGCCGGCCACGTGGCCGCGGCGGTCAAGGAGCTCGAAGCCGCCAAGCTCGCCCCGCGCCTGATGGTGGACTGCAGCCACGCCAACAGCAGCAAACAGCACGAAAAGCAGCTCGATGTGGCGCGCGACATCGCAGCGCAAATCGCAGGCGGCTCGCGCAGCGTCTTCGGCGTGATGATCGAAAGCCACATTGAAGCCGGCTCACAGAAATTCACCCCCGGCAAAGACGATGTCAGGAAGCTGGCCTACGGTCAGAGCATCACCGACGCCTGCCTGGGCTGGTCCGATTCGCTGGAGGCGCTGGAGGTGCTCTCTGAAGCCGTGCAGGGCGCACGCCAGCTGAAGTCTTGATGCCGGGTTGGGGTGCCTTGGCGCATCCCGGCGTTGGTCAAGTCCTGTGTCGAACTGGACAGACTTGTGCAGTTTGCACGCCACGGACCGTTGTCGCCGTTCAAGGCCCTTGGTATTCTGGTCTCCGTGTCGGTGAGGAAAGCTGTCGCACCTTCTTGCGTCCGCGCGCACAGCGGACCGGGAGGCCAGGCCAGAGGTCATGGGGAGTTGGCGTGGAGCAACCGGTTTTGCGTCTGGGTCTGTTGGGATTTGCCGAACCGGTGGGTCTGCGGCTGCAAGCCTGGGCCGCCCAGGTGCATGAAGGCTGGCCGCAGTGGCGCAGTTGCGACCCCCATCTGGCCGACGCCTGGATGATCAATGGTGCGTCGGTCGACGTGCTGGGTCGGGACGAGGTTGTCATCCACCACCCGTTCGGCAGTAGCGAGCGCCTGACGCTCAACCGTGCCGAGGTGGATCGACCGCTCGCCTTTGCCACGCCCTTGCCCGAGGGTTTTGCCTCGGCCGAGTTTTTCGAGGCGGACGACGAACAGAGCGTGCGCCAGCGCCTGCAGCGTTTTGAAGCCTGGCTGCGGCCTCTGCGCAGCCAGTTTGCACTCGGGGCCGAAGTGGTGAAGCGCAACGGTCTCTACAAAAACGGGGTGCACATCGTGCACGACGGCAAACTGCTCGCGGTGATCGACTTTGAGCGCTGGGTGACCGGTTTGCTGATCCCGGCCCGTCCGGTGGATCTGGCCATGGCCGAGTGGGTGCAGCGCCCCGGGTTGTCGCGCGACATCCCGTCATCCTTCATCCGGCTGCCGTTGCACCGGGTCATGTGGACCTACGCCGTGCGCACGCGCCTGGATGTGTTGCCGGAGCGCTACCGCGAGAAGATGATCTATTTGCGGCGGGTGCCGCACGTGCCGGCGCGCTGGTTTGACCAAGTGCACCTGCTCATCATGCGAGAGCTGCTGGCGATCCCGGCCTGCTTTGACGTGCTGAGGGAGCGCACCGGCATCGAAGCGTACGAGTTGGCGCACCATCTGGCGGTGCTCTACCACGCGGGTGGTCTGACCACGGACGCCGACAGCGCGCGCCGGGCCGAGCCCGCTGCGCGGCGCGCGATGACAGCTTTGCAGTTCGATCAGAACGATCAAGAGAACGATCTGCGTTCGCGTGTGGGACTGACCGAACAGATGCCGCCCTCCAGCATTCTGCGCGAGGCGCCGCACTCGCCTTTGCGCGTCTCGACCGCGTCCGCACCTTACGGGGATGGGTCACCACCAACACCGGAGCGGTCCTGAGGGGTGGATGCTGGGCAGCCTCGACGCGCCAAGGCACAATCAGGTCTGTCCATGACCCAAGATCCACACCGAGGAGTTGTCCGTATGCGCAGCCAAGTCACCGTGACCTGGGGTGAAACATCCACCTACCGCTTTGATCTGGAGGAGGTGCAGCCCATGCCGCACGACCAGGCCCGATCCTGGCTCGACGAACAGTTCACCACGCTGGGGTGTGAGCCGATCCGCCTGACCGGCAAGGTGCTGACGGCCGACAAGGTGTTGTGTGTGGCGCAGGCCGCGGGTGAAGAGCACTTTCGCGAAGCGGCCCACCGCGAATGGGCCATGACGTTCGCCCGTGCCACCAGCGCCGCGCTGGCCAAGCCGGTGGTGTCTGTGGATCTGGTGACGCAGTCGCTCGGCTACTGACGCACCGCGCCGTTTCAGGCCGTCCCGAGGGCTGACAGCAGGCGGGCGTGGATGCCGCCAAAACCACCATTGCTCATGCAGACCACGTGGTCACCGTCGCGTGCGGCGGCCACCACTTGTGCCACCAGTTCATCGATGGAGCGGGCCACCTGGGCACGTTCGCCCATGGGTTGAAGGGCTTCCACGGCATCCCAGTCAAGGCCGCCGGCGTGGCAGAACGCCAGATCGGCCGCATGCAGGCTCCAGGGCAGTTGTGACTTCATGGTGCCCAGCTTCATGGTGTTGCTGCGCGGTTCGAACACCGCGAGGATGCGACCGCCCGACGTGAGCTTCTGATCCAGGCGGCGCCTCAGACCGTCCAGCGTGGTGCGAATGGCGGTCGGGTGGTGGGCAAAATCGTCGTAGACCGTGATGGCGCCGCCCGGTCGGGCGACGGTGCCACGCACCTCCATGCGGCGGCGCACATTCTCGAACCGGCCCAGCGCATGGGCCGCTGTGTCCGGCGCAACGCCCACATGCTGTGCCGCCGCGATGGCGGCGAGTGCGTTGAGCTGGTTGTGCACGCCGGTGAGTGCCCACTCCACCCGGGCCACGGTTTGACCCCTTTCCAGCACATCAAAGGCATGGGGTTCGCCAACCGCAGTGAAGTCGCTGACCGCGGCGCCAAAGCTGCGCACCTCGCTCCACAGGCCCTGGTGCAGCACCCGGTCCAGGCTTTCTTCCAGACCATTGACCACCACCCGGCCCGAGCCCGGCACCGTGCGCACGAGGTGGTGGAACTGGCGCTCGATGGCCTTGAGGTCGTCGAAGATGTCCGCGTGGTCGAATTCAAGGTTGTTCAGGATGGCCGTGCGCGGGCGGTAGTGCACGAACTTGCTGCGCTTGTCGAAGAACGCAGTGTCGTATTCGTCGGCTTCAATGACGAAGAGGGGGTTGCGGGGCGGCTGTGCGCTCTGCTCCGTGTCCCCCGCCCGCGGCGCGGGCTCCTCCTTGATCTGCGCAGAGCGCACAGCCGCCCCGCCACCCAGTCTTGCAGATACACCAAAGTTCATCGGCACACCACCCACCAGAAAGCCCGGGTTCAGGCCGTTGGCCTCCAGAATCCAGGTCAGCATGGCGGTGGTGGTGGTTTTTCCGTGGGTACCGGCCACCGCCAGCACATGGCGACCCTGCAGCACGTGTTCGGCCAGCCATTGCGGACCGCTGGTGTAGGGGGCACCGGTGTCCAGAATGGCCTCCATCAATGGGAACTTCGGGCTTCCATCGGGCAGTCGTCCGCGGCTCACCACGTTGCCGACGACGAACATGTCGGGTGCCAGCGCCATCTGGTCGGCACCGAACCCTTCGATCAGGTCGATGCCCAGCGCCTGGAGCTGGTCGCTCATGGGTGGGTAGACGCCGGCGTCACAGCCGGTGACGCGGTGACCGGCCTCGCGGGCGAGCGCGGCCAGACCGCCCATGAACGTGCCACAAATGCCCAGAATATGAATATGCATCGGGCGATTCTAGGGGGACCAACCCTGCTGGCCGGCAGACCAAAGCTGTCCTTGGCGGCATGGGCGCGGGCCAGCAGGCAAAATGCCCCGATGCAAGCTGATCGATCTGGTCCCACCGCTGAAATGGCCGCCGTGGCCGCGCGCCTCGTGGTGGAAGAAGGGCTCGAATACGCCGCGGCCAAGCGCCAGGCCGGCAAGCAGCTCGGCTTGCCCTCGCGGGGGCTCTGGCCCGACAACGAGATGCTGGATGCGGCGGTGCGCGAGCACATCGCCATTTTTTGTGCCGACACCCAGGCGATCGAGCTGCAGGTGTTGCGGCGGTTGGCACTGGTCTGGCTGGACCGGTTGGCGGGTTTCAGGCCGCACCTGGGCGGCGCTGTCTGGCACGGCACCGCCACCCGGCACAGCGATATCCATATCCAGCTGTTCTGCGACGACCCCAAAGCGGCCGAATGGGCCTTGCTTGATCGCCGGGTGGATTACCACACGGGCACGGTCATGGGCTGGCGCGGCGAGCCGGTGGATGTGTTGTCCCTGCGCGTGCGCTGTGAGGAACTGGGGCAATGGGTGCTGATCCACCTGCTCGTGTACGACCTTGACGATTTGCGCGGGGCGCTCAAACCGGACGGGCAGGGCCGCAAGCCGCGCGGAGACGCGCAGGCCTTGCGCGATTTGATGGCACAAGGAACCGAGGAAAACTCCGCATGAGCATGAATCGACGGACCGCGTGGATGTTGGGCGTGGCAGCGGCCGCAGGCGCGGCCGGGGCCGGGTTTGCGCTGTGGCGTCATCGGCCGCAGCCGGTGTTGTCCGACGCCGAGGCCGAGTTCTGGGCTTCGCGTTTTGAAGACCCCGATGGCCAGCCGCTGGTGATGGAGCGCTTTCGCGGCCAGCCCTTGCTGGTGAATTTCTGGGCCACCTGGTGCCCACCCTGTGTCGAGGAGTTGCCATTGCTCAATGCGTTCTACCGTGAGCACCAGGCACGGGGCTGGCAGGTGGTGGGACTGGCCGTTGACCAGGTGCCTGCGGTGCGCAGCTTCCTTCAGAAGTTACCGCTGGTGTTTCCGGTGGGCATGGTCGGCTTTGCCGGCACCGAGCTCAGCCGGATCCTGGGCAATCCCGGTGGTGGCCTGCCCTACACCGTCGTGTTCGATTCGTCGGGCGTGGTGCTGCATCAAAAGGTGGGCAAAGTCAGCCAGGCCGATCTGGATTTGTGGGCGCAACTGGCTTGACAGATGGCGCGGGAGGGGGATACTTCCGCTCCAAAAAACGGGCACACATGCCGTTTGTCATGACGACTCAAATCTGGTGGAAAAAGGGATAAAGTCCCATAAATTGCAGCCAAACGTTCTTTTCTTCAGTTTGTTCATGGTGTCATGCGCCTGCGTTCCATGAGATCTGGAATGGAGCGCTTCGTGTACACTGCGACACCCCATTTGGCCAGCTGCATGCATGTTCAAGGGATTTGAGTGCAATTGGTCGGATTTGACAGATTTTCGTTGGAGTAATCATGGATCTGAGAAAGCTGAAGACACTGATTGACCTGGTGTCCGAGTCGAACGTGTCCGAGCTGGAAATCACGGAGGCCGAAGGCAAGGTTCGCATCGTCAAGAGCGCGCCGGTTGGCATGCACGCCCCGGTGACCTACACCATGGCCCCGGCGGTTCCGGCGCCCACCGCGGCAGCAACACCGGCGGTCGAGGTGGCGGCAGCCCCCGCCGTCGTGGCGGCCGAACCTGCCGGGCACACCGTCAAATCGCCCATGGTCGGCACCTTCTACCGCTCGTCCAGCCCTGGCGCCAAGGCCTTTGTTGAAGTCGGAGACACGATCAAGGAAGGCGAAACCATCTGCATCGTCGAGGCGATGAAGATCCTCAACGAGATCGAAGCCGACAAGAGTGGCACCGTCAAGCAGATCCTGGTGGACAACGGTCAGGCGGTCGAATACGGCCAGCCCCTGTTTGTCATCGAATAAGCGGCCGGCCCATGTTCAAGAAAATCCTGATCGCCAACCGGGGTGAGATTGCCCTGCGGGTCCAGCGCGCTTGTCGTGAGATGGGTATCAAGGCGGTGATGGTCTATTCCGAAGCCGATCGCGATGCCAAGTATGTGCGACTGGCAGATGAGTCGGTCTGCATCGGCCCGGCGGCTTCGGGGCAGAGCTATCTCAACATGCCCGCCATCATCTCCGCAGCCGAGGTGACCGATGCCGAAGCGATTCACCCGGGCTACGGCTTCCTGTCCGAAAACGCCGATTTCGCTGAACGGGTCGAGCAGAGCGGTTTCACCTTCATCGGTCCGTCGCCCGAGTCGATTCGCCTGATGGGCGACAAAGTCTCGGCCAAACAGGCCATGATCCGCGCGGGGGTGCCCTGCGTTCCGGGTTCGGAAGGGGCTTTGCCCGACGATCCGGTGGTGATAAAGCGCACCGCGAAGGCGGTGGGCTACCCGGTCATCATCAAGGCGGCTGGTGGCGGTGGCGGTCGTGGCATGCGTGTCGTGCACACCGAAGCGGCACTGCTGCACGCGGTGCAGACGACCAAGGCCGAGGCCGGGGCCGCCTTCGGCAACCCCGAGGTGTACATGGAGAAGTTTCTCCAGAATCCGCGCCACATCGAGATCCAGGTGATGGCCGACACGCACCGCAACGCGGTTTACCTCGGCGAGCGCGACTGCTCCATGCAGCGGCGCCACCAGAAGGTGATCGAAGAAGCGCCGGCACCCGGCATCCCCCGCCGTCTGATCGAAAAAATTGGTGAGCGCTGCGCGGCCGCCTGCAAGAAGATTGGCTACCGGGGGGCGGGCACGTTCGAGTTCCTGTTTGAAAACGGCGAGTTCTATTTCATCGAGATGAACACCCGCGTGCAGGTGGAACACCCGGTGACCGAGTGGATTTCCGGTGTGGACATCGTGCGCACCCAGATCGCGGTGGCGGCTGGCGAGAAGCTGCCGTTCACGCAGCGCCAGATCCAGTTGCGCGGCCACGCCATCGAGGTCCGGATCAACGCCGAGGACGCTTACAAGTTCACGCCCTCGCCCGGCCGCATCACCACCTGGCACATGCCGGGCGGTCCGGGGGTGCGCGTCGATTCGCACGCCTACGCCAACTACTTCGTGCCGCCGAACTACGACTCCATGATCGGCAAGATCATCGTGCACGGCGACACGCGTGAGCAGGCCTTGGCGCGCATGCGCACAGCGCTGGCTGAAACCGTGATCGAAGGCATCAAGACCAACATTCCGCTGCACCGCGAGCTGATGGTCGACGCCAGTTTTGTGACCGGTGGAACCAACATCCACTACCTTGAAGAGTGGTTGTCCCAGCGTGAGAGGTAAGCCTCTCCCCCGAAGGGCCTTCGGCGCCTTCCCCTCAGGGGGAAACACCTGCGGCCCGGCAAAGCCGGTTCCGCGGTGTGCTCGGTAAGTCTCTCCTCATTTGTTGAGGTTTCGTTGACTGTTCGAAATTCACCCCATGTCCTCCCTGTATGAGTTGGTCTTGCTGGCCCCTGAAGCCGCGGTAGAGATGGTCAGCGACGCGTTGGTGGCGCTGGACGCCTTGAGCGTCTCGGTGGAAGACGCCGATGCCCTGACGCCGTCCGAGCAGGCGCTGTTTGGTGAGCCGGGCATGCCCGCGCCCAAGGCGGGCTGGAACAGCTCGCGGGTGGTGGCGCTGTTCCAGACCGAAACCGAGGCGCGGGAAGCGGCTGCGTTGCTGGTCGTTCAGGACTTCTTTGAAGGCTGTGAGGTGCTGGGTGTGCAGGCTGTGATCGAGCAGGACTGGGTGCGGCTGACCCAGTCGCAGTTCGATCCGGTGGAGATCACGCCCACGTTCTGGATCGTGCCGAGCTGGCACGAGCCGCCCGCCGAGGCGCTACAGGTGATCCGGCTCGATCCGGGCCTGGCGTTTGGTACCGGGACCCACCCGACCACGCGCATGTGTCTGCGCTGGACGGCGCGACAGGGTGCGCAGGGGCAGCGGGTGCTCGACTACGGTTGTGGCTCGGGCATCCTGGCCATCGGTGCGGCCAAGCACGGTGCACGCGAGATCGACGCGGTCGACATCGACCCCGCTGCGGTCGAAGCCACGCGGCTCAACGCCGCGGCCAATCATGCCCAGCTGAATGCGGGTCTGCCCGACCGGGCACTGGGCGAATACGACCTGGTGCTGGCCAACATCCTGGCCACGCCGCTGAAGGTGCTGGCGCCGCTGCTTTGCAGCCATGTGCGCGACGGTGGGCACCTGGTGCTGGCCGGCATTCTGGCGCGGCAGGCCGATGAACTGAGGGAGGCCTATGCCCCCTGGGTGACTCTGTCCGTCAGCGACGAAGAGGATGGCTGGATCCTGATGACCGCGGTCAAGGCCTGAGGCCTTGTGCGTCGTGATGCCTGACGTCTGCGTCATGATTGGCAGGCCAGTTGGGCATGGCCTGCCTGCAATAATCTTGGCATGAGTTTCACCACCCGTTGCCCGGCCTGCGGAACGATGTTCAAGGTCGTTCCCGACCAGTTGAAGATCTCCGACGGCTGGGTGCGTTGTGGCCACTGCGCCGATGTGTTCGACGCCACGCTGTATCTGCAGACCTGGGAGGCGCCCGAACCCAGGCCGCCGGCACCCGAGCCCGCGCCGGCAGAAGTACCACCCGGAACAACCCCCGTGCACCCGTTCGACAGGGGGCCCGCCTCTGTGCCATCGGAGGCGGTGAATGAGCCCCCGATTCACGAACCGCAGACCACGGTCGTCGGCGAGGCCATCCCGGAAGCTTCGGTGGTCTGGGATTCGTCAGACGCGGTCATCGAATGCGCCAACGGCCTTTCCGGTCAAACGCCACCAGCAGGGTGGCCTGTGTCGCCCGAAAACGAGGACGGCGACTGGCTGCTCGCGCCGCCAGCCGAGGAATGGTCGCCGCAGCAAGAGGCAGAGGACGCGTTGGCCTGGACAGCACTGCAGGCCCCTGTCGATCCGTTGTATGACTCGCCCTTTGCACCGCTGGAAGCGGTGCGTGCGCTGGCTGAGCCGGGGCCGCTGGACTTCGAAGGCCGGCTGGAGCAGGCCAACACACCGGAGTCGCCGGCGGTGGCGGGCCGGGATGACGAGGCGGACTTTCAGGCAGAACTGGCGCGGTTCGCCGCCGCGGCGGTCGGAGCTTCACGGGCCGTTGAGGCGGAAGTCAAGGCACCACCGCCTGTGCCATTGCCCAAACCCGAGCGGGTACCGCTGGACGACGATCTGCAGGAGCAGGAGCAGGAGCAGGAGCAGGAGCAGGAGGTAGAGCCCGGCTTTGTGCTGCAGGCCCGGCGGCAGGCATTCTGGCATTCCCCGGGTGTGCGCGCTGCGCTGCTGTTGCTGGCTGTGGCTTTGGCGGCGCTGCTCACGGCGCAATGGGCTGTGCAGGAGCGCGATCAACTCGCCGCGCGGCACGCTTCGTTGATACCCCTGCTGAACCTGTTGTGCAAACCCTCGGGGTGTGTGCTGCAGGCGCCACGAGACATTGACGCGGTGGTGATCGACAGCTCGACCCTGGTCCGTCGTCTGGGCAATTTTTACTCTTTCGACCTGGTGCTCAAGAACAGCGCCCTCACGCCCGTGGCCATGCCGGCGCTGGAACTCAGCCTCACCGATGCAGCCGACACCGTCATCGCGCGTCGCGTCTTTCTGGCAGAGGAATTGCCTGGAGCGCCAGTGGTCTTGCCCGCCCAGGGTACGCAGGCTGTGAGTCTGCGCCTCTCGCTCGCCGAAGGCGGGGCGAGCGCGATGGCGGGTTACCGTGCACTCGTTTTTTATCCCTGAACCCTTCCACTCCATCCATGTCCATCCTCATCTGCGGCTCGCTCGCTTTCGACACCATCATGACGTTCGAGGGCCGCTTCGCCGAGCAGATATTGCCCAGCCAGCTGCACATCCTCAACGTGTCTTTTCTGGTGCCGGGCCTGCGCCGCGAATACGGCGGCTGTGCCGGCAACATCGCCTACGGTCTGCGCCAGCTGGGTTCGCCGGCCGTGCCACTGGCCATGGTGGGCAACGACGCACAGGACTACCTGGATCGCCTGCAGGGGCTGGGGGTGGACATCCGCTGCATCGGCACGACCTCGGACAACTACACCGCCCAGGCCATGATCATGACCGACCGTGACAACAACCAGATCACGGCCTTTCACCCGGGCGCGATGTCCGAGGCCCATGCGAACGCGGTGCCAGCCGACGCTGGCATCCGTCTGGCCATCATCTCGCCCGATGGCCGCGATGCCATGTTGCAGCACGCGCAGCAACTGCACGCCGCGGGTATCCCGTTCGTGTTCGATCCGGGGCAGGGTCTGCCCATGTTCAACGGCGAAGAGCTGACGCAGTTCATCGAGCTCGCGACCTGGGTCACCGTGAATGATTACGAGGGCAAGATGCTCAGCGACCGCACCGGTCTGAGCTTTGAGGCCATCGCGGCCCGGGTACAGGGGCTGATCGTCACCCTGGGTGAGCACGGGTGTGAGGTCTGGGAGCAGGGTGGCAGGACCCTGGTGCCCGGCGTGAAAGCGGCCGAGGTGCTGGACCCCACGGGTTGTGGTGATGCCTTCCGGGCGGCCTTGCTGCACGGTCTGGCACAAGGCTGGCCGCTGCAACGCTGTGTCGAACTGGGCAACCGCATCGGTGCGGCCAAGATCGCCAGCCGTGGCGGACAGAACTACGCGCTGGCGGACTGATCGCCACGAACCAGAGATGAAAAAGCCCGGCGCTTTCGCGCCGGGCTCGACAAGTCATCGCAGGGACGACTTCAGGGTTTGCTGGACGTCGGGAACGGCCAGGCAGCCTGAGGGTTCAGCTTGGTTTGAGCTGCAGGTGCCGCAGGGGCTGCCGGCTTCTTGGCCGGCTCAGCTTTTTTTGCTGGGGCTGCCTTTTTCACGACGGCTTTTTTGGCCGGTGCAGCTTTCTTGGCCGGAGCGGCCTTCTTCGCTGGGGCTGCCTTTTTCACGACGGCTTTTTTGGCCGGTGCAGCTTTCTTGGCCGGAGCGGCCTTCTTCGCTGGGGCTGCCTTTTTCACGACGGCTTTTTTGGCCGGTGCAGCTTTCTTGGCCGGAGCGGCCTTCTTCGCTGGGGCTGCCTTTTTCACGACGGCTTTTTTGGCCGGTGCAGCTTTCTTGGCCGGAGCGGCCTTTTTAGCTGGAGCGGCTTTCGTTGCCGGAGCGGCCTTTTTGGCCGGGGCTTTTTTCGCAGTTGCCATTGTTTTCTCCTTGATCAAGTTGCAAAGAGCACTTCAGTCGGTCGTTGTGCCGAAGAAGTGATTCAAGGCCCTGGGGTCGTGCGGATGCATCCACGGATGACCCCAAAGCGTTGAATCCTGTGACAAAACCCTGACCCCAACGCCAAGGCGCAGGAAGCAGGGTTCTGAATGTTCAAAAAACATGTGATGGATGGTTGCGGCCCCGGGTGGTGACGGTGTCAGTCCCAGGAAAGCGCTCCACCAGACTGGTATTCGATCACGCGGGTTTCAAAGAAATTGCGTTCCTTTTTGAGATCGATCATTTCGCTCATCCAGGGGAACGGATTTTCTTCGTTCGGAAACATGGGCTCCAGGCCAATCTGCGTGGCGCGACGGTTGGCGATGTAGCGCAGATAGCCTTTGAACATGGAGGCGTTCATGCCGAGCACGCCGCGCGGCATGGTGTCTTCGGCGTAGCGGTACTCCAGTTCGACCGCCTGCATGAAGAGCGCCTTGATCTCGGCCTTGAACTCGGCTGTCCACAGCATCGGGTTCTCCATCTTGATCGCGTTGATCAGATCGATGCCGAAGTTGCAATGCATGGACTCGTCGCGCAGGATGTACTGGTACTGCTCGGCGGCGCCGGTCATCTTGTTCTGGCGGCCCAGCGCCAGGATCTGCGTGAAGCCGACGTAGAAGAACAGGCCTTCCATCAGACAGGCGAAGACGATCAGACTTTTCAGCAGGGTCTGGTCGTTCTCGGGTGTGCCGGTGGCGAAGGCCGGGTCCATGATCGCTTCGATGAAGGGGATCAGGAACTCATCCTTGTCGCGGATCGACTGCACTTCGTTGTAGGCGTTGAAGATCTCGGACTCGTCCAGGCCCAGCGACTCCACGATGTACTGATAGGCGTGCGTGTGGATCGCTTCCTCGAAGGCCTGGCGCAGCAGGAACTGGCGGCACTCGGGCGCCGTGATGTGGCGGTAGGTGCCGAGCACGATGTTGTTGGCAGCGAGTGAGTCGGCGGTGGTGAAGAAGCCGAGGTTGCGCTTGACGATGCGGCGTTCGTCGTCGGTCAGCCCGTTGGGATCTTTCCAGAGCGCGATGTCGCGGCTCATGTTCACTTCCTGCGGCATCCAGTGGTTGGCGCAGGTGGCGAGGTATTTTTCCCAGGCCCACTTGTACTTGAACGGCACCAGCTGGTTGACGTCGGTCTTGCCGTTGATGATGCGCTTGTCGGCTGCGTTGACGCGGTGTGTGCTCGGCGTGGCTGCTTTGGGTGCAGCGAAAGCGGGGGCCGAATTTGCCGCAGAGGACAGTGACGCTTGCACACCCGGCATGTGAGGTGGCAGGGGAATCGATGCGGGCTTCGAGGAGGGAGTAACTTGATCGTCCCAGGTCAACATAGTGGTGTCCAATTCAACGGATTATCGAAGTGTCGGCATGAAATGCAAAGGACTCATGCGCGTGGTGAATGTTTTGTGTTGCGGTGTCGCATCGAATGCGCGACCTTCAACACCACAGCACACACACGCATCACCGGCAGCGCTCACTGGCAGGCTTCACAACCGGGGTCGTCGATCGCACAAAACTTGATGTCGGTGGCGGGCTCTGCCGACATCGAAGTCGCAACGGGTGCGACCATCGAAGCATCGTTGCCGTGCACCGAGACCGCGTTGAGCTGACCGGTGCGCCCCGTTGATTTTTCAGCCTGCGTGGCAGAGGTTGTGCGCAGGTAGTAGGTGGTCTTGAGGCCGCGCAGCCACGCGAGCTTGTAGGTGTCGTCGAGCTTCTTGCCCGAGGCGCCGGCCATGTAGATGTTCAGGCTCTGCGCCTGGTCGATCCACTTCTGGCGCCGCGCCGCGGCTTCCACCAGCCACAGCGGTTCCACTTCGAAAGCGGTGGCGTACAGCGCTTTCACTTCTTGCGGCACGCGGTCGATGGAGCGCAGCGAACCGTCGAAGTGTTTGAGGTCCATGACCATCACGTCGTCCCACAGGCCCAGCCGCTTCAGGTCTTTCACCAGGTAGCCGTTGATGACGGTGAACTCGCCCGACAGGTTGGACTTGACCGAGAGGTTGCCGAAGCAGGGCTCGATGGACGCGTCCACGCCGATGATGTTGGAGATGGTCGCGGTCGGCGCGATCGCCACGCAGTTGGAGTTGCGCATGCCGTCGGTGGCGATCTTCTGGCGCAGCGCGTCCCAGTCCAGGCTGCTGCTGCGGTCCACGTCCACATAACCACCTCGCTCGTGTGCCAGCAGGTCCAGTGTGTCGGGCGGCAGGATGCCCTGGTCCCACAACGAACCCTTGTAGCTGGCGTATCGGCCGCGCTCCCTGGCGAGTTCGGTGGAGGCCCAGTAGGCGTGGTAGCAGACCGCTTCCATCGAGCGGTCGGCAAACTCGACCGCGTCGTTGGAGGCATAGGGGATGCGCAGTTCGTACAGCGCGTCCTGGAAGCCCATGATGCCGAGACCGACCGGGCGGTGGCGCATGTTGGAGTCGCGTGCTTTCTTGACGGCGTAGTAGTTGATGTCGATCACGTTGTCGAGCATGCGCATCGCGGTCTTGATCGTCTTCTGCAGCTTCTGATGATCAACCCCACCATCTTTCAGGTGCATGAGCAGGTTGATCGAGCCGAGGTTGCAGACCGCAGTTTCGGTGTCGCTGGTGTTGAGTGTGATCTCGGTGCAGAGGTTGGAGCTGTGCACCACGCCGGCATGTTGCTGCGGGCTGCGCACATTGCAGGCGTCCTTGAAGGTGATCCAGGGGTGGCCGGTCTCGAACAGCATCGACAGCATCTTGCGCCACATGTCGGTGGCGGGCAGCTTGCGGTAGGGCTTGATCTCGCCGCGGGCGGCCTTCTCTTCATAGGCGACGTAGGCCTTTTCGAAATCGGCGCCGAACAGGTCGTGCAGGTCGGGCACGTCGTTGGGCGAGAACAGGCTCCACTCGCCTTTTTCCATCACGCGCTTCATGAACAGGTCGGGAATCCAGTTCGCCGTGTTCATGTCGTGGGTGCGGCGGCGGTCGTCGCCGGTGTTCTTGCGCAGTTCCAGGAATTCTTCGATGTCCAGGTGCCAGGTTTCCAGGTAGGTGCAGACCGCGCCTTTGCGCTTGCCGCCCTGGTTCACCGCCACGGCGGTGTCGTTGACCACCTTGAGGAAAGGCACCACGCCTTGCGATTCGCCGTTGGTGCCCTTGATGTGTGCGCCCATGGCCCGCACGCGCGTCCAGTCGTTGCCCAGGCCGCCAGCGAACTTGGACAGCAGCGCGTTTTCCTTGATCGACTCGTAGATGCCGTCGAGGTCGTCGGGCACGGTGGTCAGGTAGCAGCTGGAGAGTTGCGAGCGGCGGGTGCCGCTGTTGAACAGCGTGGGCGTGGACGACATGAAATCGAACGAGGACAGGACCTCGTAGAACTCGATGGCGCGCGCTTCGCGGTCGATCTCGTTGAGCGCCAGGCCCATGGCCACGCGCATGAAGAAAGCCTGCGGCAGCTCGATGCGGGACTTGCGCACGTGCAGGAAGTAGCGGTCGTACAGGGTCTGCAGGCCAAGGTAGTCGAACTGCAGGTCGCGCTCGGGCTTGAGCGCCGCGCCCAGACGGGCGAGGTCGAACTGCTGCAGCTTCTCATCGAGCAGCTCGTTCTGCACACCCTTCTTGATGAACTGCGGGAAGTAGTCGGCGTAGCGTGCGCCCATCTCGGTGGAGGGCACTTCTTCACCGATCACCTCCTTGACGATGGTGTGAAGCAGCAGGCGCGCGGTGGCGTAGGTGTAGTCGGGGTCTTTTTCGATCAGGGTGCGCGCGGCCAGGATGGAGGCCTTGTAGACCTCTTCGATCGGCACGCCGTCGTACAGGTTGCGCTTGGTCTCGGCGACGATCGGGTCGGCCTTGACGTCTTTGCCCAGGCCTTTGCAGGCGTCTTCGATCAGGTGCTGCAGGCGGTTCAGGTCCAGCGGCACGCGCTGGCCGCCGTCCATCACGTGCAGCAGGGCTTCGGCGGGCTTCTGCGCTTCTGCCTGATGGGCTCGTTCCTGCGTGCGGCGTTCGCGGTACAGCACGTAGGCGCGCGCCACTTCGTGGTGACCGCTGCGCATCAGGCCGAGTTCGACCTGGTCCTGCACGTCCTCAATATGGAAGGTGCCGCCGGCGGGGCGCGAGCGCATCAGCGCGCGCACCACGTTCTGCGTCAGGGCGTCCACCGTTTCGCGCACGCTGGCCGAGGCCGCGCCCTGGGTGCCGTGCACGGCCAGGAAGGCTTTCATCAGCGCCACCGCGATCTTGCTTGGCTCAAAAGGCACGACCGCGCCGTTGCGGCGGATGATCTGGTACTGGGCAAAAACCGAGCTGGCGCTGTCGGGCATGGCAGCGCTGGTGGCACCAGCGGAAGGCATCGCGGACGCGGTGGCGGATGTGGGGGATTGGGCAGTCAGCATGGTTCCTCTTTCGTTTGTTTTGTGGCGGCGGCCAAGGCGCGCGGTGTCGGATGGCAGCGTGGTGGGGAGGCCGGTTCCGCGACAAATCCGTTGGCTTGATCGGGTTTGAGCAGAAAAATCAAGAGGGTCAAGAGCCAGTTGATCGGGCGACCGCAACGCGCAGAGCACACTATATCTGGTGTGTGGTGGGTGTTCAAGCCACTACCGGTAGTGTTTGTGAAAAAACTGCGACCGACGCGATGGACCCCTTTCGTCAGACAAAAATGCCTGGGGTCTCCCGAACCGCTGCAACGTCAGCGAACGTCTGGTGACGGCTCAATGAGCCTTGCTGTCGGATTTTTTCTGCAGCAGGGATGCGGGCTGCCGGGAGTTTTGTCGTTGAAAGCGGCGCCCATGTTGCGCTGTGCAAACCGCCAGCGTTTGGGAAACTTGGGACCTCAGGGGGTCATGCGGGTAGACGGACGCGTGTCTTGGGGAAAACACGCATCGGACCAACCCAGATCTTGTTGTAGCCGTGTCCAGTCGAAACCGCTGCCTGGGTCCTGCTTGCGGCCGGGGGCAATGTGCTCGTGGCCCGCCACGTGGGCGATCGGGTAACGCCCGCCGAGGCTGGCGCACAAGCGGGTCAGGCAGTCGTATTGCGCACTGGTGAAGGGTTCGCCTTCCTGACCCTCCAGCTCGATCCCGATGGAGTCGTCGTTGCAGTTGCCGCGGCCACGCCAGCAGGACGTTCCGGCGTGCCAGGCGCGTGCATCGGCGTCGACAAACTGCACGAGTTCGCCATCGCGGCGGATGAAAAAATGCGCCGAGACTTCCATGCCACGGATCTGCTGGAAGTAGGGATGGGTGTCCCAGTCGAGCTGGTTGGTGAAGAGTTGTTCCACTTCCGGGCCCCCGTAGACGCCGGGCGGCAGGCTGATGGAGTGGATGACGATCAGGTCGATCCGTGCGCCTTCGGGACGCGGGCCGAAATTGGGCGATGCGCAGCGGCGGGCGGCACCCAGCCAGCCGCCATTCCAGTCGGTGGGCGACACGGACAGATCGCCGGCTTCAGGTTTCATCGTCACCGTCTGCGGGGGTGGTGATGCCGAGCCGCTGGATGCGGTAGCGCATCTGGCGCAGGTTCAGACCCAGACGTGCCGCGGCGGCTGTGCGGTTGAAATCGGTTTCCTTCAGCGCCTTGAGCAGAACCTGGCGCTCCTGCTCGTCCAGGTAGGTCTGCAGATCGGCCGGAATGCCTGCGGTCGGTGCCGAAACTGGGGTGGATGCTGCGAACGCTTCGACTGTTGTCGGGCTCTCCGGGCGCAACGCCATGTCGCTCGTATCGCCGAAATCTTCTGCCTGCAACACCGCACCGCTGCTGAGTGCCAACGCACGTTGCAGCAGGTTTTCCAGTTCACGCACATTGCCCGGCAACTCGCAGGTCTGCAGCCACGCCATCGCCGTGCTGGACAACGCGGGTACCGGCTGGCCCGACTCGCTGCAGATGCGTTTCAACAAGGCGTGGGCCAGCTCGGACAGGTCCTCGCGCCGCTCGCGCAGGGCGGGTGTGCGCAGACCGATCACGTTCAGACGGTAAAACAGGTCTTGCCGGAACTCACCGCTCTTGACGAGAGCGGCCAGATCGCGGTGGGTGGCGCTGACCAGGCGCACGTCCACCGCTTCTTCCTGCACGCCGCCGAGTGGGCGCACGCGCCGCTCCTGGATCACGCGCAGCAGCTTGGCCTGCATCTGGAGCGGCAGGTCGCCGATTTCGTCGAGGAACAGGGTGCCGCCCTTGGCCGCCTGGAAGTAACCTTCGCGGTCGTGGGTGGCGCCGGTGAAGGCGCCCTTGCGGGCACCGAAAAACTCGGCCTCGATCAGGTTTTCGGGAATCGCGCCGCAGTTGACCGCGACGAAGGGGCCGGTGGCCCGGTGGCTGCATTCGTGCACCGCGCGCGCCACCAGTTCCTTGCCGGTGCCCGATTCGCCCAGGATGAGCACGGGCGCCATGCTGGTCGCCACTTTTTCAATGCGGTTGCGGATCTGCACCATGCAGCCCGAGGCGCCGACGATGCGTTCGAGGGCCTGCACGCCGGCGGGCGGCGGCGGGGCGCTGCGCGGCATGGGTTCGCCCGAGGGCGGCCGCATCGCGGACGGGTACCGCTGGCTCTGCAGAGCGGCCGTCACCGCGGCACGCAGCTGCTTGAGGTCCACTGGTTTGGTGAGGTAGTCGAAAGCGCCGGATTTGAGCGCTTCGACCGCGTTCTCGGCCGAGCCGTAGGCGGTGATGACGATGCTCTTTTCGGTGCGCAGACCGGTGTTGAGTTCACGCAGCAACTCCAGGCCCAGACCGTCGGGCAGTCGCATGTCGGTGATCAGCACGTCAAAGTGGCGTTGCGCCAGCCACTCCCGGGCCTGGGTGAGGTCGGGGGCGGACACCACTTCATGACCTTCGCGCAGCAACGTCAGTTCGTAGAGGGTGCGCAGGTCCGGCTCGTCGTCGACGACCAGGATGGACGTGGGTGTGGGTGTGGTCATCTATCGGCAGGGGGAAGGGTCACCGCGTGGACAGGGACGGCGGGTCCGCCTGGGAGACGCCGGGGCGGGTCATGCCGGGCACCGAGTCAGCCACGGGGTAGGCTGGGCTTTGTTGTGCGGGCTGCCCGCTCGCTGTCGCGCTGGGCAGGAGCACAAAGAATTCGTTGCCTTCGCGCTGGTCGAGCCGGCTGCGCTGGTAGGCGATCTGCGCCCCGTAGCGCTCGCACAGTTCCCGGCAGATGTACAGGCCCAGGCCGCTGGAGCGGCTCTCCGAAGAGAAGAAGGGCTCGAACAGGTGGCGCAACACGCTGGCCTCCAGCGGTGCGCCATCGCTCCAGACCGACAGGCGCACGCGGTCTGTGCCGCCGGGCTGCGTGATGACGCGGATGGAAGAGCGCTGACCGCTGGCATGGCGCAGGGCGTTGTCCAGCAGGTTGATCAGCAGGCGCCGCAGGTGCTCGGGATCGAAGCTCACATGGGCTTGCGGCGCGTGCAGGTGCACGCCCAGGATGCCCTGAATCTGGTTCTGGCGGTTCCATTCGTGCGTGATCTGGCGCACGGTCGGATCCAGTGGCAGAGCCGACGCGTAAGCCCCGTCCTGAAGCGGTTGGGCGCGCGCCACGTTGAGGATGTCGTCCACGATGCGCGCGAGCCGCTGGGCGTTCTGCTCGATCATGCGCGTGAGCCGCTTCTGCCCGGGTTCGTTCACCTCTTCGTCGAGCAGCGCGTTGGCCTGGGTGATGGCCGACAGCGGGTTGCGGATTTCGTGCGCCACGGCCGCCGACATGCGACCCATGGCGGCCAGCTTCTCGGTGCGCACGCGGGCCTCGACTTCGCGCAGGTCCTCCAGGAACAGCACGCACAGCGCGGCCTGCGTCTGGCCCGGGGTGCGCGTGAGCCGGGTGCGGGCGAAAAACCGGTGCGAGGTGAATTCGTCGATGTCGATGCGCACCTCGGACTCCATGGGGTGCCCGAGCGCGAAGCTCTCGTTCACCAACTGGGACAGTCCTTCCCACCCGTGGCGTGCCGACAGCAGCAGTTTGGCCGCATGGGGGTAGTGCTCGCCCATGAGCATGGCCTTGGCCGCCGGATTGGCGTTGCGCACCACGCCGTGCGGGTCCACCACCAGCACGCCTTCGCTCAGGCTCTCGATCACCAGTTCGTTGACCTGGGCCTGCGTGCGGGCAGCGGCCTGGCTGCTCTGGGCCAGCACCTCTTCCCGGGCGAGTCTCACAGCGAGCTGGTTGGCCAGCAGGGCCACGATGAAGAAGCCCGTGCCCGTCAGACCCGACTGCAGGAAGCGCGAGGTGGACACCTCGCTGAGCAGCGGCGCACTCGCGGCTGCTTCACCGAGCAGGAACAGTGTGACGCTCGCGGCTGTGGCGAGCGCCAGCGTCATCGAACCCATGACCGCCGCCAGCAGGACTGGCAAGGCAAACAGGGGCGTGTAGTTGAGGCCCCCTTGCTGGAAGAACTGCAGCAGGCCGAACACCAGCAGGTCAACGCCAATGGTCAGTGGCCATTGCAGGCTGACCGCTTTCCCGGGGTTGTCGACACGCCACCAGACCATCATGGCCAGCGCGGCGGTGAGGTGCAGCGCGCTGATCAGCACCAGCCAGTCCGGGCCACCGCTGTGGTTGAGCAGCTCGAAGACCTGCAGCGCCAGCAAGACAGCGGCGATGAAGGCACGGGCCCGCATGAAGGCGCGCCACAAACGCTCGAAAGCGTGGCGCCGCTGTTCGCGCCCCAGCGATCCGTGCTCCTCATAGGGGGAGAACCAGGAGGGCGCGAAACTGGGGTGAAGGTCCTGGGCCATGTTCGTTCTTGCCTGGCGCACAGGCCCGTATCAGCTGCCCTGACGCTCGTGCGACGCGCGGTGTTCGGCGCAGCAGTAGGCGCCTCGGGGGCCTTTGATGGCCTCGTTCTCAGGCAGGTGTGCGCCACATTGCAGGCAGGCCACCATGGTCACTGGCGGGAGGGGCTTTCGGGGTGCAGGGGCTTGCGCACGGTCAGCGTCCTGCGAGCGGTTGTTGCGCCAGACCCAGAACGCCACCAGGACCACGGCCAGTACGAGCAGAAATTTCATGGACGGGGGTCTCAGGCACGCTGCAGAACGACTTCGAGAACGAAGCGGGAACCGACATACCCGAGCAGCAGAAAGCCTGCGCCGACGTAGAGTGTGCGCACTGCGGTGCGGCCCCGCCAGCCCAGCCGCCAGCGACCGACCAGCAAGACGCCCATGGTCAGCCAGGCCAGCACCGAGAAAGCCGTCTTGTGGTCCCAGACCCAGCCGTGGTCGAGTGAGCCCGAAAACCACCAGCCGGCCAGCAGCGTGGCGCTCAGCAGCGCAAAACCGGCCGCCACGAAGCGGAAGGTCAGCCGCTCCAGGGTCAGCAGTGGCAGGGTGGTGTCGGCCGCGGCGCCCAGGCGCATGGACCTTTCAGCCCGCTGCATCATCCAGGCGTGCACCACGGCCACGGCAATGAGCCCGTAGGAGGCGATGCCCAGCGCCCAGTGCAGCGGCAACCAGCTCGACCGCAGGGCCGGGTAGGGCGAGCCGGGGAATACCAGCGCCAGCAGCACCGCCACAGTGCCCAGCACGGCCAGCGTCCAGCGTGCGCGCATCTGGGGATACAGCCGTGTCTCCACCAGATACACCGTCAGGACCAGCCAGGCGGTGACCGAGAGCGCGGGTGCGAAGCCAAAGCGGGGAGGGTGTTCGAGCAGGCCCGAGGCGAGCACGAGCAGGTGCAGCAGCCAGGCGATGGCCAGCACGCCGCGTGTCTGCGCTGCCGTCAGGCGCGGGTGGGCCCAGGCCAGCACGGCGTACGACAGCGCCGCCACCGCGGACAGCAGGGCGGCGGGCGGGTTCGTCGACAGGGCGGGCAGGAGGTTCATTGGTTCAGCGCGGTACTCAGCAGGCGCCACAGGGCACGGCTAAAATCATCTGCACAGTTTAACGGTCTTGCCCCGAACGAGTTCGCCGGGTACCGGCCAGTCCATCCGGGACGCGCGGGCCTCCCGTCCGACCCGTCGCCACCCTTCCCGGCGCCCACCAGCACACCCGAGCACACCATGGCATCAGCCCTCTCAGACCGCCTCTCACGCATCGTCAAGGAAATGCGCGGCCAGGCCCGCATCACCGAAGACAACGTCGCCGACATGTTGCGCGAGGTGCGCATGGCCTTGCTGGAAGCCGACGTGGCGCTGCCGGTGGTGCGCGACTTCATCGCCCGGGTGAAAGAAAAGGCGCTGGGCCAGGAGGTGATCGGTTCGCTGTCGCCGGGGCAGGCGCTGGTGAGCATCGTCAACCGCGAACTGGCCGCCACCATGGGCGAAGGCGTGTCGGACATCAACCTCGCGGCCCAGCCGCCGGCGGTGATCCTGATGGCCGGCCTGCAGGGTGCCGGTAAAACGACCACCACCGCCAAGCTGGCCAAACACCTGATCGAGAAGCGCAAGAAAAAGGTGCTCACGGTCTCGGGTGACGTGTACCGCCCGGCGGCCATCGAACAGCTCAAGACCGTGACCGCGCAGGCCGGCGCCGAGTGGTTTCCGAGCACGCCCGACCAGAAACCGGTGGACATCGCCCGCGCCGCGATCGATTACGCACGCAGGCACTACTTCGATGTGCTGCTGGTCGACACCGCCGGCCGCCTGGCGATCGACGAAGCGCTGATGCGCGAGATTCAGGAACTGCACGCGGTGCTCAACCCGGTGGAAACGCTCTTCGTGGTGGACGCCATGCAGGGCCAGGACGCGATCAACACCGCCAAGGCCTTCAAGGATGCGCTGCCGCTGACCGGCATCATCCTCACCAAGCTCGACGGCGATTCGCGCGGCGGCGCGGCGCTCTCGGTGCGCAGCGTCACCGGCGTGCCGATCAAGTTCGCCGGTGTGTCCGAAAAGATCGATGGCCTGGAGGTGTTCGACGCCGAGCGCCACGCCGGCCGCATCCTGGGCATGGGCGACATCCTGGCCCTGGTTGAGCAGGTCACGGCTGGCGTGGACATGGCATCGGCGCAGAAGCTGGCCGCCAAGGTCAAGAGCGGTGAAGGTTTTGACCTCAACGACTTTCTCGACCAGATCCGCCAGATGAAACAGATGGGGGGGCTCTCCAGCCTGATGGACAAGTTGCCCAGCGCCATGACCGCCAAGGCCGGTCAGGTGGACATGGACCGCGCGGAAAAAGACATCAAACGCAAGGAAGGCATCATCTGCAGCATGACGCTCAGGGAGCGCAGCAGGCCCGAGCTCATCAAGGCCACGCGCAAGCGCCGCATCGCTGCCGGTGCCGGCGTGCACGTGCAGGAGGTCAACCGGCTGCTCAAGGAATTCGAGCAGATGCAGGGCATGATGAAAAAGATGAAGGGCGGCGGCCTCATGAAGATGATGAAGCGCATGGGTGGCATGAAGGGCATGCCCAAGCTGCCCGGCATGGGTTGACCGAAGTCAAGTGAGGGGAATGGTCAGCGGCCCATACTCCCTGCCCATGCTGACTGGTATCGAAATGGCGCTGGCCTTGGCCTGCATGGTGATGGCTTTGTGGTTCCGCCCCTGGCGCATGCTGGCGGGTCCCTTGCTCACGCCCGCGCTGGCTGCGCTCGCCCTGTTGCCCTGGCTCTGGCTGTTGCCTCAGAAGATGCCGCAAGGCCTTCAGGTGCAGCTCTCGGGCGCCTGCCTGCTGGTTCTGATGCTGGGCTGGCCGCTGGCGGTGCTGGTGCTCTCGGGCGTGGTGCTGGCCGTGTGGCTGCTGGGCCACTCGGATCCGGCTGCCGCGCTGTCCCAATGGGTCTGGATCGGTCTGGTGCCGGCCACGCTGGCGCTGGGTATCGGGGCGCTGTTGCGCCGCTGGCTGCCGCCCAATCCTTTTGTCTACACCCTGGGGCGGGGCTTTATCGGCACCGCCGCGGCGGTGTTTCTTTCGGGTGTGTTGCTGGAAGCCGCCCAGCAGTGGGTTGGCGGTGCCCCGCACGAGCAGGCGCTGGTGGCGCGCTGGCTCATGGCCTGGGGCGATGCCTTTCTGACGGGCATGTTCAGCGCCATCTTCGTGGCCTTCGCGCCGCAATGGCTGGCGACCTGGTCCGACGAGCGTTATCTCCAATCACCGAAGCCCTGAACGCTGGCCGGGCAAGCCGCCCGGCTCGCCACCCGCGATCAGGCGGCTTTGAGCAGCGACAGGCGCGAGGCGTGGCGCCAGGCCCGGCGCAGCACGGCCGGTGACCACGACTCTTCCGGGATCAGCAAGGCGCCTCGGGCGCGCATCCAGGACCCGAGCGCGACGTGACCGGTGGCCACGGTGAACGGCACCGCCAGGAGCAGCGGCAGGGTCACCGGCAGCATCCAGACCAGGGCTTCGATGTTCAACGAGGCCACACCGAACACCAGCACGCCGATGACGGCTGCGATCGGAGCCAGCTGGGCGAACGCGCCGCGCCAGGCCACGCCGACCGCTTCCCGGGGCGGGGACTTCCAGTCGAGCTGGATGCCGGTGACGGCGACCAGCACGAACAGCGAGTGCGCCACCATGCGGATGGGCGCCTGAAGCAGGGCCAGGGCGCTCTCCAGCAAGGCGCTGGACAGCAGGATGCCGGCGCCGCCGAAGCCTTTTTGTTCGCCCTTGAGGAACACCGACAGCAAGCCGAGCACACGGGGCAGGAACAGCAGGCACAGGGTCCAGATCCAGAGACCCAGGCGTTCGCTGGACGTGTCGTACCAGCCCGGCAGCTGGCTCGGGTCGGCCACACACAGGGCGGTGCCGAAGGCCAGGAAGGCCAGCCACATCGGGGCCGACAGGTAGGACATGGCACCGATGGCGAACATGGAACGGTGCACGCGGTGGATGCCGGGTTCGGCCATCAGGCGCGAGTTCTGCAGGTTGCCCTGGCACCAGCGGCGGTCGCGCTGCAGCTCGCTCAGCAGGTCGGGCGGCTGCTGCTCGTAGCTGCCGGTGAGGTCGGACACCAGCCACACGTGGTAGCCGGCACGGCGCATCAGGGCCGCTTCAACGAAATCGTGCGACATGATGCCGCCGGACATGCCGCCCGTTCCCTTGATCGGGGCCAGCGCGCAGTGCTGCATGAAGGGTTCGACACGGATGATGGCGTTGTGGCCCCAGTAGTGGGACTCGCCGAGCTGCCAGAACTGCATGCCGAGGGTGAACAGACGGCCCGTGACGCGCGAACCGAACTGCTGTGCGCGCGCGTGCAGCGTGGCGTGACCGATGGCCTGCGTGGCGGTCTGGATGATGCCGGCGCTCGGATTCGCGTCCATCAGCTTGACCATGGACACCAGGCAGCTGCCGCTCATGACGCTGTCGGCGTCGAGCACCACCATGTGGTCGTAGTCCTTGCCCCAGCGGCGGCAGAAATCGGCCACGTTGCCCGCCTTGCGGTGGGTGCGGCGCTCGCGCAGGCGGTAGTACACCTCGATCGGTGGATGGCCGGGCTGCTCGGCCAGGGCCGCGCGCAAGGCTTCCCAGGCGCTGCGCTCGGCGGCGGCGATGGCGGGGTCGTAACTGTCGGACAGCACGAAGACGTCGAACTGGCTGGCGTGGCCGGTGCCGATGAGCGATTCGCAGGTGGCGCGCAGGCCGGCGAACACGGTGGCCACATCTTCGTTGCAGATGGGCATGATGATGGCGGTGCGTGTGTCGGGGTTCATCGCGTGGTCGCGCACCGAGGCGGCGGTGAGGGTGTGGCGGTCGCCGCGCAGCAGCACCCAGAAACCCATGAGCGCGGTCACGAAGCCGGTGACGACCCAGGCGGACAACACGGCGAACAGCACCAGCTGGGCCATTTGCAGCCAGGTGTGTTCATCTTCCGGCTGGGCGCTGATGTACAGGCTGGCGGCCAGCGCCGTGCTCAGCAGCGTCAGCAACACGAACACCGTGCGGCGCCGGTTGGCCGCGATTTCCCAGGCCTGTGGTGTTGGTTGCTCGCTGGGGCGTACCTTGGGCGTGCGCGGTGGCAACCACTGGCTGGCGCTGGCCAGCACGGCGGTCCCGATGCTGTTCCAGAAGCCCCGCCAGGGGCGTGGCGCCATGGACCCGCGGTTGACCGGCGGGGCCGTCACCGCGTTCGGGTGGCGTTCTTCACGCAGCAGGCTGCGGCCACTCAAGGGGGCGCTCACTCGGGCAGGAGTAGTTGTGTCCATGTTTCGCTCAAGGTGTCGTTCTGGTGTTGGAGAAAGGCGCGCAGCTCGACCGGGCGGTCCGGGTCGATGCGTTCCACGCGCAGGGTCACGCGCCAGGTGCGCGTGGCCGGATTGGGGTAGGCCAGGGCTTCGAGGACCCGGCCGTTGGCGTCGGCGCTCACCACTGCGCGCACCGGGGCGTCTGCGGGCAGGTTGTCCAGCGCCGGACCGGTGAAGTCGAGCACGTACTGGGGCTGGCGCGCCTGTTCGCTGACGCTCAGCTTGGTGTAGCCGTAGCCGCGGCGGCTCTGGGTGACCCAGGCGGAAGGGGGGCGCTGTGGCGTGTCGCCCTGCCAGGCCAGCTCGTAGGCGTACTCAAAGGGTTCGCCGGGCGTGGGCAGGGTGGCGGGCACCCAGTAGGCGACGATGTTGTCGTGTGTTTCGTCGGGCGTGGGCAACTGCACCAGTTCCACGCGGCCGGCACCCCAGTCGCCCAGCGGCTGGATCCAGGCGCTGGGGCGGCGCTCGTAGCGGGCTTCCACGTCTTCGTAGCTGGCGAAGCTGCGGTCGCGCTGCATCAGGCCGAAGCCGCGCGGCTGTTGCATGGCGAACGAACTCACCACCAGCTGGCGCGGGTTCTGCAGCGGGCGCCACAGCCACTCGCCGTCCCCGGTGACCATCATCAGGCCGTCCGAGTCGTGGACTTCCGGACGGAAGTCGGTGGCGCTGGGCTGGTTCTCGCCAAACAGGAACATGCTGGTCAGCGGGGCCAGGCCGAGCGTGTTCACCGGCGCCGAGCCTGGGCGCAGGTAAACCCGGGCGTGCACGCTCACGGTGGTCTGGGCGCCCGGACGCAGCACGAAGCGGTAGGCGCCGGTGCTGCGCGGCGATTCCAGCAGGGCGTAGACCGTGATCTGCTTCGCGTCCGCCGCCGGGCGCTCCAGCCAGAACTCGGTGAAGCGCGGGAACTCTTCGCCGCTGCCGCCCACGGTGTCGATGGCGAGGCCACGGGCCGACAGGCCGTACTGCTGGCCGGCGCCGAGCGCCCGGAAGTAGCTCGCACCGAGAAAGGCGACGAGTTCGTCTTTCTTGGCCGGTTCGTTCAGTGGGTGCAGCAGCCGGAACCCGGCAAAGCCGAGGTCGCCCCACTGACTGGGATCCACCACGTTGCGCCCGTATTCAAACAGTTCGCGCCGGAAAGGCAGATCCTTCACGCCTTCAGGTGTGATTTCGTGAATGCGAACGGGTTGTGTCTGGTACAGGCCGAGGTGGAAGTACTGGGCTTCGAAAGGCAGGCTTTGCGTGCGCCAGGTGGACTGGTCTTCCCGGAAGCGGATGAACCGCATCTGGTCGTAATCCAGGGCGGCGAGGTCCGCAGGCAGTTTGTCGCTGTTTGCGCTGTAGGGTGCCTGCGCGCGGGTCCGGGCCAGCTGGCTGAGGGTGTTCCAGTCAAAGCCCTGTGCCTGCGCGGAAGCCGCGACCAGCATGGTGAGCAGCGCGATCAGCAGGGATCGGCTGCGCTGGATGCGGGGCGCTGGAAGCGGTCTGAAATCAATGGGCATGCCTGGATTAGGGCAAACCCTGTGCCAGGTCTGAAAAAACCTTTTAAATCAACTGGTTATGAATCGATTTTGATGTGATCGACCGGTTGGGCGTTTTCGGGAAGGTCCCGGATACCGGTTTTTGTCGTCGATCGGCGACAGGCAGGCGGGTGCTGGAAAAAAAACCGTGACAGATCAACGGTTTCTGGTTGTCACACATCGGCGACAGGGTCGCTGGACTCGGTGCCCGCACCGGCGCCGGCATCGCTCTTGAACAGGCCCGGCGTGAGCGCGTGTTTTTGCAGCAGGCGGTAGAACTCGGTGCGGTTGCGCTGGGCCAGACGGGCCGCATCGGCCACATGGCCGTCGGTCATTTTCAGCAGGCCGACCAGGTACTCGCGTTCGAAGCGCTGGCGCGCGTCGACGAAGCTCAGCACCTCGGCCGAGGGCGTGCGCAGGGCGCGCTGCACCAGCGCCAGCGACACCAGGGGCGTGGTGGACAGGGCGCACGCCTGCTCGACCACGTTGTAGAGCTGGCGCACATTGCCCGGCCAGGCGGACATCGTCAATGCCTTGAGCGCCTCGGGCGCAAAGCCGGAGCTGCGCTTGCCGTATTTGGCGGCCAGTTTGGCCAGGAAGTGGTTGGCCAGCAGGGCGATGTCTTCGCGCCGCTCGGCCAGCGTGGGCAGGGTCAGCGTAACGACGTTGAGCCGGTAGTAGAGGTCTTCACGGAACTGGCCCATGGCCATGGCGGCTTCGAGGTCGCGGTGCGTGGCCGAAATGATGCGCACGTCCACCGGCACCGACTGGCTGGACCCCAGCGGGCGCACCGCGCGCTCCTGCAGCACGCGCAGCAGCTTGACCTGCAGGGCCGGCGGCATGTCACCGATCTCGTCGAGCAACAGGGTGCCGCCGTCGGCGGCCTGGAACAGGCCCTTGTGGTTGGCCACGGCGTCGGTGAAAGCGCCCTTCATGTGGCCGAACAGCTCGGATTCGAGCAGGGCCTCGGGAATGGCGCCGCAGTTGACGGCGATAAACGGGCGCTTGGCGCGCGGGCTGGCCCGGTGGATCGCGCGGGCCAGCACTTCCTTGCCGGTGCCGCTGTCGCCGCGCAGCAGCACACTGGCGTCGGACTGGGCGACCATGCGGGCCTCGGCCAGCAGATCGGCCATGCGGTTGGAGCGGCTGACGATCTCGGCACGCCATTGTTCGTCGGCAGGGTGGCTCGGGCTGGCCGGTGCGCCCAAGGCCAGGGCCTGGGCGATTTTTTCCAGCAGTTCCCGGGCTTCGTAGGGTTTGGTGAGGTAGCCATAGACACCCCGCGCCGTGGCCTCCACCGCATCGGGGATGGTGCCGTGCGCGGTGAGCAGGATCACCGGCAGCGAGGGGTGGCGGGCCCGGATCTCGTCGAACAGCGCCAGGCCATCGCGCCCGGGCAGGCGCACGTCCGACAACACCAGCTGCGGGCGCTCGATGTCGAGCTGGCTCAGCGCGGCTTCGGCCGAGCCGACCGCCGTGACCTGGTAACCCGCCGCCCCGAGCCGCATCGACAGCAGGCGCAGCATGTCGGCATCGTCGTCCACCACCAGCAGGCGCGCGCGCGCCGCGCCAGGCGCCGGGGACGGTGGGCTGACTGGCGTGCTCATGGCTTCGGTGCTCGCCCGGCACCACGCGGTGTCAGGCTGCGTTCGATGGCGCGCATGGCTTCGAGCCGGTCGCTCAGCACCTCGATGCGGCGCTGGCTGTCGCGCAGCTGCTGCGACAGCCGCTCCACGCTGTCTTCCAGGCGACGCTGATCGAGCAGGCGGGCGGCCAGCAGCCGGGCCAGCGGCTTGAGGGGAGCGCTGTCGGGCGCCGGGTGGGCCATGACGCGCTGCAGCAGGCCCAGCGCGCGGGCCGTGTCGGCGGGCTGGTGGCTGTGCATCAGGACCAGCGCGAGCTGGATCTGGCGCACCGGCAGGTTGCCGGGTTCACCGAGCGCAGCCTGTTCCTGTGTCAGGCCGTTCGCTGGCAGACCCCGCAGACGGTCGGCGTAGGCGAGCACCGACTCCAGGGCTGGCGGTGTGAGGGCGTCCCCGGCCGGCGGGCTGTCCCGATCCCCGGAGGCCAGCGCGGGGGGCATCGGTGCCGGTGGGGTGGCCACTGCCGTGGTGGCGGTCGTGGGGGATGGTTCGATGGCGGGTACCGGCGGTGGTGCGGGAGCGGGTTCCGGTGTGGCGCAGGCGCTCAGGCACACGGCAGCGCTCAGGCACAGGGCGACGCGACGGGACCGGTTCTTCAGGTGGACGCGGCGGAACGCTCGCTGGAAGGTATCAACTGGCATGGGGCAATTCGATGCGGAAATGGGCGCCGTGGCGCGCGGGCAGCAACTGGACCCGGCCGCCGTGCGCTCCAATGTACTCGTGCACGATGGACAGGCCGATGCCGGTGCCCCTCACCGTGTCCGTGGGCTGGCGTTCGCCCCGGTAAAAAGGTTCAAAAACACGGTCGCGGTCGGCCTCGGCCACCCCGGGACCCTGGTCGATCACGTCGAGACAGGCCCGGCCCGCGTCGTCCTGCAGCACCAGGCGGACCAGTCCGCCATGGGGAGAAAAACGGATCGCATTCGACAGCAGGTTGCCGATGGCCGAGGCCATCTTCTCGCGATCCACCGGCAACACCATCGACGGACCTTCGGCGCGCACGCTGAGCTGGTGCGACTGCCAGCGCAGGCGCTGGGTTTCGATCTGTTCTTCCACCAGGGCCAGCAGGTCGGTGGGTTCGCGCTGGAGCTGGCGGGCTTCAAAAGCCGCGGCGTTGAAGCGCAGCAGCGCCTCGATCTGGTGTTGCAGCAACTGGGTGTTGTGCTGCAGGATGCTCACCACCTCGGCCTGGCTGGGGTTGAGCGGCCCGGCCACGCCGTCGCCCAGCACCGCCACGCCCTCGTGCAGCGAGGCCAGAGGCGTCTTGAGTTCGTGCGAGACATGGCGCAGGAAACGGGCCTTGTCGGCATCGAGTTCGGTGAGTCGAAGACGCAGCCACTCCAGCTGCTGACTGACCCGTCGCACATCGGGCGGGCCGGGGATGTCGATCGGCAGGTCGAGCCGGTTCTCGCCCAGGCCCACGATGGCTTTCTCCAGCCGCTGGAACGGCCGGGCCAGCCAGACGCCAAACCCCAGCGCCATCACGGCGGCCAGGGCGATGGAGCCCAGCACCTGTTGCGTCAACTGCCGGCGGCTTTTCTCGACGCGGTCCTGCAGCGCATCGTTGCGGTTGCCGATGATGGCCTGGACCTGCTGGGCAATCGCCGCGCTGTGGCCGTCGAGCTCGCGGAAGGCGCGGGCCACGGCGCGCTCGCGGTCGAGCGCGGTGTCCGGCGAACCGTCCAGCAGCGCCTCGACGTCGCTCAGCTGCTGCAGCCACTGGCGCGAGAACTCGGGCGGCAGTTCGTTGCTTTCGAGCCGGCGCAGGATGTCCCTGGCGTGGCCGGCCGCTTCTTCAAAACGCTGCCGCAGCTGGCGGTCGCCCAGCACCAGGGCCTGGCGGGCGGCCCGTTCCATGGTCAGGCTGCGCTCGCTGAGCGACTGGGCCGCGGTGCTCAGCGCGATCGCCTGGGTGGTGCTCTCCCGGCTCTGCGCCATGATCGTGTCGAGCGAAAACAGCGCGCGCAGGGCTGCCGCACCCAGCAGCGCGCCGATGAGCACAAAGGCCACCAGCAGCAACTGGGGGAAGGAAAACCGCAGCGTGGCTTTCAACACCGGGTGCCCCGGGTCAAGGGAGCGGTCACGGGACTGCCCTCCGCGCTGCGCACTGCGGGGCCGAGCGCCTTCGGTACGGCCCGGTGGAGGCTCATGCGGTTTCGCTCACCATCACTTCACCGCGCAGCGAATGCGCAAAGGTTTCGGTGATGCGCACGTCGATCATCTGGCCCACCAGACGGGCGGCGTTCGGTCCGGCGGCGAAATTGACCACACGGTTGCATTCGGTGCGGCCCATGAGCTCGGGCGCCTCGGCCGTGGATTTGCGCGACGGCCCTTCGACCAGGATGCGCTGCACCGTGTCTTGCCTGCTGGCGCTGATGCGGGCCACGTTGGCTTCGATCACGGCCTGCAGGTGCTGCAGGCGCTTGAGTTTCACGGCGTGGTGCGTGTCGTCGGGCAGGTTGGCCGCGGGCGTGCCCGGGCGCGGGCTGAAGATGAAGCTGAAGCTGATGTCGAAACCGATGTCGTCGATCAGCTTCATCAGCTTGCCGAAGTCTTCTTCGGTTTCGCCGGGGAAGCCGACGATGAAGTCGCTGCTCATGGCGAGATCGGGCCGGATCGCGCGCAGCTTGCGCACCGTGCTCTTGTATTCCATGGCGGTGTAGCCGCGTTTCATGGCCATGAGGATGCGGTCGCTGCCATGTTGCACCGGCAGGTGCAGGTGGTTCACCAGTTTCGGGATTTTCGCGTAGGCCTCGATCAGGCGCGGCGTGAACTCGTTGGGGTGGCTGGTGGTGTAGCGGATGCGCTCGATGCCCGGGATGTCGGCCACATATTCGAGCAGCAGCGCGAAGTCGGCGATCTCGGCCGTGTCGCCCATCTTGCCGCGGTAGGCGTTGACGTTCTGTCCCAACAGGTTGACCTCGCGCACGCCCTGGTCGGCCAGGCCGGCGATCTCCACCAGCACGTCCTCGAACGGGCGGCTCACCTCGTCGCCGCGCGTGTACGGCACCACGCAGTAGCTGCAGTATTTGGAGCAGCCTTCCATGATCGACACGAAGGCCGAAACGCCGTCGACCCGCGCGGGCGGCAGGTGGTCGAACTTCTCGATCTCGGGGAAGCTGATGTCCACCTGCGGGCGGGCTTGTCTTTCGCGCCGGGCCAGCAGTTCGGGCAGGCGGTGCAGGGTCTGCGGACCGAACACCACGTCCACATAGGGCGCGCGCTTGATGATTTCGGCGCCCTCCTGGCTGGCCACGCAGCCGCCGACACCAATCAGCACACCCTTTTTCTTCAGGTGCTGCACGCGCCCGAGGTCGGAAAACACCTTTTCCTGCGCCTTCTCGCGCACCGAGCAGGTGTTGAAGAGGATCAGGTCGGCCTCGTTCACATCCTGCGTGGGCTCGTAGCCTTCAGCGGCGTTCATCACGTCGGCCATCTTGTCCGAGTCGTACTCGTTCATCTGGCAGCCGAAGGTTTTGATAAAGACTTTTTTGGACATGCTGTGATCACCCCCTGCGCCGCTGCGCGGCTTCCCCCTGGAAGGGGGACCGCACTGGCGGCCCGGCGAAGCCGGTTCCGCGGTGCGCCTGGCGGGGCCTTTGCTGGTTGCTTGGGGTTATTCGCCGGCGCGCTTACGCTTCTCGGCGGCTTCGGCTTCGGTCAGGATCCAGACGTCGTGCACCAGGCCGTTGGGCTCCACGGTGTAGTTGACGAGCAGTTTCTGGTTCACCAGTCCGCCCGACATCAACAGCATGTTGTTGGTGCCCCGGATGCGGGAGCCGGGCGAGAGCTGGGCGGTTTTCCCGTCCAGCTGGATCACGGGGGGCTGCACCACGACCAGCGTGCCGCGCAGAGCCTTGTCCGGAAAGGTGCGCGGTTGGTTCTGGGCCAGGGCCGCGGGCGCCAGGCCGAAGGCCAGCAGGCCGATCGCGAGCGTGGTGGTGCGCCGGGCGGCGCGGAAGCGGGCAGAAAAGCAGCGGTTCATGGTATCGATCCAGAGGCTGTGGGTGGGCGGGGATGACCGCTCGCGCAAGGCAGGCGCGAGGCCTTGCATTCTCGCATGTTGGCCACGCCGCTGGAGGCGGTGCCACAACAGGTGACCAAGCAGGTGCTGCGCAGCCAGGGCTGGACGCCCGGCAAACACCGGGCCTGAAGCGCGGGCTTATTTCCAGCGGATCGGTTCGATGTGTACGCTGCCCCGCGTGCTGCTGAGCGTGAGCGCGCCTTCCTGCACGGTGGCCTGCAGCTGCATGCTGCGTTCGGCCATGGCCGCCAGCGCGGGCGCCACCTCGGTGGGCAGGCGCCAGACCTGCAGTTTCTCCAGTCGCGCGAGCTTGGTCTCGATGCCGCGCCACCAGACGTCGGCCGCCGAGCCGAAGGCGTACAGGATCACCGCATCGGCCTTGCTGCAGGCTTTGGACACCGGTTTGTCCTCGGGCTGGCCGACCTCGATCCAGATGCGCTTGCGGCCGGTGTAATCGGTCAGCGAAACATCGGGATCGTCCGGGTCCGACAGGCCGGCGCCAAAGGTCAGCGTGCCGTCGCCCTTGCAGGTGTCCTGCAGCTCGTGGGCGTGGATGGCCATGGCCGTCAGGCGCACCATCATGCGTTCGTCGGTCTCGCTCGGGTGGCGGGCAAGGGTGAGCGCGTGGTCGGCGTAGTAGCCGTGGTCGATGTCTGCGATCTGCAGGTTCGCCTTGAAGATGGTGGATTTGATGGCCATGAATCGGGCGGGCAAGAAAAAAAGCGGACACCGTCGCCGGGGTCCGCTTTTTGTAATTCTGGTGGCGATAGGTGGACTTGAACCACCGACATCAGCATTATGAATGCTGCGCTCTAACCAACTGAGCTATATCGCCAACGCGGTCGGCATTGTAGCCCAATTCGAACCCCGAATAAGGGCGGGGTCAGCGCGGCGGGCGGTCAGGCCGGCTTTTTCACGTAAGACGCGCACCAGCCCTGGGCCGCCACCTGCCTGCCCGCGAACAACGGGCAAGGCCCGGCGTCCGCGCCAGCCGTGCCCTGGTACAGCCCGCAGTTGGCACAGGTCTGGCTGTCGGCATGGTTGGGGTATTTGGTTTTGTCGGCCCGTGCCGTGTCCGCGACATAGCCGAGCGCCACGGCAGCGGCGTCCGCCTCGTCGAGCATGGGGCCGCCGCTGGCCTCCGGGGCCATCGGGGGAGCGGCGGGCTCGGGTGCGGGTGGTGGGGCCATCGGGGCGGCAGGAGCCATCTCGGGTGCAGCAGCGGGGGGTGTGGCCTGGTCCGAGCAGGCCGCGGCCAGCACGGCCCCGGAGGCGGGAATCATGAAAATGAAACGGCGGCGTGTGGTCATGGGGGTCTCCTGGAGTGGATCGGCGCGATCCACGCCCGCCGGGCTCAGACCCCAACGGTCATCGCTTGCCAGAGGCGTGGAGCCGAAGCCATTTATACGCCGGTGCCCCCGGGCGCCCTGTTACAGACTGTGTGCGTCCCAACATTGGCGCTCACTGGTGCTGGAACACCGCCTTGCGTTTGTTCACGAACGCGTCCATGCCTTCCTTCTGGTCGGCGGTGGCGAACAGCGCGTGGAACAGGCGGCGCTCGAACATCACGCCGTCGGCCAATGTGCCTTCGAAAGCGCGGTTGACGCATTCCTTGGCGGCCATCACAGATGGCTGCGAGAACTCGCAGATCATGAGTGCGGCGCCCAGGGCCTCGTCCATCAGCTTGTCCAGCGGCACCACGCGGCTCACCAGCCCGGCGCGCTCGGCTTCGGTGGCGTCCATCATGCGGCCGGTCAGGGCCATGTCCATGGCCTTGGCCTTGCCCACCGCTCGCGGCAGGCGCTGCGTGCCACCAGCGCCGGGGATGATGCCGAGCTTGATCTCGGGTTGGCCGAATTTGGCGTTGTCGGCGGCGATGATGAAGTCGCACATCATGGCCAGCTCACAGCCGCCACCCAGGGCGAAACCGCTGACCGCGGCGATCACCGGCTTGCGCACGCTGCGGATGGTTTCCCAGTTGCGGGTGATGTAGTCGCCCTTGTAGACGTCGGCGAAGGAGTAGGTCGCCATGGCGCCGATGTCGGCGCCGGCGGCGAAGGCCTTTTCGCTGCCGGTGATGATCATGCAGCCGATGCCTTCGTCGGCATCAAAGGCCTGGAGCGCGGCGCCCAGTTCGGTCATCAGCTGGTCGTTCAGCGCATTGAGCTGCTTGGGTCGGTTCAGGGTGATGATGCCCACGCGGCCTTCGGTGCGCAGGGTGATCAGTCCGGGGGTGGCGGTTTCGCTCATGGTGTTTCCTCGGGTGGTGTGTGATGATTGACGTAAACGTCAACTATAGCGGGCCGTCCGATACCGGGCCACCCAAGGGAAAACATTAACCGACCGATGGGTCGGTTAATGGTAGATTGCCGTTCCCATCCCACCACCAGCGCTGCGGAACGACGGCGCCAGGAGACAGACACCCATGAACGCACCCGCCGCGGGCAGCACCGTGCTCTATGAAGAGCGCGGCGCCGTTGCCCTGATCACGCTCAACCGTCCGGACGCCCTCAACAGTTTCACGCGCCAGATGCACCGCGAGCTCTGGGCTGCGCTGGATCGCGCCGAAGCCAACCCGGTGATCCGCGCGATGGTGCTCACCGGCGCGGGTCGCGGCTTCTGCGCCGGTGCCGACCTCGCCGAATTCGACTTCGAGCCTGGCCCCGATCTCGTCAAACGTGCCGATCCCGGGCCGGTGATCGATCAGGCTTTCAACCCCACGGCACGGCGCATCCAGTCGCTGCGGTTCCCGGTGATCGCCGCCGTCAACGGCGTGGCCGCGGGCGCGGGCGCCTCGCTGGCCATGACCTGCGACATCGCGATCGCCGCGCCCGGCGCGAGCTTCATCCAGGCCTTCAGCAAGATCGGGCTGATCCCGGACGCCGGCGGTAGCTGGTTCCTGGTGGAGCGGCTGGGCCTGGCGCGCGCCATGGCGTTGGCCATGACGGGCGACAAGCTGCCCGCCGCGCAGGCGAAAGAATGGGGAATGATCTGGGACGTGCAGGACGATCCGCTGGCCGCCGCGCTGGCTGTTGCCGAGAAGCTGGCCGTGATGCCGACCAGGGCTCTGGTCGCCACGCGCGCGCTGCTGCGCGACGCCGGCACCCGCACACTGAACCAGCAGCTCGACGTGGAGCGCGACATGCAGTCGGCGCTGGGCGCCACGCACGATTACATCGAAGGCGTGATGGCGTTCCGCCAGAAGCGCCCGGCGCAGTTCAAGGGGGAATGAATGAGCATGACGCCGCAAGAACGCGCCGCCAAGGTCGGTGAATCCATGTTCGCCGTGGACGTGGCGGCCCGCGAGACCATGGGCATCGAACTGGTCAGCGTGGAGCCCGGGCGCGCCGTGCTGCGCATGGCCGTCAAGCCGCTGCACCTCAACGGCCACCAGATCTGCCACGGTGGCTTCATCTTCACGCTGGCCGACACCACCTTTGCTTACGCCTGCAACAGCTACAACCGGAACGCGGTGGCGGCGGGCTGCAGCATCGAGTTCCTCAAGCCCGGCCAGGACGGCGACGTGCTGACCTGCGAAGGCGTGGAGCAGACGCTGCAGGGCCGGCACGGCATCTACGACATGCGGGTGACCAACCAGAAGGGTGAGGTGATCGCGATGTTCAGAGGCAAGAGTGCGGTGATTCCCGGGCAGGTCTTTCCCGAAGAGGTGCAGGCATGAACCACTTCCCGCTGGAACCGATCGAAAAAGCCAGCATCGACGAGCTGCGGGGCTTGCAGCTCAAGCGCCTGCAGGGCACGCTGCGCCACGCCTACGCGAACTCGCCGGTCTACAAGGCCAAGTTCGACGAAGCCGGCGTGCACCCGGACGACTGCCGTTCACTCGCCGACCTGGCCAAATTCCCTTTCACCACCAAGAAAGACCTGCGCGACAGCTACCCCTTCGGCATGTTCGCCGTGCCGCGCGAGCGCTGCGCGCGCATCCACGCCAGCAGCGGCACGACCGGCAAACCGACCGTGGTGGGCTACACGCTGAAGGACATCGACACCTGGTCCAACGTGGTGGCGCGCAGCATCCGCGCCAGCGGCGCGCGGCCGGGCGACATGGTGCACGTGAGCTACGGCTACGGCCTGTTCACCGGTGGCCTGGGCGCGCATTACGGCGCCGAGAAGCTGGGCCTGACGGTGGTGCCCTTCGGCGGCGGCCAGACCGAGCGCCAGGTGCAGCTGATGCAGGACTTCCGGCCCGACATCATCATGGTCACGCCCAGCTACATGCTGGCCATCGCCGACGAATTTGAGCGCCTGGGCCTGGACCCGCGCGAGAGCAGTCTGCGCATCGGGATCTTCGGCGCCGAGCCCTGGACCAACGACATGCGCGTGGCCATTGAAGCGCGCATGAACATCGATGCGGTGGACATCTATGGCCTGTCGGAAGTGATGGGCCCGGGTGTGGCCAACGAGTGCGTCGAGACCAAGGACGGACCGACGATCTGGGAAGACCACTTCTACCCCGAGATCATCCACCCCGAGACCGGTGAACCGGTGGCCGATGGCGAGATGGGTGAGCTGGTGTTCACCAGCCTGACGAAGGAGGCGCTGCCCATCATCCGCTACCGCACGCGCGACCTCACGCGCCTGCTGCCGGGCACGGCGCGCACCATGCGCCGCATGGAAAAGATCACCGGCCGCAGCGACGACATGATGATCGTGCGCGGGGTCAACGTGTTCCCGACGCAGATCGAGGAATTGATCCTGAAACGACCCGAGCTCAGCGCGCACTACCAGTGTGTGCTCACGCGCGAAGGCCATCTGGACACCCTGTCGGTGGTGGTCGAGACGCGCCCGGGCCTCGCGCCCGAGAGCATCGAAGCGCGCACCGCGGCCGAGCGGCTGCGTCACGAGGTCAAGGTGTTCGTGGGCAGCAGCGTCGAGGTGGTGCTCAAGCCCGAGGGCGGCGTGGAACGCAGCCAGGGCAAGGCCAAGCGGGTGGTGGATTTGCGGCCGAAGTAGCGGCCCCCCGCGCTCCGCCGCTGCCCGGCGGCGGGTTGACTTCCGGTCAGACTGCCGAAGCCAGCCAGGATTTGAGCAGGCTGGCATCGCCCACTGCCAGCCGCATCGCCTGTGTGGGTTCCGGCCAGACCAGCGGGCAGCGCAGCAAGCGTTTGTCGCGCGCGATCAGCGCGGTCAGGCGCTGGCGCTGGCCGCGCAGCAGGGCCACCTCGTCGAGTTTCCGGATGCGCCAGGCTTCAGCCGGCTGGCCGCGTTTTGCAGGGGGCAGTTCCACGCCCAGCCATTCGTCGCCAGCGGCCATGCCGGCGGCCTCGGCCGCGCCGCCGCGCAAAACGGTCTTGAGCGTGAGGCCGCCCGATTCGCTCACGCGCAGCCCCAGCTGCTGGGCCAGCGGGGCCTTGTCGTTGATGACCTTGGCACCGTGCTGCTGCAGCAGCGCCCGCACGGGCAGATCGGACGTGCCGTGCACCCAGTCGCGCAGTTCGCGGTCGAAGGCACGCCCGCCCAGGCGCTTGAGGGCGCGGGCAAAGTCGGCCTCGCGCATCGGGCCTCCCTGACAGCTGAGCCAGAGCTCGCGCATCACTTCGTCGAGGTTGCTGTGGCCCTCGGCGCGCAGCGTGAGGTCGAAACACATCGCCACCAGCGCACCCTTGGTGTAGTAGCTCACCGTGGCGTTGGGCGTGTTCTCGTGGATGCGGTAGTACTTCATCCAGGCGTCGAAGCTGGCCTGGGCGGCGGTCTGCACCTGCTGGCCGGGCGTCTGTTGCACCTGGTTGACGGTCTTCATCACCAGCTGGAGGTAGGTGGCGTCGTCGATCAGGCCGGCGCGGCGCAGGATCAGGTCGTCGTAGTAGCTGGTGAAACCTTCGAAGAACCAGAGCAGCTCGGTGTAGTTTTCCTGGTTGTAGTCGTAGCGCTTGAACTCGGCCGGGCGCAGGCGCTTGACGTTCCAGGTGTGGAAATACTCGTGGCTGATCAGGCCGAGCAGGGTGGTGTAGCCGTCGGTGGCTTTCAGCGCCGGAGGCTTTTCATCCTTGACCAACAGCTTGGGCAGGTCGGTGCGCTGGCAGATCAGCGCGGTGCTGTTGCGGTGCTCCAGCCCGCCGTAGCCTTCTCCGCTGGCGTGCATCATGAAGAGGTAGTTTTTGAACGGTGCTTCGCCGCCGGTACCGTGCCAGAAGCCGATCTGGGCCTCGCAGATGCGGCGCGTGTCGGCCAGCAGGCGTTCGCCGTCGAACCAGCCGCCTGCGCCGCTGACCACGAAGCGGTGCGGCACGCCGTGGGCCACGAACTCGCCGCTCCAGAACGTGCCCAGCTCCACCGGGCAGTCGGCGAGTTCGTCGTAGTCCTGCGCGGTGTAGTGGCCGAAGCCGTTGCCGTCCACGTCGCTGGCGGTCAGACCGGTGGCGACCCGCCAGCCCGCGGGTGCCTGTCCGGGAACAAGTTCCAGGCCTTGCGCCTGGTCTTCCTGTCCGATCACCCGCAGGCACAGGCTGGTGGCGTTGAAGAAACCGCGCGTGCTGTCGAGGAAGGCGGTGCGGACCGAGGCATCGAACGCGTAGACCTCGTAGCGCAGCACGAGCGCTTGACCGGCTTCGGCCGTCACCTGCCAGCTGTTCTTGTCGAGCTGGCGCAGCGGTACCGGTTCACCGCCCTGGGTGGCCTGCAGGTGCTGCAGGTGTTGCGAGAACTCCCGCACCAGGTAGCTGCCCGGTATCCACACCGGCAGGCTCAGGCGTTGGCGCGGCGCCGGGTGATCGATCTCCAGCGTGATGGCGAACAGATGGGCTTGCAGGCTCAGCACCTCGACGCGGTAGCGGACGGCGGGCTTCTCTGCGGCTGTTGAGACCGCTTTGGCGCGCGGGGAGGTCCGACGGGGGAGGTTCATGGAAGTCCGTTCACAGGGCACCAGCGCCCACAAAACAACTGAGCGCCGCCACCGCCGAGAGACGGAAGCGCAGGGTCAGCCAGGCCTGCAGGCCGGCGTGGGTGTAAAGCGTGCGGTCGGCCAGGTAGCTCAGCACCAGCACGAAGCCCAGCCAGGGCAGACCGGCGAACGGCGGCATGAGCACGCCGGGCCAGGCCAGCAGCGAGGGCACGATGCCCCAGAGAAAGTGGTTGCGCTGGGCGTGGTGCGGGCGCTCGGCGAGCGCCGCCGCATGCCGGCTGGCCAGCCAGCCAATGCCCCAGTGCACCCCGCCCAAGAATGACGCGATCAGCGCGGCGTAGCCCGCCAGCGCGACCGCCACCCAGGCCTGCAGCGCGGCATCCACCAGCCAGAGCAGGGCGGCCAGCAGCACAAAGGGGATCAGGCCGGCGTGGCCCAGGGTCCGCACCAGGGTGGTGTCGTTCGGGTCGTGCAGCACCGGCGGGGTCATCCAGCGCGCGGATCAGGGCTTGGCTTCGGCGAGCAGCTTCTCGACGCGGTCGGCGCCGATGGCGCCCGGCACGCGCGATCCGTCGGCAAAGATGATGGTGGGGGTGCCGGTGATGCGGGCCTTTTTACCGAACTCGAAGTTGCGGGCCACGGCAGCGGCATCGCATTTCGCGTCGGGCGGTGTTATGTCCTTGACCATCCAGTCGAGGAAGGCCTTGCCCTTGTCCTTGGCGCACCAGATGTTGCGTGATTTTTCGCCCGAGTCGGCGCTCAGGATGGGGTAGAGGAACACGTGGACCGTGACGTTGTCGATCTTGGTCAGGTCGCGTTCGAAGCGCTTGCAGTAGCCGCAGTTCGGATCTTCAAAGACGGCCATCTTGCGTTTGCCGTTGCCGCGCACGATGGTGAAGGCGTCCTTGAGCGGCAGGTCCTTGAAGGCGATGGCGGTGAGCTTTTCAACGCGCTGTTCGGTCAGGTCCTGCTGGGCCTTGGTGTCGATCAGCGAGCCCTGGATCAGGAAGTCGCCTTTTTCGTCGGTGTAGAAGATGTCGCTGTGGTTGATGCGCACCTCGTACAGGCCGGGCATCGGCGTCTTGGTGATTTCGTCGATGGCGGGCAGCTTGGGCAGGCGTTCGGCCAGGTTCTTGCGGATGGTGGCTTCCTGCGCGAACGCGCTCAGCGACAGCGCAGCGAGCAGCGCGAGCAGGGGGATCTTGGCGAGTTTCATAAAGTGGCCCGAGGGCATTCAAGGTTAAAAAGTCGGCAGGGCTGGCATCAGCCCGCCTGCCCCATGGCCTGGCGGGCCAGCCAGTGTTTCAGCGGGCCGAGGCGATCCACGCCCGTCATGCCCCAGTTGCGCAGGGCTTGTACGCGGCTGTCGGTCTGGGCAAACAGGCCAAACAGGCCGTCGGTCACCCAGCCCATGGCGTTCACATCGGCCTGCCGCGCGCGCTCGTAACGCCGCAGCAGCTTCAGGTCGCCCAGCTCGCGCCAGTACTCGCGCCCGTGCAGCACGCGGGCCAGTTCGGCGGCATCGGCCAGGCCCACATTGAGTCCCTGACCGGCCAGCGGGTGCATGGCGTGCGCCGCATCGCCCGCGAGCACCACACCGCCTTGCGGCGTGCGGGCGATCCAGCGCTGGGCTTTCGAGAGCTCCAGAGGCCAGGCCTGGGCCGGGCTTTCCAGTTGCATCTCGCCGAGTGCTTGAGCGCAGCGCGTCTGCACGGCCTGTGCCAGCGCTTCTGGCTCGGCTGCCAGCCAGCGGTCGGCCTGCTGTGCTTCCAGTGACCACACCAGCGCCACAGAGTTCCCTTGCGCCCGCCCCAGCGGCAGCAGGGCCATGATCTCGCCGTTCTGGAACCACTGGCGGGCCACGCCGCCGTGTGGCTGGGCGCAGCGCAGGCGGGCGGCCACGGCCTTGTGCGGGTACGGGCGGACCTCGTAGGTCAGCCCGAGTTCATCGCGGGTGGCGCTGCGCTTGCCTTCGCAGATCACCGTGAGCGCAGCGGGCGGGGCTTCCGTCAGGCACTCGATGCCGCTCTGGAAATGCACGGCATGGGCCAGCCGTTGTTCCAGCGCCGGCACGTCCACGATCCAGGTCAGCGCCTCGCTGCCCTGGTCGATCGCTGAAAACTGCACCGCACCGCCGTTGTCGCCAAAGACCTGCATGCCGGTCACCGGCGTCACGGTCGGGCCGGTGTCGGGTGCGGGACTGCTGGTGGGTGCCGCACTGTCTTCGGGCCAGGCGCGCACCGAGCGCAGCAGGTCGCGCGCCGCGGTGTTGAGCGCGTAGGCGCGCACGTCGGGAATCCCGGATGCCGGGCGCGGGGCGCTGACCAGGGCCACACGCAACCGGTCGCGGGCGAGCAAGAGCGCCAGGGTGTGCCCGACCACGCCGCCGCCCCGGATGGTGACGTCAAAACGCCGGTGGGCAGAAGAACGGTGGGAAGTGGGCGACATGGCGGGATTTTAGGAGCAGGGCACAATGCGCCCGATTCGCTCCGCCAAAACCCCCGTCCGCACCGGCCTCTACCGACCGCCGCACCCGCCATGACCACACCCACCGACGTGACCGCCCGCATCGACCAGCTCTGGATCTATCCGGTGAAGTCTTGCGCCGGCATCTCCCTCAACGAAGCCGAACTGACGGAAACCGGGCTGGCCTACGACCGCAGCTGGATGGTGGTGGACGCGCAGGGCACATTCGTCACCCAGCGCGAGCTGCCGCGTTTGGCGCTGATCCAGCCGGCGTTCAAGCTGGGCCAACTGGTGCTGCGCGCACCCGGCATGCTGGCGCTGCACCTGGCCCTGGACGCCGCCGAAGCACCCTTGCGCGTGCGGGTCTGGGACGACGAAGTCGAGGCCTACGACATGGGCGACGTGGCGGCCCAGTGGTTCAGCGATTTCCTGGGGCCGGACGCGCCCGTCGATCTGAAGCGCCTGCGCCTGGCGCGCTTCGACCCGGAGGTGCGCCGCCTGTGCAGCCTGAAGTGGACCGGTGGGCGCGAGTCCACCACCCAGTTCGCCGACGGTTTTGGTGTGCTGGTGACGAGCACCGCTTCGCTGGACGAACTCAATGCGCGGCTGGCGCAGGCCGGGCAGGGGCCGGTGGCGATGGTTCGTTTTCGACCCAACATCGTGCTCGGCGGTGTGGAGGCCCACGACGAAGACCGCCTTGGGCCCATGCACATCGCCACGGATGAGGGCAGCGCCTTAATGGAACCCGTGAAACCCTGCGCGCGCTGTCCGATCCCCAACATCGACCCGGTCACCGCCACCGCTTCGCCGGTGGTGGGCGACACCCTGCAGACCTACCGCGCCGACCCGCGCCTGGACGGCGCCGTCACCTTCGGCATGAACGCGATCGTGCTGGCGGGCGACGGCCAGGTGTTGCGTGTGGGTCAGAGCGTGTCGGCCGACTGGCGCTTCGATTGACCCCGCTGCCCGCGCGAGGTCATCGGCGGCGCCGAAACCGGCCGCCCCGCTAAAATCACCGGTTTCCCCGATCGACCCGAAAGTCCCCCATGAGCCTCCAATGCGGCATCGTGGGCCTGCCCAATGTGGGCAAGTCCACCCTTTTCAACGCGCTGACCAAGGCCGGCATCGCCGCCGAAAATTACCCCTTCTGCACCATCGAGCCCAACACCGGTGTGGTGGAGGTGCCCGATCCGCGGCTGGCCCAGCTGTCCGAGATCGTCCAGCCCGAGCGCGTGGTACCGGCCATCGTCGAGTTTGTGGACATCGCCGGTCTGGTGGCCGGTGCCAGCACCGGCGAAGGCCTGGGCAACAAGTTCCTCGCCCACATTCGCGAGACGGACGCCATCGTCAACGTGGTGCGCTGCTTCGAAGACGACAACGTGATCCACGTCGCCAACAAGATCGACCCGATCGCCGACATCGAGGTCATCCTCACCGAGCTCTGCCTGGCCGACCTGGCCGCTGTCGAGAAGGCCTTGCACCGCGTGCAGAAGACCGCGCGTTCGGGCGACAAGGAGTCCATCAAGCTGGTGGCGATCCTGGAGAAGTGCCAGGCGGCGCTCAACGACACCAGGCCCGTGCGCAGCATCGATTTCAGCAAGGAAGAGTTGCCGCTGCTCAAGCAGTTTTTCCTGATCACGGCCAAGCCGGCGATGTTCGTGGCCAACGTGTCGGAAGACGGCTTCGAGAACAACCCGTTCCTGGACCGCCTGCGCGCCTTCGCCGAGAAACAGAACGCGCCCGTGGTGGCCATCTGCGCCAAGATCGAGGCCGAGCTGGCCGAGATGGACGACGCCGACCGGCTCGAATTCCTGAAGGAACTGGGTCAGGATGAGCCCGGCCTGAACCGTCTGATCCGCGCCGCCTACAAGCTGCTGGGCCTGCAGACCTACTTCACCGCCGGCGTGAAGGAAGTGCGCGCCTGGACCATCCACGTCGGCGACACCGGCCCGCAGGCGGCCGGCGTGATCCACACCGACTTCGAGAAGGGCTACATCCGCGCCCAGACCATCGCTTTTGACGACTTCATCACCTACAAGGGCGAACAGGGGGCCAAAGACGCCGGCAAGATGCGCGCCGAAGGCAAGGAATACGTCGTCAAGGATGGCGACGTGATGAACTTCCTGTTCTCGTCCTGAACGCGCCCATGTCCGATACCGGCCGGCCCGAACCCCAACGCCTGGCCAAACGCCTGGCCGCACAGCTGCCCTGTTCGCGCAGCGATGCCGAACGCTACATCGCCGGGGGCTGGGTGCGCGTGGACGGCGCGGTGGTCGAGGAGCCCATGGCGCGGGTGCACGACGGCCAGACCGTGGCGCTGGACCCCAAGGCCAAGCTGGAGTCGCTCGACTCCGTGACGCTGATCTGGCACAAGCCCGCGGGCCGGGTGCTGCCGGACGTCTCACCCCTGCCCGATGCGCTGGCAGCAGAACTCTTCACCAACGCCAACCGGTTCAAGGGCGATCGGTCGGGCGTGCGTCCGCTCAAGGCGCACCGCCACAAGCTGCTGCCCGTGGCCCCGTTGTCCACCCCCATGAGCGGCCTGATGGTGTTTACCCAGAACCCCGGTGTGGCGCGCAAGATCAGCGACGAGTCCGCCCAGCTGGAACACGAGTGGCTGGTCGAGGTGGCGGCCGATCCCGAGCTGGACGACGAAGCCCGGCGCGACGCGGTGCTGAAGTCGATCGGCAAGGCGCTGTTTTTCGACGGCTGGAGCCTGCCCTCGGCGCGCGCCAGCTGGCAGAGTGAACACCGCCTGCGCCTGGCCATCAAGGGCACGCGGCCGGGCCAGGTCGAACACCTGTGTGAACGGGCGGGCCTGCAGCTGGTGGCGGTCCGGCGCCTGCGCATGGGCCGGGTTGCGCTCACGGGGCTGCCCGTCGGGGAATGGCGTTACCTGCTGGGTTACGAACGCTTCTGAGCCCGAGCGGCCCACACGCTCAGGGCCATCGCGAGGATCAGCACCACCAGACCCACCTGGTGCAGACGCAGCATGTGCCCTTGCGCGATCAGGAGGCCACCCAGCGCTGCGCCCAGCGCCTGTCCACCGTACATCGCGGAGGTGTTGAGCGCAACCGTGGCCGGGGCCAGCACCGGCGACAGGTGGACCAGCCGGGCCTGCTGCGCCGAATTGCAGGCGAAGCAACCCAGCGCCCAGGGCACCAGCACCAGCGCCTGTTGCCAGAAGCCCGCCTGACCCAGCGGCCAGAGCAGCAGCGTCAGCACCATGGCGCCGAGCGTGAGCAACACGGCGCGCGGTGCACCGATGCGGTCGATCCAGCGCGAAAGCCCCACGTTGCCGGCCAGGCCGAAGGCACCGAACCACAGGAACATCAGCGAGAGCGCACCGCCGCCCAGGCCGAGGGTCTGGAAGAAGTAGGGTGCGAAGTACGAGAACAGCGTGAACTGGCCGAAGGCCGAGAGCAGCGTGACGCCCACGGCGAGCATCAGGGGCGCCGAGCCCAGGGTCTGTCCCCAGGCCTGGCGCGACAGCGCCGCCGGGCGGATGCCGTTAGGCATCTCGCGCCACACCCAGGCCGCGCTGGCCAGCGACATCAAGGCCACCAGGCCAAACGCCCAGCGCCAGCCCAGCGTGCCGCCGATCCAGGCCGAGAGCGGCATGCCCATGACCGACGCCACCGACCAGCCCAGGAACACGAAGGTGATGGCGCGACCGCGCTGGGCCGGTGACACCAGCAGGCCCACGCTGGCGGCGGCCTGGGGCGTGAAGACGGCGGGCGCGATGACGGCGAGAACCCGCAGCGGCAACAGCGTGGCGTAGCTCGGCGCCAGTGCGCAGATGGCTGTGAGCAGGGCGTACCACACCAACGAGAGCGTGAGCAGGCGCCGCCGGTCCCAGCCCGCCACGAGCGTGGCGAAAGCGGGAGCGCCCAGGCCCATCAGGATGGCGGCCGCGGTGATGAGTTGGCCGGCCTGGGGAATCGACACATTCAGCGAGGCGCTGATGTCGTTGAGCGTGCCGGGTACCACCATGACCCCGGTGCCGATGACGAAGTTGCCCATCATCAGTGCCCACAGCGAGCGGGGCAGGGCTTGGTCGGTCGGTGAAAGGGTGGGGGTCATGCCGGGCGGAGTGGATTCGCAGCGCCCGAGTATCGGCGGCGACACCCCGGCCGTGTCAGAACGGCAGTCCCCCAGGGAACACCCACAGCAGGCCGGCGGTGAGCGTGAGGTAGCGCGCGAACTTGCCGATCGCCATGTAGCCCAGGCAGGGCCAGAAGGGAAACCGCAGCCAGCCGGCCACCGCGCAGATCGGATCGCCGACGCCGGGCAGCCAGGACAGCAGGCAGGTCTTGGGGCCGAAGCGCTGCAACCAGTCCAGGGCGCGCACGTGGGTGGCATGCCCGTGCCGTGCTTTATCGACCACGCGGTGCGCGCCATAGCCCATCCACCAGCTGACGGCGCCACCCAGTGTGTTGCCCGCAGTGGCGACCAGGATGGTGGGCCAGAACAGCTCGGGGTTGAGCTTGATCAACGCAAACACGGCAGGCTCCGAGCCCATCGGCAGCAAGGTGGCCGAAATGAACGCGACCAGGAAGACCGTGCTCAGGCCGACCTCGGGCAAGGCCAGTGTGTGCAGCAGAGAAACGATCCAGGCGGGCATGGGCAGAAGAAGAATCTGTGGAATGCGAGAGCATATCGCCTGCTGAAAAAACAGGCAGATACAATGCCCATCCCCGCCTGCGAAATGTCCGCTCCGCGGGGATCCCTCCAAACCCGCCATCCGAATCGCTCCCGCCATGCAACTGGGTCCGTTCACCCTGTCCAATGCCCTTTTCGTCGCGCCCATGGCCGGCGTGACGGACCGGCCGTTTCGCAAGCTCTGCAAACGGCTGGGGGCGGGTTATGCGGTGAGCGAAATGGTGACCTCGCGCCCGGACCTGCAGGACAGTCTGAAGACCTCGCGCCGTGCCGACCACAGCGGTGAGCCCGGTCCGATCGCGGTGCAGATAGCCGGCACCGACGCGGCCATGATGGCCGACGCCGCGCGCTACAACATCGACCGCGGTGCGCAGATCATCGACATCAACATGGGCTGCCCGGCCAAGAAGGTCTGCAACAAATGGGCCGGCTCGGCCCTGATGCAGGACGAAGCGCTGGCTATCGACATTGTTGAAGCCGTGGTGGCCGCCGCTGCGCCGCACGGCGTGCCCGTCACACTCAAGATGCGCACCGGATGGTGCGCCGACGTCAAGAACGCACCGACGATCGCGCTCGCCGCCGAAGCCGCTGGTGTGCAGATGCTGACCGTGCACGGACGCACCCGAGAGCAGGGCTACAAGGGCTTTGCCGAACACGACACCGTGGCCCACATCAAGAGCCGCGTGAAGATTCCGGTGGTGGCCAATGGCGACATCACCAGCCCGCAGCAGGCGCGTGAGGTGCTGCGGCACACCGGCGCCGACGCCCTCATGATCGGCCGCGCTGCGCAGGGCCGACCCTGGATCTTCCGCGAGATCGCGCACTTCCTGGCCACTGGCGAAGCGCTGCCACCACCCGAGCTGATGGACGTGAAATTCTGGCTGCTTCACCACCTGGAAGACCACTACAACCTCTACGGCGATTTCACCGGCGTGCGCAGTGCGCGCAAGCACCTGGGCTGGTACGCGCAGTCGCTACCCATCCCGGCGGTCGAGGCGCAGGCTTTCCGGCAGCGCATCAACGTGTTGACGACGGTCGAGGCTCAGTTGCAGTGTGTGAGCGAAAGTTTCGACGCATGGGATGCCACGGGTTACGACAAGATGAATTATCAAGAAGAAAACTGGAAACTGGCCGCATGAGCTCCCACAACAACCTGCACGACTGTGTGCGTGCCAGCCTGGAAGAGTATTTCCGAGACCTCAACGGCACCGACCCCGCCGGCCTACACGACATGCTGGTCAAGGCGGTCGAGAGACCGCTGCTTGAGGTCGTGATGCAGCAATCGCAGAACAACCAGTCGCGCGCCGCGCAATGGCTGGGCCTGAACCGCAACACGCTGCGCAAGAAGCTGCTGGAGCACAAGCTCATCGATTGAGCATCTGCGCTTTTGTACGAATCGAATTCAAAACCTCCCGAGACCCCTTCCCATGCGCGCACTCATCTCCGTCTCCGACAAGACCGGCATCGTCGAACTGGCCCAGACCCTGCACGGCCTCGGCGTGTCCCTCATCTCCACCGGCGGCACCGCCAGGCTGCTGGCCGAGCAGGGCCTGCCCGTGACCGAAGTGGCCGAGGTCACAGCCTTCCCCGAGATGCTCGACGGCCGCGTCAAGACCCTGCACCCCAAGGTGCACGGTGGCCTGCTGGCGCGCCGCGATGTGCCCGAGCACATGGCGGCTTTGAAGACGCACGGCATCGACACCATCGACCTGCTGATCGTCAACCTCTACCCGTTTGAAGCTACCGTGGCCAAGCCCGGCTGCACGCTGGAAGACGCGATCGAGAACATCGACATCGGCGGCCCGGCCATGGTGCGCAGCGCGGCCAAGAACTGGAAAGACGTGGCGGTGCTGACCGACGCGGCCCAGTACCCGGCCGTGATCGATGAACTCAAGGCCAGCGGCAAACTCAGCGACAAGACCCGCTTCGCCCTGTCGGTCGCCGCGTTCAACCGCATCAGCCAGTACGACGGTGCCATCAGCGACTACCTCTCGTCCATCGAGTTCGAAGAGGGCGCCAGTGTGCACAAGCGCGCCGAGTACCCCGGCCAGGCCAACGGCCGCTTCGTCAAGCTGCAGGACCTGCGCTACGGCGAGAACCCGCACCAGACCGCCGCCTTCTACCGCGACCTCTACCCGGCCCCGGGCTCGCTGGTGACAGCGAAGCAACTGCAGGGCAAGGAGCTGAGCTACAACAACATCGCCGACGCCGACGCGGCCTGGGAATGCGTCAAGAGCTTTGACGTGCCCGCCTGCGTCATCGTGAAACACGCCAACCCCTGCGGTGTGGCCGTGGGCAAGGATGCGCTGGAGGCCTACAGCAAGGCCTTCCAGACCGACCCGACCAGCGCCTTCGGCGGCATCATCGCGCTGAACCGTGTGCTCGACGGTGCCGGTGCCCAGGCCATCAGCAAACAATTCGTCGAGGTGCTGATGGCACCGGGCTACACGCCCGAGGCGCTGGAAGTCTTCAAGGCCAAGGCCAATGTGCGCGTGCTGGAAATTGCATTGCCGCCCGGTGGTCCGACCGCCTGGGACCAGGGGCTGAACCTCACCGACATCAAGCGCGTGGGCTCGGGCCTGTTGATGCAGAGCGCCGACAACCACGTGCTGCAGCGCGCCGACCTGAAGGTCGTGACCAAGCTGCAGCCAACCGAGCAGCAACTGGAAGACCTGCTGTTCGCCTGGAAGGTGGCGAAGTTCGTGAAGTCCAACGCCATCGTGTTCTGCAAGGACGGCATGACCATGGGTGTGGGCGCCGGCCAGATGAGCCGCCTCGACTCGGCCCGCATCGCCAGCATCAAGGCCGGCCACGCGAACCTGACGCTGCAGGGCACCGCGGTGGCGAGTGACGCCTTCTTCCCGTTCCGCGACGGTCTGGATGTGGTGGTGGACGCGGGTGCTTCGTGCGTGATTCAACCCGGTGGCTCAATGCGCGATCAGGAAGTGATCGACGCGGCGGATGAGCGTGGTGTGGTGATGGTGTACAGCGGCGTGCGCCACTTCCGTCACTGAGTCCACGGACTCTTTGCGAGAAAGGCCTTACTCACTCTCCCTCTGGGAGCGTGAGAAAACCCCGCTCACTTGCCCAGCAGCTTGAACACGTCCCGCGCAGCCGCAACGGTGTCTTCGATGTCCTGCGCCGTGTGCGCCGCGCTCACGAACCCGGCTTCATACAGCGCAGGCGCGATGTACACGCCGCGGTCCAGCAGACCGTGGAACAGGGTGTTGAAACGCGGGCCGTCGGTGGTCATGACCTTGGCGTAGTTCTGCGGCAGTTGGTCGAAGAGGAAGAAGCCGAACATGCCGCCCTGGCTGTCGCCGCACAGCGTCACGCCTTCGGCCGCCGCGGCGGCTGTCAATCCACTCACCAGCGACTGCGTGGTTGCCGACAACGCCTCATAGAAACCGGGCTTCTGGACTTCTTTCAGTGTGGCCAGGCCGCAGGCCGTGGCCACCGGGTTGCCGCTCAGCGTGCCGGCCTGGTAGACACCGCCCAGTGGAGCGAGCTGCTCCATCACCGCGCGCTTGGCGCCAAAGGCCGCCAGCGGCATGCCGCCACCGATCACCTTGCCCATCACCGTCATATCGGGCTCGAAACCGGGGATGAGCTGGGCGTAGACGCTCTGGGCGCCACCGAGCGCGACGCGGAAGCCCGTCATCACCTCGTCGAAGGCCAGCAGCGCACCGTGCTGCGTGCACAGCTCGCGGCAGCGCTTCATGAACGGCACGCTGGCCCGCACGAAGTTCATGTTGCCCGCGATCGGCTCGATGATCAGGCAGGCCACTTCAGGTCCGTGTTCGGTGAACGCGGCTTCCAGCTGCTCGAGGTTGTTGTATTCGAGCACGATGGTGTGCTGCACCACCTCGGGCGGTACGCCAGCGCTGGTGGGATTGCCGAAGGTGGCCAGGCCGGAGCCGGCTTTCACCAGCAGCGCGTCGGCATGGCCGTGGTAGCAGCCTTCGAACTTGATGATCTTCTTGCGACCGGTGGCGCCGCGCGCCAGGCGGATCGTGCTCATGCCGGCTTCGGTGCCCGAACTCACCAGGCGCACCATGTCGATGCTGGGCACCAGCTTGATGATCTCTTCGGCCAGTTCGACTTCGCGCTCGGTCGGCGCGCCGTAAGAGAAGCCTTCCAGCACGGCTTTCTGTACTGCTTCCACCACGGCGGGGTGGCCATGACCCAGGATCATCGGACCCCAGGAGCCGATGTAGTCGATGTACTTCTGGCCGTTGGCGTCCCAGAAATACGCGCCCTGAGCGCGCTGCACGAAACGCGGCGTGCCGCCCACCGCCTTGAAGGCTCGCACGGGCGAGTTCACGCCACCGGGGATCAGGGCTTTGGCGCGGTCAAACAGCTCTTGGTTGCGGTCGGTCATGGTGCTCGTTCAATGTCTTGTGGTGTCGAGGGGGAAATCATTGGCGTCCAGGGTGCTGTCGGACGAGGTGTCGGCTGAACCCGCCTCTTCTTCACCGTCGTCGTCGTGGGCCCAGAACAGGCGGTCCGGCACGGCATGGCCCATGCCCGGCTGAAAACCGGCATCCAGGCACTGGTCCAGGTAGGTGAGCGCCTCGGCGCAGGCCGATTGCAGGTCCGAACCACCCGCGATCAGGGCACACAGCGCCGCTGACAAGGTATCGCCGGCGCCGCTGAACGTGGCTTCAAAGCGCTCGTATCGCGCCGTGGCCAGCACCGTCTCCGGGCTGGCCAGGTGGCTTTCCAGGTATTGATCGGCGGCATTGAAGCCCGTCACCAGCGTGTAGGGCACGCCGTGCACCGCGGCCGCCCGCGCCACTTCGCGTGCGTTGGGTGCACGATCACCCTCCCATTCCGGCAGCAGCCAGCGGCAGAGGGTGCTGTGGTTGCCGACCAATACGGTGGTCTGGGGCAGCAGCAACTCGGCGCAGGCATCCAGGTAGGTGTCGATGGCCATGTCGTCCCACCAGGACAGGTCGGGCATGTAGGTGATCACCGGCACTTCGGCGTAGTCGGTGGTGATGGCAGCGATCGCGCTCAGGTTCTCCGGGCTGCCCACGAAGCCGACCTTGAAAGCGAGCACCGGCATGTCTTCGAGCGCGCAACGCGCCTGGTCGGTCACGGCTTCTTCGTCGAAAGCGATGTGGTCGTGGATCTCGGAGGTGTCGCGCACGTAGGTGCCGGTGACCACGGGCATGACGTGGGCCGATGCACTGGACATGGCGGTCAGGTCCGCACTCAGACCGCCCGCGCCGCTGGGGTCGTTGGCGTTGAACACCATCACGCAGGGCAAGGACGCTTCGCCAGCCGCGATGGCGGCGTCGGTCAGGGACTCGGGGGTGTCGGGCATGGAGGTGGTCAGGGTGTTCTGGGCGGGTTGCGCAAGGGCCGGCAGACGGCTGCGCCCATCAGGGAAGCGGGTGGCCAAGGCCCGACGGCGGCTTCATGTGGCTCGATACAATGATTGCATTCTAAGACAATGCCCCCTATAACCATGACCGAAACCAAGACTTGGATGTGCCTGATTTGCGGCTGGATCTATGACGAGGCGGCGGGGTCTCCCGAACATGGCATCGAGCCGGGCACGGCTTGGGCACAGGTTCCGATGAACTGGACCTGCCCCGAATGTGGTGCCCGCAAGGAAGATTTCGAAATGGTGCAAATCTGAGGATTGCGTCCGGCCCCCTCTGGCTGGTCGGGCTTCAAGGTTGTTGCTTCCCCCTGACACGTTTTCTGGAGCCCATCTACCGTGAGTACGACGTCTGTGCTGAAAGTTCTGGTGGTTGACGACAGCAACACCATCCGCCGCAGCGCGGAAATCTTCCTCAAGCAGGGTGGCCACGAGGTGCTGCTGGCCGAAGATGGTTTTGACGCCTTGGCCAAGATCAACGATTACCAGCCCGACCTGGTGTTCTGCGACATCCTCATGCCCCGTCTGGACGGCTATCAGACCTGTGCCATCATCAAGCGCAATGCACGCTTTGCCAGCATTCCCGTGGTCATGCTGTCGTCCAAGGACGGCGTGTTCGACAAAGCACGCGGCCGGATGGTCGGATCGCAGGAATACCTCACCAAACCTTTCACCAAAGACCAACTGCTGCAAGCGGTGCAGCAGTTCGGTAACCACCTCACCGGAGCGGCGTGATGTCCATTAAGAAAATTCTCGTTGTTGATGATTCCAAGACCGAACTGATGGTTTTGTCGGACCTGTTGGGGGAAAATGGCTACACCGTACGCACCGCCGAGAACGCTGAAGAAGCCTTTCGTCGGTTGAGCGAAGAAAAGCCGGAACTCATTTTGATGGACGTGGTGATGCCCGGTCAGAATGGGTTTCAGTTGACGCGGGCGATCGCACGCGATCCCCAGTACTCCAGCATTCCCATCATCATGTGCACCAGCAAGAATCAGGAAACCGATCGGGTCTGGGGCATGCGGCAGGGCGCACGCGACTACGTGACCAAGCCGGTGAATGTTGAGGAGTTGCTTTCCAAGATCCGGGCCCTCGGCTGAGGCCGCCGCACACCGCCAGCGACCGACCCACACCGAGCACATGGCCAACCGACAGTCACTCAAAGATCTTCAGGAACGTCTGGCCAAGCGCCTGAGCGCCGCCAAGACCCAGGCCATCACCGCCTCGTGGCTGGCGGTGGAAGTGGGCGGTCAGAAATGCCTGTTTCCGCTCGTTCAATCGGGCGAGATATTTCCCTGGACGGTCGTGCAAACCGTGCCGTATACCAAGCCCTGGTATGTGGGCGTGGCCAGTCTGCGCGGGGGTTTGCACGGTGTTGTCGACCTGCTGCAGTTGCCCGGAATGGGTGGTGCTGGCAGCGCGACGGGCACTGATCGGGTGTCTTCCGAATCCCGTCTGGTGAGTCTGCACGGCGCGCTGGGGGTCAATGCCGTGCTTTGGGTGGATCGCTTGCTGGGCTTGCGCAACCCGTCCACATTCACCGCGCTGGGCGTCCGTCCGCCCGGTGCACCGTTGTACCTGGCACGTTGCCTGATCGACCGCGACGGGCATACCTGGCAGGAACTGGACCTGCAGGCGCTGGCAGCGGAACCCGAATTTTTGACCATTGCGGCCTGACGATGGCGTGCAGCTGGCTGCGAACGCGCTGTCCGAGCTTGTTGTTGCCGCCGGTTGCGGCTTTGTTATTTTGTTGGAAGGTTTTTCATGGCCATGCTTGATCGATTCCAGGGACTGTTCAGGAAGCAAGGCGCGGACGAGCCCGATTTGAGCCACGTCACAGACCAGGAAATGGCAGAACTCGCTGCAGCCCGCCTGGCGCCGGACCGGTCAGATGACCTTGCCGAAAACCGCCTGGCGCCGGAAGACGTCGACGTGTCTTCGGGTGCCGGACTGGTGTCGCTGCCGCTGCTGGGGCGCAAGACGGCCGAGCAGCATCGGCGCAACCTGGGGACCTTGCTGGTCTTTGCGCTCGTGTTGCTGGTAGCGGTGATCTTTTTTGTGCTGAGCCAGACCGAGAAGATCAGCCAGCAGGTGGCCGCGAGCGGACAGGCTCTGATGCAGTCGCAGCGGCTGGCCAAGAGCGTGTCACAGGCCCTGGTCGGGAGTCCGGCCGCGTTCCCTGAAGTGCGTGAAAGTTCCGAGGTGCTCTCGCGCAACATGCGCGGGTTCAAGGAGGGCGACTCGGAACTGTCGATCGATGCACTGGGTGCCGCGTACACCGACCAGCTGACCGAGCTGACGCCCAGGATCGATGCCGCCATGAGCAACGCCACGACCGTGCTGGCCCAGCAGGCCATCCTGACGCAGGTGGGTGATTCGCTGCGTTCGATCAACCGCCAGTCTTCGGACCTGCTGGAAATTGCCGAAACGATTTCGGCGCTCAAGCTGGAGCGCAACGCGCCCGCCGCCGACATTTCTGCGGCTGGTCAGCTCGTGATGCTGACCCAGCGCATCGGCAAATCCGCCAACGAGTTCCTGACACTGGAGGGGGTGAGTCCCGAGGCGGTGTTCCTGCTGGGCAAGGACCTGAACACCTTCAAGGAAATCGCCGAGGCCTTGCTCAACGGCAGCGACGAGTTGCGGCTGAAAGCCACGAACGATCCACAGATTCGCGAGCGTCTGGAAGCGCTGCTCAAGCTGTACGACCAGACACGCACCGAAGCGGCGGCCATTCTGGGCAACCTGCAGGGTCTGGCGTCGGCGCGCGAGGCCCAGGCCAGCATCGTTGCCGACAGCGAACCGCTGCGCATCGGACTGCAAAAACTCCAGAGCGATCTCTCGGCCCGTGCCGGACTGGGTGGCCGCGAGCTGGCAGCGTTGCTGGCGAGTGCCTTGTTCGCCTTGCTTTGTGGTGCCGGACTGGCTTTTGTGCAACTGCAGGAAAGCCGCCAGCGTCAGCTGATGGCCGAAAACCAGCGGCTCACGGCCGAGTCGCAGGAACAGGATGCCAAGCGGGTGAACGACGCCAACCAGGCCGCCATTCTTCGGCTGATGAACGAGCTGCAGACGGTGGCCGAAGGCGACCTCACGCAGGAAGCCACGGTGACGGAGGACATCACCGGCGCCATCGCCGACTCGGTGAACTACACAGTGGAAGAACTGCGCTCGCTGGTGGGCAACGTGCAAGCCACGGCGACCCGTGTGGCGCAAACCACCTCCGCGGTGGAAAGCACCTCCACCGAACTGCTGGCCGCGTCCAACGAGCAGCTGCGCGAGATTCGCGAAACTGGCCAGTCGGTGGTGGACATGGCGCAGCGCATCAACCAGGTGTCGGGCCAGGCACAGGAGTCGGCCTCGGTGGCCCGCGTCTCGCTGCAGGCCGCCGAACAGGGTCTGCAGGCGGTGCAGGACGCCATCGGCGGTATGAATGCCATCCGCGACCAGATCCAGGAAACTTCCAAGCGCATCAAGCGCCTTGGCGAATCGTCGCAGGAGATCGGTGAAATCACCGAACTGATCTCGGACATTACCGAACAGACCAACGTGCTGGCCCTGAACGCCGCCATCCAGGCCGCATCCGCCGGTGAAGCCGGTCGCGGTTTCTCGGTGGTGGCCGAAGAAGTGCAGCGCCTGGCCGAACGTTCCGCAGACGCCACGCGCCAGATCGCGGCGCTGGTGAAGGCCATTCAGACGGACACGCAGGATGCGGTGGCCGCCATGGAGCGCTCCACGCAAGGTGTGGTCGAGGGAGCCAAGCTGTCCGACAACGCGGGTACCGCGCTGTCCGAGATCGACCGTGTGTCGCGACGCCTGGCCGAGCTGATCGAACAGATTTCGGATGCAGCATCCCGCGAAGCCGAATCGGCCAACGAAGTGGCCGGCAACATCCAGCACATTTTTGCCGTGACCGAGCAGACCGGTGAAGGCACGCGTTCGACCGCGCAACAGGTGCGCGAACTCTCGGCCATGGCCGAAGAACTGCGCCAGTCGGTGTCCCGTTTCAAGATCGCCTGACAGACAGGTCGGGTCTTCATTTCCCTACATCGCCATGCTCGACACCACCACCGACAGTTTGCCGATGGACCCACCACTCGCCGACCTCGGTCCGCTCGCCTGGGTGTTCGACGAACTGCGCAAGTCGCTCGACGGTGCCAACAAGGCTGTCAAGCGGTTCGTCCGTGAGTCAGAACAATCGCGCCACAACGATCTGGAAGCGGTCGATCCGGGGTCGCTGCGTTTGGCCCGCCAGCAGTTGCACCAGGCCGTGGGCGCCCTGGAGATGGTGGGGCTGGTGGCACCCGCTCAGGTGCTCAGGGGCATGGAGGCCGCCGTGCAGCGTTTTGTGCAGCGCCCCCAGACCTGCACCGAAGCCGCTGCTGCCAAGGTGGAGCGTGCGGGTTTTGCGCTGATCGAATACCTCCAGGCGGTGTTGAACAACAAGCCGGTCCAGCCGATGGCCCTGTTCCCCCAGTACCGGGATGTTCAGGAACTGGCTGCGGCCGAGCGGGTGCATCCGGCGGACCTCTGGCCGTTTGAACGGCAGGCGAACAACATGGCCCCGCCAGAGGGTGCCAAGGCCCTGTTGCCGGATCCCCAGTTGCGCTCGATGTTTGACCGGCTGGTCCTGCTGATGGTCAAGACGCACAGTCACGCTGCCGCGCAACAGCTCGCGCGCCTGAGTGCTGGCCTGTCGGCGGGTGCCGCCGTGCCCCGGGTGAGCACCTTCTGGCGGGTGGCGGCGGCCTATTTTGAAGCGGTGGCACACGACCTGCTGCCCGCGGATGTGTATGTCAAAAGGGCCGCCTCGCGCATCCTGTTGCAGTTCGCCGGGTTTGCGCAGGCGGTTAAGCCGGCTGAAGTGTCCGAGACCCTGCTGCGTGATCTGCTTTTTTTCTGCGCCCAGGCGCTGCCGTTGGACGATGACAAGACGCCTCACCTGAGCGCTGTGCGACAGGCGTTTGGCTTGACCGATGCGTTACCGGTTGACTACGCGTTCGCGTCCCTGGGGCGGTTTGATCCTTCGGTGCTGGCGCAGGCGCGCAAGCGCATTGGTGCCGCCAAGGAGTCCTGGGCGCTGTTCTCCGGTGGTGATGCCAACCGGGCACGACAGGTGGTGGATCAATACGGCCTGATCGGCGATTCGCTGCTCAAGCTGCACCCCGCCAGCACCGCGCTGGCCCAGGTGATGGTCAAGGCTGTGGATCAGGCGGCGCGTGGACAAGCCGGCGTAATGCGTCCCGAACTCTCGATGGAAGTGGCCACCACCACGTTGTACCTTGAGGCGGCGCTTGATGATTTCGATCCCAGCGATGAGGAGTTCACCGAGCGCACCCAGGCGCTCGCGGTCCGGCTTGAAAACGTTCTGGGTGGTGCACCTGCGGAACCCCTGGAAGCCTGGATGGAGCAGCTCTACCGCCGGGTGAGCGACAGGCAGACCATGGGCAGCGTGGTCGGTGAGCTCAAGGTATCGCTGGGTGAGGCCGAAAAGTCGCTGGATCAATTTTTCCGCATGCCGCGCGAAAAAGCCTGTCTTCATGTTGCGGTCTCGCAGCTCGCACAGATGCGTGGCGTGCTCTCGGTTCTCGGTCTGGATCAGGCGGTTCAGGCGGTGAGCCGCATGCGCACGGTCGTCGAACAGATTCTGGACACCGAGGTGGACGAAGTCATGGCCCGCGAGGCGGGCACGTTCCAGCAACTGGGGGACAACCTCAGCGCCTTGAGTTTCCTGGTCGACATGCTCAACTACCAGCCCGCGCTGGCGAAGAAGCTGTTTGTCTTTGACGAAGAGACGGGTGAGTTGCGTCCGGTCATGGGACGCACGGTGAATCCCGCGTCGTCAGCGATGACCGACGAAGTCCAGGCCATCAGCGTTGGCGTGCAGCGGGTGGTGGAGGGTGCGCAGGGCGATGTCAATCTGGCCGATCTGAGCCAGCAGCTCGATACCCTGGCCGATCAGGCTCAGCTGGCCGAGCAGCCCGGCGTGGCGCGCGCTGCGCGCGAGGCCGCGCAAGCCGTGGTCAACCACGACGCCCAGGCGGGCGCGCAGGCCCTGGTCGGGCTGTCGCAGGTGGTGATGCCCTCGTCCGTTCCCGAGGTGATACAGCAGGCCCAGGACAACGACAACGACGACGAAGACCTGCTCGACATCTTCCTGGAGGAGGCCCGAGAGGTGGTGGTCAATGGACTGGACGCGGTGCGCCAGTTGCAGGCGCATCCGGGCGAACTGGAGCAGCTCACAACCCTGCGCCGTGCCTTCCACACCCTCAAGGGCAGTTCGCGCATGGTTGGCTTGGCCGAATTTGGCGAGGCTGCCTGGGCGATGGAGCAGTTGTTCAACGCGGTGCTGGCAGAGCAACGCCCTGCCGCCACCGGCCTGCTGACCCTGGCGCACGATGCGATGGGCGCGTTCAACCGCTGGGTGGACGCGATTGAGGCCCGCGCCAACCACGAGTGGAATGCCCAAGCTTTCGTCCGCAGTGCGCAGGCCTGGCGCGACCAGGCTCTGTACCTGCCGCTGGGCGTGGCCGGTGCCGATGCCGAGTCGTTGACCGTGCCAGCCGAGCCCGAGCAGGAGGCTGCGCAGACCGTGACCGTGGTGGACTGGGATGAACCCGACGCGTTCGATGAACCGCCACCCGATTTTGCCGAAACGTCCTCTGTGGATATCGACTTCAGTCTGGAGCCCGAACCATCGATGAAGGGCGCCGAGGTGTCGTCGCCCATGCTGTCCGACATCGATTTCGACAGCCTCTCCCTGGTGTCATCGAAGGTCCAAGTGCCGGATGATGCCGAAGAGGCGATGGAGCCGGAGGACCTCGCAGGGCAAACCGCCATGGGCGTGCCGTCGATGTTCGACGACATTTCGCTCGATCTGGACGATCTGTCGGCGTTGGACAATGCCGCGCCACAGACTGTTGAAATGGCAGCCGGGTCCGAGGGAACCGGGGCAGTCGCAACCGGAGCGCAAGAGGCGCCCGGGCAGATCGACGTGGACATCTTTGCCACGCCCGAAAAGGCCGAAGCGGCCGATGTGACGATCGAGGTCGTCGACTTCGAGGACGATCAGCTCGAACAGCCGGAGCCGGATCTTGCAGAGGACCTGGCAGACCTGGCGCTGGCCGAGGTGACACCGGAAGAGGCAACGCCCGATACACCGGTGACGGACCAGGAACCGGCGTCGCCGGAAGCCACGCCGGAAGAAGAACCGGTGGTTGATGCCACGACGGACGACATGCCCGATGACCAGACCCGGTTGATCGGACCGCTGCGCATCGGCATCAAGCTCTACAACGTGTACCTGAACGAAGCCGACGAGTGGTCGCGCCGCCTGTGCACCAGCCTCGCCGAGTGGTCGCTGGAGCGTCACGAGCCCGTACCCGACCAGGCCGAGGCCCTCGCACACTCGCTGGCGGGCGCTTCCGCCACGGTGGGTTTCCAGCCGCTCTCGGACATTGCCCGGGCGCTGGAGCATGCGTTGGGCGCTGTCGCCCTGCACCAGCAGGGCGGGGTGGTCGCCACCGCCGAACAGTCGCAGCTGTTTGTCGATGCCGCCGAAGACATCCGCCGCCTGCTGCATCAGTTCGCCGCGGGCTTCTTCAAGGAGCCCAGTCCCGACCTGCTGGCCGCGCTGGACCGGCTGCTGCACGCACCCGTGCCCAGCACGGAAGGGCTGGACATCGAACCACTCTCGGGTTGGGACGCCGAACTTCCATCGGACGCAGCGCCGGGTATCGAGAGCACGGTAGCCCCAGACGATGTGGCATCGGCTTTCGCCCCGCCAGATTTCGAGGCCACGGGTCTGGGTGATCCAGCGACCGTGATCGCACCCCTGGTCGAGGCGGAGAGCCAGGGACCGGTGCAGGACATCGACGACGACATCGATGTGCTCGACACCATTGACGTGGACCTGTTCCCCATCTTTGCCGATGAGGCGCTTGAACTGCTGCCCCGGCTGGGCGCAGCCCTGCGCCAATGGGTGGCACGGCCGGAAAACACGAGTGCCCGGGCCGAGGTGCTGCGCAACCTGCACACCCTCAAGGGCAGTGCCCGACTGGCCGGCGCGCTGCGTCTGGGCGAGATGGCGCACCGCATGGAAACCGATGCCGAGCGTCTGGGATCCGAGGTGCAGAACTCGGTCGAGGTCGAGCCCCTGATGGCTTCTTTTGATGCCATCAATGCCCGCTTCGAGGTGTTGCGCCAGATCGATCCCGAAGCGCCGGATGTGGTCCGGCACGCGCCCGAACAGGCGGTCACCGATGAGCTGTCGGCGACGCCAGCACCCGAGACAGTCGCCCCCCCGGTGGTCGAATCGGTCGACACGGCAGAAATGTCTGGCCTGACCGGGCTGGATTTGCCCAGCGCACCCAAGGCCGTGATAGCCCGTGCTGGCGCTGCGGTGCGGGTGCGCCCGGAACTGCTCGACCGCTTGGTCAACCAGACCGGCGAGGTGATGATCACCCGTTCGCGCATGGAGTCCGAACTGGTCGCCCTGCGCGGATCGCTCAAGGACCTGACGGGCAACCTTGACCGCTTGCGCCTGCAGCTGCGAGATATCGAGTTGCAGGCCGAGACCCAGATGCAATCGCGCCTGGCGCAAGCCCGCGATGCCGACCAGTCGTTTGACCCGCTGGAGTTCGACCGCTTCACCCGAGTGCAGGAACTCACCCGCATGATGGCCGAGTCGGTGAACGACGTGGCCACCGTGCAACGCAACCTGCAACGCGCGGTGGAAGCGACCGAAGACGGGTTGGTCGCTCAGGGTCGCCAGACGCGCGAGCTGCAGCGCGACCTGCTGCGCACCCGCATGGTGGAGTTCGAAGGCATTTCCGAGCGGCTCTACCGCGTGGTGCGCCAAGCCTCCAAGGAAACCGGCAAACAGGTGCGCCTGGACATCGTGGGTGGTCACATTGAAATGGACCGTGGTGTGCTCGACCGGATGACCGCGGCCTTTGAACACCTGCTGCGCAACTGTGTGGTGCACGGCATCGAACCGCCCGAGGTCCGTCTGGCCGCTGGCAAGGCGGCCGAAGGGCACATCGAGGTCCGGCTGGCCCATGAACTCAACGATGTGTCGTTGGTGTTCCAGGACGATGGTGCCGGGCTGGACCTGGCGCGTTTGCGTGAGAGGGCGCTGGCGATGGGTCATGTGGTCGCGGGCACCGAGCTCAGTGACGAGGAAGCGGCCCAGCTGGTCTTCATGCCGGGACTCACGACCGCCAGCGAGGTGTCTTCACTGGCCGGGCGCGGCGTGGGCATGGACGTGGTGCGCACCGATGTGGTGGCACTGGGTGGCCGTGTCGAAACCCGTACCCGCCCGGGCCATGGCACGGATTTCAAGCTCGTGCTGCCGCTGACCACCGCTGTCACCCAGGTGGTGATGGTGCGCGCGGGTTCGCTCACGCTGGGCGTGCCGTCGAACCTGGTGGAGTTGGTCCGCCGCGTGAGTGCCGACGAGCTGGCCCAGGCCTATGCCAAGGGCACGCTGACGGTGGTCGGGGAAGAGGTGCCTTTCTATTGGGCAGGCGCCCTGCTGCAATCGTCCGCCCGGTCGCAGGAGGCCAAGGGGCGGACGCTGCCGGTGGTGATCTTCCGCAGTGCGGCGCAGCGCGTGGCCATGCATGTGGACGAGGTGCTGGGCAACCAGGAAGTCGTGGTCAAGAACCTGGGGCCGCAGCTTTCGCGTTTGCCCGGTCTGGCGGGCATGTCGGTGCTGGCTTCGGGCGCGGTGGCGCTGATCTACAACCCGGTGGCGCTGGCCACGGTGTACGGGCCACAGGTGCGTGAGTGGGTGTCCACCCAGACACAGCAGTCGGTGCAGACCGGTGCGGAGGTGCCGCTGTCGATGGACATGGCGACCAGCGCCGTGCCGCTGGTGCTGGTGGTTGACGATTCCATCACCGTGCGCCGTGTGACGCAGCGCCTGCTGCAGCGCGAGGGCTACCGCGTGTCGCTCGCCGCCGATGGCCTGCAGGCGCTGGAGCGCCTGCAGCAGGAACGCCCGACGGTGGTGCTGTCCGACATCGAGATGCCGCGCATGGACGGTTTCGATCTGGTGCGCAACATCCGCAGCGATCCGCGCCTCGCGGCCCTGCCGGTGATCATGATCACTTCGCGTATCGCCGAGAAACACCGCGAACACGCGCGTGAACTCGGTGTGGACCACTACCTCGGCAAGCCGTATGCGGAAGATGAGCTGCTGGCGCTGGTGGCGCACTACACCAAGATCGCTGCCGAAGCTTGAATCAGGGGGCTGATCGGCCTAGGGGCGACCCGACGGCGGATCGGCTTGCACCATTTGAGACAACCCCGGCTCCCGTGCCGGGGTTTTTCATTTCGGGGTCGCGCCCGGTTTTTTCACCACCGCGTAGCGCAGCAGCGTGCGCTCGCGCGCTTCGGCGTGGTCCACCACCGGGTGCGGATAGGTCTTGCCGAGTTCCACGCCCGCGGCGGCCAGCTCCAGTTCGCGCGCCTGCCAGGGCGCATGGATGCAGGCATCGGGCAAGCTGGCCAGCTGGGGCAGGTAGCGGCGGATGAACTTGCCTTGCGGGTCAAAGCGCTCGCTCTGGGTGACCGGGTTGAAGATGCGAAAGTAAGGCTGGGCGTCGCAGCCGCTGGAACTGGCCCACTGCCAGCCGCCGTTGTTGGCCGCGAGGTCGAAGTCGATCAGGTGGTCTGCGAAATAGGCCTCGCCCCAGCGCCAGTCGATTCCCAGATCCTTCACCAGGAAACTCGCCACCACCATGCGCAGGCGGTTGTGCATGTAGCCGGTCTGGTTGATCTGCGCCATGGCCGCGTCCACCAGCGGGTAGCCGGTGCGGCCATCGCACCAGGCGGCGAACAGCTCTTTCGCGTGTTTGCCTTGTTCGAACCGGATGTGGTCGTATTCGGGCTTGAAGGCCTTGTCCACCACGTGAGGGAAGTTGGCGAGGATCTGGTGGTAGAAGTCGCGCCAGATCAGCTCGCTCAGCCAGGTGCTGGCGCCGGTCATGCCCTGCAGGTGCATCTGGTACGCAACCGCCGCCACCTGGCGGATCGAGAGGGTGCCAAAGCGCAGGTGCACGCTGAGGTAGCTGGGCCCCTTGATGGCGGGGTAGTCGCGGGTCTCGTGGTAGCGGTGAATGCGCTGCACAAAATCCTCGAAGAGCTGGCGCGCGCCCTGCGCACCGGGCGCCATCTTGAGCTGGGCGGGGTCGATGGGTTCGAAGTCGATGTCGGACAGGCGCGGCACTGGCGCGTTCCATTCGCCGCCCGCCGGGCCGGGCAGCGGGGCGAGCGACGCCGTGTACCGGGCCACCGGGTAGGGTTTGAGCTGGTAGCTGTCGATCTGCTTGAGCCAGGCGTTTTTGTAAGGGGTGAACACGCCGTACGCATGCCCCGCCTGCGTCAGCACCTCGCGGCGCTCGAAGACCACGTGGTCCTTGTGACCATGGAACATGATGCCTTCATGGGCCAGTTGCCCCAGCACATGCGCATCGCGCACGTGGGCGGCGGGTTCGTCGTCGTGGTTGGCGAACACCGCCTGCACCTGCAGCTGCCGGGCCAGGGCGGGGATTTCATCCTTCGCGCGCGCATGGCGCACGATCAGACCGGTGGCTTCGGTGCCGTGCTCGCGACCCATCGCGCGCAGCCGTGCATCCAGCTGCACGAGCGATTCCCGGATGAACGCCACGCGCCGGTCGGCCGTCAGACCGCGCGCCAGCAGCGGCTCCAGGATGTCGGTGTCGAACACGAACACGCACCACACCTGACGGCAGCTTTTGAGGGCGTGGTAGAGCGCAGCGTTGTCCTCGGCGCGCAGGTCCCGGCGGAACCACATCAGGCCTTTGTCGTAGGTGTTCATGCGCTGGAAGGTTGGGTTGCAAGGCGGGGCGCTGCGAACGGGGCGGCGGCTTAAAATCCAGCCATGACCGACGATTTTGCCCCCATCAACCTGACCAATCATTTCCTGATTGCGATGCCCGGTCTCAGCGACGAGCTTTTCGGCCGCAGCGTGGTTTTCATGTGCGAGCACAGCGAGCGCGGTGCCCTCGGTCTGGTGATCAACAAGCCCAGCGACATCCTGTTGCCACGCCTGTTTGAAAAGGTTGACCTGCCCATGGGCCGCGAAGACCTGGCGCTGTTGCCGGTGTTCCAGGGCGGCCCGGTGCAGACCGAGCGCGGCTTTGTGCTGCACGAAGCGATCGAGGGCGGCGAGGGCGAATCGGTCTACGCCTCCACGCTGTCCATTCCGGGCGGGCTGGAAATGACCACCTCCAAGGACGTGCTCGAAGCCATGTCCTCGGGTGCAGGCCCGCGCAAGGTGTTTGTCACGCTGGGCTATGCCTCGTGGGGGCAAGGGCAGCTTGAATCCGAGATCACCGAAAACAGCTGGCTCACCGTGGAAGCCGATCCGAGCCTGATTTTTGACGCGCCCGTGGCCGAGCGCTACGAGCGGGCCATGGCGCTGCTGGGCTTGCAGCCGTGGATGCTGTCGCCAGATGCGGGCCATGCATGATGGCGGTGGAAGTTCCGGTCAACGGTCAGAGTTTTTTAGCCTTTGATTACGGCCTGAAACGCACGGGCGTGGCCAGCGGCAACCGCATCACGCGCACCGCCACCCCGCAGGCCACGATCGCTGCCGAAGGGGATGCGCGGTTGGCCAAAGTCGCCGAACGCATCCGAGAGTGGCAGCCCGACGCCCTGGTGGTCGGTGTGCCCTACCACCCCGACGGCGCCGCGCACGAAAACACCGCCCGCGCGCTGAAGTTCGCGCGCCAGTTGCGGGGCCGTCACGGCCTGCCGGTCTATGAGGTGGACGAGCGCTACAGCACCACCGAAGCCCATGCGCTGGGCGCGAAAGATGCCGACGCCGCATCGGCCTGCATCATCCTGGAACAGTTTTTGAGGAGCCTGCCTTGAGTGCATTGCAACTGGACGCCGAACAGCTCTACCTGGCGTTGCTGAGGGGGGTGAAAAACCTGATCGCCTCCACCCCGGAGCCGGTGTACCTGGCCGGCATCACATCGGGTGGCGCCTGGCTGGCCGAGCGCCTGCAGCGCGATCTCGGGCGCGACGGCGATGCCGGCGTGATCTCGTCCAGCATGCACCGCGACGACTTCGCCCAGCGCGGTCTGGCGCTCAGTGCCCAGACCGTGCTGCCGTTCGACGTGAACGGCGCGCATGTGATCCTGATCGACGACGTGCTCTACACCGGCCGCACCCTGCGCGCGGTGATCAACGAACTGTTCGACTACGGTCGCCCGGCCAGCGTGCAGCTGGCGGTGCTGGTGGACCGCGGCGGACGCGAACTGCCGATCGAGGCCCGGGTCTGCGCGGCCACGGTGGTGTTGGCACCGACGCAAACGCTTGAACTCGCGCGCGACGACGAGGGGCGCCTGAGCTTCGTGCTGGAAAACAAGAAGGAAGCCTGAAACGTGGCCAAGAACCCCCAACTCAACAAGAACGGTGAACTCATTCACCTGCTGTCCACCGAAGGCCTGTCGCGCGACATCCTCACCAAAATTCTCGACACCGCGGCCAACTTCGTGAGCGTGAGCAACCGCGAGGTCAAAAAGGTGCCGCTGCTGCGTGGCAAGAGCGTGTTCAACCTGTTCTTCGAGAACAGCACCCGCACGCGCACCACTTTCGACATCGCGGCCACGCGCCTGTCGGCCGACGTGTACACGCTGGACATCGCGCGCAGCTCCACCGCCAAGGGCGAGTCGCTGCTCGACACCATCGCCAACCTCTCTGCGATGGCGGCCGACATCTTCGTCGTGCGGCACAGCGAGTCGGGTGCTCCCTACCTGATCTCGCAGCACGTGGCGCCGCACGTGCACGTGATCAATGCCGGTGACGGCCGCCATGCCCACCCCACGCAGGGCCTGCTGGACATGTACACGATCCGGCACTACAAGAAAGATTTCACCCAGCTCTCGGTGGCCATCGTGGGCGACGTGCTGCACTCGCGCGTGGCGCGCTCCGACATCCATGCGCTGACCACGCTGGGCTGCCCGGACGTGCGCGTGGTCGGCCCGCGCACCCTGGTGCCGGGTGATCTTTCGCAGATGGGCGTGCGCGTCTGCCACACGCTGGAAGAGGGCATCAAGGACTGCGACGTGGTGATCACGCTGCGTCTGCAGAACGAGCGCATGAGCGGCGCGCTGTTGCCGTCGAGCCAGGAATATTTCAAGAGCTTCGGCCTCACGCCCGAGCGCCTGCGCTGGGCCAAACCCGACGCCATCGTCATGCACCCGGGGCCGATCAACCGCGGCGTGGAGATCGATTCGGCGGTGGTCGATGGACCGCAGAGCGTGATCCTGCCGCAGGTCACTTTTGGTATTGCGGTGCGCATGGCGGTGATGGGCATCGTCGCCGGGAACGAGGCATAACATGAAAATCCTGATTCAAAACGGCCGTGTCATGGACCCGGCCACCGGCCGCGACGAACTGGCCGACATCGCCATCGCAGCCGGTCGCATCATCGCCATCGGCAACGTGGCACCCGATTTCCACGCCAACCGCACCATCAACGCCAGCGGCTGTGTGGTCGCGCCCGGTCTGGTGGATCTGGCGGTGCGCCTGCGCGAACCCGGCCAGGAGCACGCCGCGATGCTGGAGAGCGAAATGGCCGCGGCGGTGGCCGGCGGTGTGACCTCGCTGGTCTGCCCGCCCGACACCGACCCGGTGCTGGACGAACCCGGCCTGGTGGACATGCTCAAGTTCCGTGCCGAAAAACTGCACCAGGCGCGCGTGTTTCCGCTGGGTGCGCTCACCCGGGGGCTGAAGGGCGAAGAGCTCACCGAGATGGCCGAACTCACCGAGTCCGGCTGCATCGGCTTCGGCCAGGCCGAGGTGCCGATCGTCAACGTGCAAGTGTTGCAGCGCGCGCTGCAGTACGCCGCCACCTTTGGCTACACCGTCTGGCTGCGTCCGCAGGACTTCTGGCTCGGCAAGGGCGTGGCCGCCAGTGGCCCGCTGGCCACACGCATGGGCCTGGCCGGCATTCCGGTGATGGCCGAGACCATCGCGCTGCACACGCTGTTCGAACTGCTGCGCTCGGTGCATGGCAAGGGCAGCGAAGCCCGCGTGCACCTGTGCCGCATCAGCAGCGCCGCCGGGCTGGCGCTGGTGCGCCAGGCCAAGGCCGAAGGCCTGCCCGTGAGCTGCGACGTGAGCGTGCACAACCTGCACCTGACCGATGTGGACATCGGTTATTACGACAGCCGCCTGCGCCTGCAGCCACCGGTGCGCCAGCAGCGCGACCGCGATGCCCTGCGTGCGGGCCTGGCCGATGGCAGCATCGATGCGCTGGTGTCCGACCACAACCCGGTGGACGCCGACGCCAAGGTGTTGCCCTTCGCCGAAGCCGAACCCGGCGCCACCGCCGTCGAATTGCTGCTCGGCCTGGCCTGCAAATGGGCGCAACAGGATGGCCTGGGCCTGATGCAGGCCCTCACCGTGCTGACCATCGGTCCGCAGGCGGTGCTGGGCAACAGCCTGGGCACGCTGCAGCACAGCGTGGGCCAGCTGACCGTGGGGGGGCAGGCCGATCTGTGCATCTTCGATCCCAACGCCAGCTGGCGTGTGGAGCCGGAGGCGTTGCGCAGCCAGGGCAAACACACGCCGTTTGGCGGCCATCAAATGCCGGTGCGTGTGCGCGCCACGCTGGTGGCCGGCTATGTCGCGCACGAGCGGAGCCCGGCCGCGGCACCGGTGTGAGCGAACGCGGGTCGCGCCTGGCAGCGCTGTGGCGGGCCGTTCGCGCCCTCGGCCATGTGCTGCGCGGCCTGTGGATCATCCGCAGCGAGTTCGGGCAGCTCACGCCCGACCAGTGTGCGCTGATGGTGCGCGAATGGTCGCGCCAGATGTTGCGCATCATGGGCGTGGAGCTGGTGGTGCGTGGCACGCCGCCCGCGAACGGGCCGGTGCTGCTGGTGGCCAACCACATTTCCTGGCTCGACATCGTGGTCATGAACGCCGCGCAGCCGGCGCGCTTCGTCTCCAAGGCCGACGTGAAACACTGGCCTGTGCTGGGCGCACTCATCACCGGCGCGGGCACGCTCTACATCGAGCGCGAGAGCCGGCGCGATGCCATGCGGGTGGTGCACCAGATGGCCGAACGCCTGCGCGCCCACGACAGCATCGCCGTGTTTCCCGAAGGCACCACGGGCGATGGCCGTTCGTTGCTGCCGTTCCACGCCAACCTGTTCCAGGCGGCCATTTCGGCCAATGCGCCGGTGCTGCCGGTCGCCATGGCCTATGCGGATGGCGCCAGCGGCGAGCGCAGCGACGCCCCGCTGTTCATTGGTGACACCACGCTGGTCGCCTCGATCTGGAGCACGCTGCGCGTCCAGGATCTGCAGGCCGTGGTGCACTACGGCGAACCCCAGTTCTTTCAGGGGCGCGACCGGAGGGCCTGGGCGCAGGACGTGCGCACCGAGGTGGCGCAGATGCTGGGGCTGGCGCCGCCGAACCACTGAAGTGCTCTGTTTTCATGGCTCCGGAGCTCCACCCCGACGCATGAAAGGGTGCAGCCCAGGGCACCGCCGGGCCGGCTTTGCCGGACGGCCAGTGCCGCCCCCTTGAGGGGGTAGCGCGGAGCGCTGCGGGGGTGTTTCCGTTCAGCCCTTCACGCGCTGCATCATCAGTTCGGTGTTGGTCTTGCGGTCGGCATTGACCTTCTGCACGGCGGGCCGTTCGCCCAGGCGCTTGAGGTAGTCGCGCACGGGCAGGTCGGCCAGGTAGTCGCGGCCATAGATGATCCGGGTCGCGCCACTCACCAGGGGCAGGTGCACGGCAGCAGCCACATCGGCCAGGGTGAAGCTGTCACCTGCGATGAACGGTGAAAACTTCGCCAGCTTGGCGAAGGCCGCGATGTTCTTCTCCAGCTGCTGACCGGTTTTTTCCTTGGCCGCGTCGCTGATCTTGCCGCCGAAGAAGGCCTCGGGGTAGAGGTTGCGCGCGACCAGCTCCAGGTGCAGTTCCAGGTAGCGCAGCAGTTCGCGGACCTTGGCCGCGGCAAACGGATCGGCGGGCAGCAGCGGTTGCTGCGGGTACTTGGCCTCGATGTATTCGAGCATCACGGTGGACTCGCAGAGCGTGCCCTCGTCGGTCTTCAGATAGGGCACCTTGCCCAGCGGGCTGGCGGCCTGGTCGGTCTCGCCCACCCAGGCCAGTTCTTCCTCAAAAGGCACGCCTTTTTCGAGCAGGGCGAGCTTGACTTTGTTGTAGTAGTTGCTGGCCGCGAAGCCGCAGAGTGTGAGCATGAAAGTCTCCGTTGTGGTCTTGTCGAGCGCCCATCGTATCGGCGACCCGGACACCGCAGGGTCGCGCATTTGACCCGTCGCTGATAGACTCTCGGCATGCATTTCGTACGCGCCCACCGCCGACTGACCTCATGGCTCGCCATGCTGGTCATGGTGTTTGGTGCGCTGGCGCCGGCCGTGGCCCAGGCCATGGTGGCCTCTTCGGACCGCGCCGATTGGGTCGAGGTCTGCAGCGCCAGCGGCATGCTCTGGGTCAAGGCCGACGGGTCCGGGGCGGTCGATGCGGGCATGGACGAACCCATGTCCGACGCGTCCCAGCATTGCCCCTGGTGCAACCTGCACGGCGGGGCTGCCGGCCTGCCACCCGTGGCCCACGTTGCGGGCTTTTTGGATGCCCCGGCCGATCCGGTGCCGGCTTTTTCTCGCGCCTCAGAGCCTTCCGCAGTCTGGGCCACGCCCCAGGCCCGCGGCCCCCCGCTCGCTTCCTGACTTCACCACGGCTGCGCACCTTGACGGGTGCTGCGTGTGTTCCATGACGTTCAGGAGGCCACATGCCTCACATTGTCCGAATTGCTTCTCCGGCGCTGCAGCGGATGTCCCGCCGCCGCGTCAACACCTGGCTGGGTGCGGCCGCGCTTGGCGGCCTGCTGGCCGGCTGTGACCAGCCGCTGAGCAAACCGCCTGCCGCCGCCTTCAAAGGCATCGACATCAGCGGCGCGCCCTATGGCCGGGGATTCACACTGACCGATTTCAACGGCCAGTCGCGCACCCTGGCCGACTACAGCGGTCGGGTGGTGATGCTGTACTTCGGCTTCGTGCAGTGCCCGGACGTGTGCCCCACCGCACTCACGCGGGCCGCTGCCGTCAAGCAGCAGCTCGGCGCCGACGCCGCACAGCTGCAGGTGATCTTTGTCACCGTGGACCCGGAGCGCGACACGTCCGAGCTGCTGCGCGACTACATGGCCGCGTTCGACCCCTCGTTCATGGCGCTCACCGGCAGCCCCGAGCAGATCAAGGCGGTGGCCGACGAATTCCGGGTCTATTACAAGAAGGTGCCCACCGGCAGCACCTACACCATGGACCACACCGCGCTGAGCTACCTGTTCGACCGTGAAGGCCACATTCGCGTGGTGCTGCGCCACGAACAGACCGCCGACGACTACACCGCCGACATCCGGCAATTGCTGGCCGAAAAGCCGGTCTGACGTTTTCCTTTTTCTCAACGCCAATTCAACTGGAGTCATCATGAAAAAACTGCTCATCGCTTCGCTGCTCGCCGTCACCGCCGGTGCCTGGGCGCAAACCACGGTCAAGGTCGAAGACGCCTGGGTGCGCGGCACCGTGGCCACGCAAAAGGCCTCGGGCGCCTTCATGCGCCTCACGCCCTCGGCCAATGCCCGTCTGGTGGCGGTCGAGTCGCCCGTGGCCGGCGTGGTGGAAATCCACGAAATGGCGATGGAAAACGACGTCATGAAGATGCGCCAGATCCCGGGTCTGGACCTGGCCGCTGGCCGCACCACGGAGCTCAAGCCCGGCGGCTTTCACGTGATGCTGATGGACCTGAAACAGCCGCTCAAGGGCGGCGAGAGCGTGCCCCTCACGCTGGTGTTCGAAGACGCCAGCAAGCAGCGCTTCAAACAGGAAGTCAAGGCGCCGGTGACCGCGCTGGGAGGCGGCAATGCACCCATGCCCATGAAGCCGGGCGCCGACATGAAGCCCGGCATGGAACACAAACACTGAGCATGCCCTACGACCACTCCGGGAGCGACTCCATGAACTTTTCATCTTCCACCCTTCGTCATGCCGCCCTTGCTCTGGCCCTGGTGCTGGGCAGCGGGCTGGCCGTGGCCAAATCCGTGCCCGGCGACGGCGCCATACCCGTGGTCGAGCTGATGCCGCTGACCCTGAAGCACGAGGCGGACCTCAAGCTCACAGCCGAGCAGATCCAGGCGCTGGACGAGTACCGCAAGCAGGCCATGCCCGGCCGCGTGGCGCTGCAGAAAAAGATCCTGACGCTGCGCGGCGAACTGCGCATGGCGATCCTGGACAACCAGCCTCCCGCGAATCGCGAAGCGCTGATGAAGCAGATCGCCGAGGCCGAGGTCGAGCACTTCAAGGGCCGCGAGCGTTGTGTGGAGGCCCTGCGCAAGATCATGAGCGCCGAGCAGTTCACTCAGATCAGCCAGCTCTACCTCGACGGTCTGCGCTGACCGGCATCTGCGCTGACTGAAACGGCTGCGGCGACCCAACCATGTCCACCCGTCTGATGCGTGCCCTCGCGCGCGGCCTGCTGGCCGCGATGCTGCTGGCCGTGCTCGCGCCCGCCGTCTCGCGTGCGCTGGCCAGCACGCGGGTGGTGGGCGACTGGGTGGAGCTCTGTACGTCGCAGGGCATGCATTGGGTCCAGTTGACCGCCGACGGGGTGGCGGCCGATCCGGCCAGCGCCGACGACCTGCTGCACGCGCTGGACGACTGCGGCCATTGCACCCTGGCGGCCGAGCGCTTTGCGCCGCTGCTGCCGGCGCTGCCGGTGTTGCCAGCGGCCGATGGCACCTGGGCCACACCGCGGCACCAGGCGGCCACCCAACACGACCTGGCCGCGCCCAGTCCCGGCGCACGCGGGCCCCCGCTGCTGAGCTGAACCCGTCGCGCGACCCCAAGGAGTGGGGTCGCTGGTTCAGAGGCCGGTGGGTTCCACCGGCATGTCTCAGGAGCTTTTCATGACTTCAACCGTCTCTTCCGTGGCGCTGGCCTGCGCCAGCAACCAGTCGATTTTTCTCGCCGGTGAATCCGGTCCCGTGTGGCGCGTGGTCGAAGGTGTCGTGCACCTGGACCGCGACAGTGGCCCGATCCGCCAGCCGGTGCAACTGGCCCTGCCGGGCGACCTGATCGGCGCCGAGTCCCTGTGTGGCCAGCCCTACCAGCTCAGCGCCAGCGCGTTCACGCGTTGCCGGCTGGAGCCGGTGCGCCCGGATGCCGCGCCCGAACCCTTGCTGCAGCAGGCCCTGCTGCAGCAACTGGACCGCAGCCAGGACATGGCCCAACTGCGCAGCGGCAACGTGCAGCAGCGTCTGACCCATCTGCTGGGCCTGATGGGGCTGGACCGCGCGGTTCATGAAGCCGGCCGGATGGGCCAGGCTGATGCGGTGCGCGAGGCCCTGCCCGCGCTGCGCGAGGTGGCCCTGCTGGTGGACGCCAAGACCGAAACCGTCTGCCGCGCCCTGGCGCAACTGCTGCCCCCGCGCAGCCGCAAGCGCGGACCGGTGCGCGCCGTGCGCGACTGGTCGAGCGCAGCACCCGCGCGCCTGGCCACGGCCTGGGCGGCCAACGCTGCACCGCTCGGCGTGGCCGCGTGACGCCCCTCTGACCACACCCCCCGGCCACTGACGCTCCGCTGTACGGATCGAGCGCGCAGCACGCGGGGCGATCCACCGGATGCGGATGAACGGTGACGCCGTGCGCCTGTGCGCCGCCCCTGCGCGGGAGCTGCCTACCCGCAGCGAGGTACCGCCGCGCCCGGGCATGTTCGCCGCTGACCACGTCGCTGCATCCATTCGCTTTCCTTTTTTTGACTTCAACAACCAGGACTCTCCATGATCGATCTCCGCCCGTCCCACCTCCACCGCGCCATGGCGCTGGCCATGCCCGCACTGAGCCTGCTGTGCAGCCAGGCGCTGGCGCAGGACGCCGCCGTCAGCACCTTGCCGACCGTGACCGTCCGTGCCGACCAGGACGCGCTGCCCGGCGCCACCCCCGTGGACCCGGCCAGCCTGCAGTCGCAGCGCGCGGCCACCAGCGACACCGCCCGCCTGCTGCAGGACACCCCCGGCGTGAGCCTCAATGGGGCGGGTGGCGTGTCGAGCCTGCCTTCGATGCACGGTCTGGCCGACGACCGGTTGCGCATCCAGGTCGATGGCATGGACCTGATCGCTTCCTGCCCGAACCACATGAATCCCGCGCTCTCCTACATCGACCCCTCGCAGCTCGGTTCGCTCAAGGTGTACGCTGGCATCTCGCCGGTGAGTGCTGGCGGCGACAGCATCGGCGGCAGCATCCTGGCCGAGTCGCGCACGCCCGAATTCGCGCAACCGGGTGAAGCCACCATCCGCCGCGGCGAGGTGGGCGCCTTCTACCGCAGCAACAACAGCGCGCGCGGCCTGAACCTGTCGGCCACCCTGGCCACCGAGCAGCTCAACGTCAGCTACAGCGGCGCCACCAGCCAGGCCGACAACTACACCGCCGGTGGTGACTTCAAGACCTACGACTTCACCGGCCGGCCGGGCCACACGCTGGCGCGCGACGAAGTGGGCTCCACCGCCTACGAGACGCGCAACCACACCCTGGGCCTGGCCTTCAAGCAGGACGCGCACCTGTTCGAGGCGAAGCTGGGGGTGCAGGACATGCCCTACCAGCTCTACCCGAACCAGCGCATGGACCTGCTCGACAACGACCAGAAGAGCATCAACCTGAGCTACACCGGCCAGCTCGACTGGGGCACGCTGGACGCGCGCGCCTACCACGAGACCGTGAACCACTTCATGGACTTCGGCGCCGACAAGCGCTACTGGTACGGCACCGCTTCGGGCGGACCCATGATGGCCAACGGCAAGCCCTGCAGCCCCATCGGCGCCAGCTGCGCCGCCGGCATGCCCATGTTCACCGAGGGCAAGACCACCGGCTTCAGCGTCAAGGGTGAGCTGCCGCTGAGCGAGCAGGACCGCTTGCGCGCGGGCATCGACCTGCAACGCTACCGCATCAACGACTGGTGGACGCCCTCGGGCGGCGGCATGTACCCCGGCACCTTCTGGAACATCCGCGACGGCGAGCGCGACCGCACGGGGCTCTGGAGCGAATGGGAGTCGCGACCGAGCGCGCAGTGGATGACGCTGGTCGGAGCGCGTGTGGAGCGGGTGGCGATGAACGCTGGCAGCGCGGTCGGCTACAACCCGGCCGGCATGGGCTTCCAGGCCCGCGATGCCAACGCCTTCAACGCCCGCGACCACCGCTCGACCGACACCAACGTTGACGGCACGGCCCTGGCGCGTTACACCGCCAGCGAGCAGGTCGACATCGAGTTCGGTTTCGCCCACAAGGAACGTTCGCCCAACGTCTACGAACGTTTCCCCTGGTCCACCTGGCAGATGGCGGCACTGATGAACAACTTCGTGGGCGACGGCAACGGCTACGTCGGCAACCTCGACCTGAAACCCGAGAAGGCCAACACGCTGTCTGCCACGTTCGACTGGCACGCTGCCGACAAGACCTGGGGCTTCCAGGCCACGCCGTACTACACGCGCGTCAGCGACTACATCGACGCGGTGCAGTGGGACGCTGCCACCAACCAGGCCGCCGCAACCCCGGTGAGGAACAAGTTCAGCGTGCTGCGCTACACCAACCAGACCGCGCGCCTGTTCGGCGTGGACCTGGCCGGGCACGCGCCACTGGCCAACAACGCGCTGGGCGACTGGGGCGTCAAGGGCCTGCTGAACGTCACCAACGGGAAAAACCTCGACACCGGCAACGGGCTCTACAACGTGATGCCGCTCAACGGCAAGCTGGCGCTGACCCACAAGACCGGCGGCTGGGACAACAGCCTGGAACTGGTGGCGGTGAAGGCCAAGACCACCGTGTCATCGGTGCGCAACGAAATCCGGACGCCGGGCTACGGGCTGGTCCACCTGCGCGGCAGCTATTCGTGGAAAACGGTGCGGCTGGACTTCGGCATCGAGAACCTGTTTGACAAGTTCTACGGCCTGCCCACGGGCGGCGCCTACGTCGGCCAGGGCACCACGATGAGCAACCCCATGCTGCCCAACTACCCGCAGTGGGGCACGGCGGTGCCGGGCATGGGCCGCACGCTGTACGCGGGCGTGAACCTGAAGTTCTGAGCCTCAAAACCCAAACCCTTCCCCCAAAAACCCGACAGGTTTCCAGATGAAGACCACCCCCAAAACCCTCCTGGCCGCCGCCGTCGCGGCCTTGGCCGCCCCAGGCACCTGGGCGCAGACCGGCCCGGCCCCGACACAGACCCTGCGCCAGACCACCGTGACCGGTTCCACCATCGACGACCGCTTCGGCGACAGCACACGCGAACCGACCAGCACGGTGAGCCTGTCCGGGCGCGAGATCGAAGCACAGCATGCCGACAACCTGGTGCAGGTGCTCAAGGCCATTCCGGGCGTGACCATCGACACGCAGGGTGGGGACGACCTGAAGATCAAGTTCCGCGGCGTGGAGAACCAGCGGTACATGGGCGAGAAGCCGGGCGTGGCCATCGTCATCGACGGCGTGCCGGTGTTCGAACGCACCGGCAAGGTCAACATCAACCTGGACAACATCGAGAGCATCAAGGTCATCAAGGGTGGCGCGTCCTACCTGTTCGGTGAGGACGCGCTCGCTGGCGCGGTCATCATCACCACCAAGCGTGGCGCCACCAACAAAGGCGTGTCCGTCGAAACCGATGTGGGCGCCTATGGCTACCAGCGCGAGCTCGCGCGCATCGGCCGCGCGAGCGACAACTGGTCTGGCCACCTGCAGTTGTCCCAGCGCAAGGCCGACGACTACCACTTCCAGTCGAACTACAAGTCCCAGGCGCTCGCGGGCAACCTGCGCTGGCTGCTGAATGGCCACTCCGACCTGACCCTGGGCCTGGAAAAAGAGGACCGCTTTCGCGACAAGCACGGCACCGTGACTGGCGTGACGCAGGCCGCACTCGACCCCAAGGGCACGCTGGGCCGCGACTACGCGCGCCACTTCGACGTGGACCTGGAGCGTGTGAACCTCACCTATTCCAACGACCTGTCCGACCGCACCAACCTGCTGGCGCTGGCCTACCAGTACCGGGATCACACCCAGTTCTGGTCGGCACCGCAACGCTTCAGCTCCACCGGTGCCCCCGTCTCCAGCCCCGACGCCTACACCACGTTCAACGACTACCACCAGACCCAGCGCGGCGTGAAAAGCGAGTTGCGCACCACCACGGGCCCGATGGCCTGGATGGGCGGCGTGGAGTTCAAACGCAACGAGTACCTGAACAAGACCCATGCCATGGTCGGCTACAGGAACAGCCCGAGTCCCATGGAAAGGCCCACGGCGGCGGGCACCGTGTTCACCGACGACCGCACCGGCGAAAACGTGCAGGCGCTCTACGGCGAAGGCCAGTGGCGTCTGGCCACGGACTGGACGCTGACCGGCAACCTGCGCCACGACCGCATCGAGCTCGACTACGACGCCAAACCGGTGTCTGGCAACGGCAACTCGAGCATCGCCGAACGCAAGAGCTTCGATGCCAACAGCGCGCGGCTGGGCCTGAGCTGGAGCGGTCTGGCCAACACCGTGCTGTTCGGCAACATCTCCACCGGCTTTCGCGCTCCCACGGTGGACCAGCTCTACCGCGGCAGCCAGAGCCCTTCGGGCAGCGTGGCCAACAACCCCGACCTGAAGACGGAGCAGGCCATCAACTTCGAGGTCGGCATGCGCAAGACCTTCACGCTGATGGACCGTGAGGCCAGCCTGCAGACCGCGGTGTTCCAGATCGACCGCAAGGACTTCATCCTGGACACCAACGGCCAGTATTCGAACGGCAACGCGGCCCATATCGCGCGCTACGAAAACATCGGCGGCGCGCGCTCGCGTGGCTTGGAGCTGGCGCTGCAGTCCTCGATCTCGCCGGCCTGGAGCTGGGACCTGGCCTACACCTACCTGGACTCGACCTTCACCCGGTACGACCAGTTCCTGCTGGCACAGGGCAATCCGCGCGGCACGCTGGTCGGCACCGGCGCTTGCATGGGCCCCAGTCCCAACTGGAACAACTGCTACCAGCTCGTGCCCTACAACAACACCGGCAACAAGGTGCCCCGCGTGCCGCCCCATGCCGTCAACCTGCGCACGTCGTGGAAGCCGGACCCGGCCTGGAAGCTGTCGGCCGAACTCGACCACCGCGCCACTGCCTGGGCCGACGAGATCAACCAGGAAAAATGGCCGGGTCGCACGGTGTTCAACCTCATGGCCGACTACAGACGCAAGACCAGCTGGCTCAGCGGGGCCACGCTGAGTGCCTTCGTGCGGGTCGACAACGTGTTCGACAAGCGCCACTACACCATCGCCCGCGGCACCAACGACGCGCAGAGCTATGCCACCAACTTCCGGTACGACGGCCGGTACAACGCCGAGGACATGTCCATCACTGTCGATCCGGGACGCGTCTGGCGCGTCGGGATGGCCCTGCGTTTCTGAGGAGGCCCCATGCAAGGACTTCGCCCCCTCGTGGAATACGCCGTGTTCGGCATCCTGCTGTTGCTCAGCGTGGCGGTCGTGGCCATCGCGCTGGAGCGGCAGCGCTTTTTCAGCCGGATCGATGCGCGTGGCTACACCAGTCGTGCCCGGCTGGAGAGCGACCTCACGCGGCGCCTGAACGTCATCGGGACCGTGGCCTCGAACGCGCCCTACCTCGGGCTGCTGGGCACGGTGCTCGGCATCATGCTCACCTTCCAGACCCTGGGCGCCACGGGCGAGATGGACGTGAAATCCATCATGACCGGGCTGGCCCTGGCGCTCAAGGCCACGGCCGCGGGCATCGTGGTCGCGATCCCCTGTGTGGCGCTGAACAACGCCTTGCGCCGCCGCGTGCGGGAGCGCCTGACGGACTTCGACGAGGCCCACGGGGGCTGACGGCGCCATGGACGAGATCGACGAAATCAACGTCGTGCCCCTGGTGGACGTGATGCTGGTGCTGCTCACCATCGTGCTCACCACGGCCACCTTCGTGGTGAACGGGCGCATACCCGTGGACCTGGCGGTCGCCAGGTCTGCGGCTGCATCACCCACCGCGCCACTGGTGCTGACCTACACGCAACACCAGACCCTGTACCTGAACGACCAGCCGGTGAGCGACCTGGCGGCGGCACTCGCCCCGCAGCCCCGCAGCACGCCGGTGGTGGTGCGCGCCGACGGGCGCCTGGTGCTGAGCAGCTTTGTGGAGCTGGTGGACAGGGTCAAGTCGCTGGGTTTCAAGCAGGTCAGCCTGGAGGTCAAGCGCTCATGAACGCCACCGTTTCGCACCGCCTGCATTGGCGCGACTGGGGCCGCTCGGTCGTGCTGCATGGCGCGCTGGTGGCGGCCCTCGCCTGGGGTATGGCCCACAGCCCGGCACCGGTCTCGCCGTCCACCCGGCTCGACATGGCCATCCAGTGGGCGGCGGAGCAACCGCCCGAGCCGGCCGTGCAACCGCCACCGCCGACCCCCAAACCGCCCGAGGTCAAACCACGACCCCCAGCCCGTGCCCAACCGGCGCCCCAGCCGCCCGCGCCACCGATCACGCCCGCCATCCAGCCCTACCCCGATGCCGTGGCAAACACCGCCGATACCGTGGTCCCGTCCGCGCCGGTGGCGACGGTGCCCACCGAGGCCCCTCGCGCCGCCACACCGGCGGTGGTGGTGCCAGCACCGCCCAGCGCCAACCCGCTGGCCGCGCAGCAGGCGCGCTGGGAAGGTTTGCTGGAAGCCGCCCTGCTCAAGCACAAGCAATACCCGCTGGTGGCGCGGCGCATGGGCCAGGAGGGCCTGGTGACGGTGGAGGCGCATTTTTCCGCTCAGGGCGAGTTGCTGGATTGTTTCGTGGCCAGTGGCTCGGGCTTCAAGGCGCTGGATGAGGCCGCGCTGCAACTGGTGCGCCAGGCCGCGGACCTGGTCCGCGCCACGCACCAGCCCGGCCGCGTGGCGCAGCTGCGCATTCCCATTGCTTACGAATTCAAGGAATCCTGAGATGAAACGTCTCTTCTTGTGCGCCCTGCTGGCGCTGGTGGGGCCCTGGGCGCAGGCCGCGGACAAGGTGGCCATCCTCTCCACCCAGTTCGTGCTGGAACGCAAATTCAAGCTCATGGAAGCGGTGGCCAGGGAACAGGGCATCGAGCTCGCGTGGACGCAGGTAGACGCCGAGGGCGAGGCCGGTGCGCGGCGTGTGCTTGACGGCGCGCGCTTCGTGCTGATCGACGCGCCGCGCAGCGACGATCAGGCGCAGATCGAGCGCGTGGCCGGCCAGCGGCTGCGCGAGCTGAGCCTGCCCACCGCCAGCATCAACGTCATGAGTCCGCCGGTGCGCCTGCGTGCCATCCACATGGACAAGGAACAGGCGCAGCGCGTGTTCGACTACTACGTGGGCGGCACCCGGATCAACCACGAGCGACTCTTCCAGTACCTGCGAGCCATCCTCCAGGGCGGCGACCTGAGCGCCATCGCGCCACCGCTGGCGCTGCCCAATGGCGGCATCTACCACCCCGGCCACGACGGGCTGGTGTTCGAGCAACTGCCGCAGTACCTGGCGTGGTGGGAGGCCAGGGCGGGGCGTCCATGGCAGGGCCTGCCGGTGATCGGCATCGAGATGTCCTCCAGCTACATCTCCGACGGCCAGCAGCGCATGCTGGACGAGACCGTGCAGGCCATCGAGCAGGCGGGCGCCCTGCCATTGATGTTCTACCGCAGCTCGCGCGTGGCCCGCGCATGGCGCGAGGCTGCGGCCACGGGGCAGTCCGAGGCCGCCGGCCGTCCGCCGCGTGGCGGTGGCGGCGGGCGCCCGGCAGCGGCAGGGGCCAGCGGGGCGCCCGCGGCGGCCGAGCAGGGCGATGGCTTTCCCAACCCCAGGGACATCGCCGCCGTGGCCGTGAACGAACCGCTCATCACCCACGAGGGCAGGGTCTTGCCGCAGGTGCTGCTGGTCAACACCTTCCTGGGCGTGGACCCCGAGGCGCGCAAGGCCTGGCACAAGGCCATGGGGGTGCCGGTCATCAACGTGCTGTCCTACCGCAGCGGCACACGTGCCGAGTACCACAAGGACACGGTGGGCGTGAACAGCTTCTACCTGCCGTTCACGCTGACGAACGCCGAGTACATCGGCCTTCAGGACCCGGTGGTGCTCACCGCCAACGAAGGTGGCGAGCTGGTGCCCATGCCCGAACAGATGCACATGCTGGTGGGCAAGGCCGTGAACCTGGCGCGCTTGCAGACCACGGCCAACGCCGACAAGCAGGTGGCGCTGTTTTTCTGGAACCACCCGCCGGGGGAAAAGAACCAGGGCGCCTCCAACCTGAACGTGCCGCGTTCCATCGAGCACCTGGTGGCGCAGCTCAAGGCCGAGGGTTATGCCTTTGACAGCACCACCGAGAAAGACATCATCGCCGCCGTGGGCCAGATGCTGCGCCCGGGTTACCGCCCTGGCACGCTGCCCGAACTCATGAAGACGGCGCACTGGGACTTTTTGCCACTGGCCGACTACCAGCGCTGGTTTGCCACGCTGCCGCCCGAGGTGCGCCAGGCCGTGAACCGGTTCTGGGGCACGGCCGACCAGAGTGTCTGGATCGCCAGGAAGAACGGTGTGACAGGCTTCGTGATCCCGCGCATGAAGCTGGGCAAGCTCGTGGTGCTGCCGCAGCCCATGCGCAGCGAGAGCGCCGCCGGGCAGCACGACGAGAAGAAGCTGTTCCATGACACCAAAGTGCCGCTGAACCACTTCTATATGGCCACCTACCTGTGGGCACGCGAGCAGTTCAAGGCCAGCGCCATCGTGCACTTCGGCACGCACGGCACGCAGGAGTGGACGCCGGGCAAGGAGCGCGGCCTGTGGGCGTTTGACGACCCGAACATCCTGGTGGGCAACACGCCCATCGTGTACCCGTACATCGTGGACAACATCGCCGAGGCCATCCACGTCAAGCGCCGGGGGCGCGGTGTGATCGTGAGCCACCAGACGCCCGCGTTCGCGCCGGCCGGTCTGTCCGACGACTTCGTGAAGATCAACGACCTGATCCGCGAGTACCAGTCGCTGGACAGCGGGCTGGTGAAGGACAACAACCGCAAGCTCATCATCGAGCAGGCGGTGAAGATGAACATGCACAAGGACATGGCCTGGCAGGTGGCCGACCTGGAGCGCCATTTCGACAAGTTCCTGCGCGACATCGAGGACTATCTGGAAGACCTGGGTTCGGCCATGCAGCCGCTGGGGCTGCACACCCTGGGCCAGGACGCCGAGCGTGCCCACCTCATCAGCAACGTGATGCAGATGCTGGGCCAGCCCTTGTACGAACAGACCGGCGTGAAAAACGCGAAGGCCGCGTTCAAGGGGGATTACAAGGCGCTGCAGCAGACCCGGCCCTACCGCTTCGTGGAGGACCACGTGTTCTCCGACCGACCGGCGGACGAGCTCACCGACACCCGGCTGCGCGCGCTGGCACTGCGCGGGCGCAAGTTTCTGGTGGACTTGCGGGCGGCCTGGGAGATCGAGGGCGTGAGTCAGGGACTGTCGGCCCGCTGGATCGATCCGTCCTACGGGGGCGACCCGATCCGCAACCCGGACGCGCTGCACACCGGGCGCAACATGTATGGCTTCGACCCCGGGCGTGTGCCCACGCGTGCCGCCTACGAGGCGGGGCGCCAGGCGGTGCAGCAGCTCATCACCAGCTACCAGGCCACGCACGGCAAGTTCCCCGAGAAGCTGGCCTTCTCCATGTGGAGCACCGAGACCATGCGCCATCTGGGCATGCTGGAAGCGCAGATTCTCTACGCCATGGGCGTCAAGCCCCAGTGGGACGAAGGCGGGCGCGTGGTGGGCATGGAGGTGATTGCGTTGGCGGAACTCGGGCGCCCCCGCATCGACGCGGTGATCTCGCTCACCGGCCTGTACCGCGACCAGTTCCCGAACGTGATGGAGCGCTTCAACGAAGCCGTGGTGATGCTGGCGGCCTTGAAGGAAGACGGTCAGCAGAACTTCATCAAGGCCAACACCGAGCGCATCCTGGCCGCGCTGCTGGCCCAGGGGGTGAAGCCCGAGGAAGCCCGCGAGTTCGCGCTGACGCGCATCTTCGGCAATGAAAGCGGCGACTACAGCACCAAGCTCACCGACGCCTCGCTGGCGTCCGACACCTGGGACGAGGGCGATGGCAAGCTGGAACGGCTCTACCTGTCGCGCATGTCCTGGGCCTACGGGCCCAACACCGCGAACTGGAGCCGCAAGCTCACCGACGGCAAGGGCCAGGAGATCAACGCCTACGCCGAACACCTGCGTGGCACCCACGCGGCCGTGTTCTCGCGCTCCAGCAACCTGCGTGGCCTGCTGGACACCGACCATCCGTTCGAGTACCTGGGCGGCATCTCCAAGGCGGTGAAGTTCCTGGACGGCAAGAACCCGCAGCTCTACATCTCCAACATGCGCGACCCGAACAAGGCCAAGCTGGAGACGGCTGAGCGGTTCATGGCCACCGAGCTGCGTTCGATCTACCAGCATCCCAACTGGATGAAGGAAATGCAGAAAGAAGGCTACGCGGGCACGCTGCAGATGCTCAACACGGTGAACAACTTCTGGGGCTGGCAGGTGATGGACCGCAACGTGGTGCGCGACGACCAGTGGCAGGCATTTCACGAGACCTACGTCAAGGACCGCTACCAGCTGGGCATGCGCGAGTGGTTCGAAAAATCCAACCCCACGGCGCTGGCCCAGGTGGCCGAGCGCATGCTGGAAGCCATCCGCAAGGACTACTGGAAGGCCGACGAACAGACGAAGCGCGAGCTGGTGCAGGTCTACCAGGAGGTGGCGGCCCGGCACGACGTGTTCACCGCCAACGACACGTTCAAGGCCTACGTGAAGGCGCTGGCGCAGGGCTTTGGGCTGGCCAGCCAGGCGGCATCGGGTGCACCCGGCAAGCCCGCCGCGCCCAGGCCCGCCGCCGCCCGGCCACCCGATGTGTCCCAGAAACCCCTGCCGGCGCCCGAGCCACCCACCGTGCGTGGGCAGGAGCTGCGCGAAGTGCGGCACGACACCCCGGTCCAGCAACTCATCTGGATCTATGGCTGGATGGCCGCGGCCATCGTGGTCTCCGGGATGCTGTTCCAGACCTGGCGCGCCCGCCGCAACGCCCGCTTCACACCCCCTGTTTCACTGAAAGCCCAACCATGAATGCCATTGAGAGTTTCCTGTACGAGATTTCGAAGTTCTTCCTGACGCCCGTGCTGGTGCTGTTGTGTCTGATGTTCGTGTATGCGCTGTTCAGCCTGGGGCAGGTGAGCATCGACCTGCTGGCACGCACGCGCCGGCCCCACGGGCTGCGGCCACTGCACCGCTACTGGCAGCGCCACGCCCACCTGGGTGAGGATGGGCTGGAGCTGCATGTGTTGAAACAGCTGGAGGTGCAGCGCATCGTCAGCCGCGTGGCCCCCATGCTGGGGCTGGTGGCCACCATGATTCCCATGGGGCCGGCGCTGGTGGCGGTGGCCGCGGGCAACACGAAGGGCATGGCGGAAAACCTGGTGGTGGCCTTTGCCGCGGTGATCGTGGCGCTGCTGGCGGCGGCCATCACCTTCGTGGTGCAGACCGTGCGCCGGCGCTGGCTGATGGAAGAGCTCAATGCCTTGCTGCTGGCCCTGCCCGACAGCGGCGCCACCGTTGCGGGGGACGTGGCCCATGTCTGATGCCCGACGCATGAAGCTCGACATCCTGGGTGACTCGGACGAGGACGATCCCATCCTGTCGGTGGTCAACATCATCGACGTGTTTCTGGTGGTGATCGCCGTGCTGCTGATGGCCGTGGTGGAGAACCCGCTGAATCCGTTCGCTACCCAGGACGTGTTGGTCATCAAGAACGCCGGCAAGCCCAACATGGAAATGCTGGTCAAGCAGGGCAACGAACTCAAGCAATACCAGTCGTCCGGGCAGATTGGCGAAGGCCAGGGCATGAAGGCGGGAGTGGCTTACCGCATGAAGGACGGCAGCATGGTGTACGTACCGGAAACCACGCCACCGGTAGACGCTGCTGCGCAGCTCCGTTCACGTTGACGGGTTGGCGGCATGGACGGATGTGGGAGCGCCGCGCTCGTCCACGTCATCGGCCGCGTCCGCCGCCGTTGCCGCGACCACCCGAGCCACCCGAGCCGTTGCCGGATCCGCTACCCGAGCCACCCGATCCGCTACCCGAACCACCGCGCGAAGCACCCGAGCCCTGTGAAGCGCCGCCGGCCGCGTGGTTGGTCGCGCCGTTCTGCGATCCCGCGGCGCGCAGGCGTTGTTCGTAGCCCGCCCCGTAGGGCAAGACCCTGCCCGGCGGGACTTCGTCGCTGTTGAGCAACGCAGGCACCGGGGTTTCATGCGGCAGAACCGGCGGGCGTTCAGGTTCCGCGGCCAGGGCGGACTGCGCCTGCAGGCACAGCAGCGCGCAGATCCCCAGACCGGATGTCCATCGGGAGAGCGTCATGGTCGGTGGTGGATGAGGTGGATCAGCGCTTGTTCATCCGGCCTTGGCCCTGGCCCATGCCCCCCGCGGCGCCAGGCCCTGTTCCGGCACCTGCGCCGCTGGCGCCAGGGCCGGGGCCTTGACCTTGACCCATACCTTGGCCGGTGCCTTGACCCAGTCCCAAGCCCTGACCTTGTGCTGGCGGGGTTTCAGGCAAGGTGATGCCCTGGGCCGCGGCGCGTTCGCGGATCAGCGCATGTTCTTCGGCCCGGATGCGTGCGCGCTCTTCCTCGGTGGTGGCGTTGCGCATTCGGGTGCGCATCTGTGCCTGTTCCTGCTCGGTCATGAACTGGCGGCCAGTGGCCGGTACCGGGTCGGCGGCCATGGCGGAGCCGGCGGTCAGCGTGAGGGCGGCCAGCAGGGCGGTGAGGAGCTTGGAGGCGGGGGTCATGGTGTTCCTTTGCAACCAGGTTGGGGGGTGTGGGACCGGGCCGCTGCAACCTGGACAGCGGCTGGGCCGACGACGCCCGGCATCGAATGCCGGAGCCGATGGCTGAATCCTGGGCCCGCTCTGTCGCCAGCACATGCCGGTTCGGGCCCGGCGTGTGGCGTGTGGTGCCGGTGTGTGTCAGCCGGTGTCAGGAGGCGGCATCGCGGGCCCTGGCGCGCGGTGGCCGGCCTACACTCCAGCGCATGAATGCGCCTATTCCTTCTGCGCTGCGCGTGCTCGTGGTGGACGACGACCCCGATCTGTGTTGCCTCTTGTCGGACTACCTGTCGGCCAACGGCTTTGTGGTGCGGACCGTGGGCGATGGCGCGGCGATGCGCGAAGCCCTGGCCAGGGAGCTGCCCGATGCCATCGTGATGGACCTGATGCTGCCGGGTGAAGACGGCCTGTCGCTCACGCGCGGCATCAAGGCGCAGTGGGACATGCCGGTGCTCATGCTCTCGGCGCGCGGCGAAGAGATGGACCGCGTGATCGGCCTCGAGGTGGGCGCCGACGACTACCTGCCCAAGCCGTTTGGTCCACGCGAATTGCTGGCGCGTCTGCGGGCGGTGCTGCGGCGCGCGCACGCTCCGTCCCCGGTGGTGGCCGAGCGTCCGCCCGACGCGCAGACGGGCGCACCCGCCGGGGCGCAGCGGCCGGCTTTTGGCCCCTACCAGCTCGACACGGCGGGCCACCGCCTGCTGCGCGATGGCCACGAGGTGGCCCTGACCAGTGCGGAATACGCGCTGCTCGCCGCCTTTGTCAGCCACCCCGGCCGCGTGCTGTCGCGCGATGTGCTGGTGGACATGCTCAAGGGCTACGACCGCGACCCCTTCGACCGCAGCGTGGACAGCCGTGTGACCCGTCTGCGCCGCAAGATCGAAGCCGATCCGGCGGCACCGCAGTTCATCCGCACGGTGCGCGGCGAAGGTTATCTGTTCAATCCGCAAGGAGATCTGGCGTGAAACGGCCCGTGGGTCTGGTGAGTCAGAACACGGTGTTGCTGGCCCTGGCCTTCATCGGCATCGAACTGCTGGTGGTGCTGGCCTTTGTCTGGCTGGTGATGCTGCCCATGGCGCGCCGCTCGGCCGACGACCTGGCGGGCCTGATGGTGCTGTCGGCCCAGACCTGGGCCGAGCTGCCCCCGGCCACGCGCCCGGCGTTTGAAACCGAACTGCGTTTGCGGCAGTCGCTGCTGATCCGGCCCGCGGTGGACGGCGCCAGCGTGGACGAATGGCACCCGCCCTTTTTCTACCTGCTGGAAGCGGCCCTGGCCGGGCGCGTCGGGCTGGACCGGCACCTGATCCGCGCCACCGACGACGCCGGTCTCGACTGGTACTGGGCGCGTGTGCCCGCGGGTGGCGGCACGCTGGCGGTGGGGCTGTCCAGCGCGCGCATCAACAGCCGGCCACTGGCCGTGTTGCTCATCGGTCTGGCCGCCGGGCTGGCGGTGGCGGTGGGGCTGGCGCTGCTGCTGGCGCGCCGGGTGGTGGCGCCGCTCGCGCGGCTGGAACAGGCCAGCGCCCAGCTGGGGCAGGGCGTGGCGCCCGACCTGTTGCCCGAGACCGGCCCGCGCGAGATCGTGGCGCTGAGCCGGCGCTTCAACACCATGGCGGTGCAGGTGCGCGAGCTGCTGTCGGCGCGCACCACGCTGCTGGCCGGTGTGTCGCACGACCTGCGCACGCCGCTGGCGCGCATGCGGCTGGCACTGGAGATGCTCAGGACGCAGCCCAGCCCCACGCTGCTGGACCGGCTGGAGCGCGACATGGAGCTGATGAACCAGCTGATCGGCAACGTGCTGGACCTGGCGCGCGGGCTGGAACACGAACCCGCCACACCGGTGGACATGGCGGCCCTGCTGCAAGAGCTGGCCGCCGAACACGCGACCGCGGCCAGCCCGGTGCAGGTGCGTTGCGAACCCTGTGTGCGCCCGGTGCCTGCCATCGCACTGCGCCGTGCGCTGGGCAACCTGCTGCAGAACGCCTTGCGCTACGCCCCTTCGGGCCCGGTGGAACTGGTGTGCGAGCAGGACGGTGCGCATTGCCGCGTCGGCGTGCTCGACCGTGGGCCCGGCATTCCGGCCGATCAGGTGGAAGCCATGTTCCAGCCGTTCCAGCGCCTGGAGCCCTCGCGCAGCCCCAAGACCGGTGGCAGCGGACTGGGCCTGGCCATCGTGCGCGAACTGGCGCAGGCGAACGGCTGGCGCGTGTCGCTCGGCGAGCGGGCCGGCGGTGGCATGGAAGCCTGGGTGGTTCTTTAGGACCTGTTCACAGCGGGGCGTCGACGGGTGGCTTCCGGGCGCCTGGCGCGGGCGGCGAAGTCGCCGAGGCACCGCGCGCGAACGTGACCACGTGGTCCACCTGGGCGCGGATGCCGATCCACTCGCCCACGGCGTGGTTGTGGTGCGAGGGCACGTGCGTCATCAGCGTCTCGCCGCTGGCCAGTCGCAGCGTGTAGAGGAACTCGGAGCCGCGAAAAGCCTTGCGGACGATCTGCGCCTTGGCGGGCGCCAGGTCGTCGTGCACGATGTCGTCCGCGCGCAGCAGCACGTCGCACAGGCCCGACTCGTAGGCGCTGGGCAGCGGGCACTCTTCCACATCATGCAGCGCGCCCAGCGGGGTCTGCACCGAAACCTCGTTGCCCACCAGCCGGATCTGCGCCGGCGCGAACACGCCGTGGCCGATGAACTCGGCCACGAACCGCGTCGCCGGCCGGTGGTAGAGCGCGTAGGCGTCGTCCCACTGGTGCAGGTGGCCCTGGTGCATGACGCCGATCACGTCGCCGATGGCAAAGGCTTCGAGCTGGTCGTGGGTGACGAAGAGCGCCGTGGCGCCCGCCGCCTTGAGGATGGCGCGCACCTCGTGCGCCAGGCGCTCGCGCAGGTCCACGTCGAGGTTGGAAAACGGCTCGTCGAGCAGCAGCAGGCGCGGGCGCGGCGCCAGCGCACGCGCCAGGGCCACGCGCTGCTGCTGGCCACCGGAGAGTTCGTGCGGATGGCGGTCCTGCATGCCGTCGAGGCCCACGAGCTTGAGCACCTCGGTCACGCGCTTTTCGCGTTCGTTGCGGGAAAGCTTGGCGATGCCAAAGCCGACGTTGCGCGCGATGTCCAGGTGGGGGAAGAGCGCGTAGTCCTGGAACACCATGCCGATGCGCCGCTGTTCGGCCGGCATGTGGTGTTGCCCGTCGCTCACCGTTTCGCCCTGCAGGGTGATGCTGCCGCTGCTGGCCCGCTCCAGCCCCGCCACGGCGCGCAGCAGCGTGGTCTTGCCACAGCCGGAAGGGCCGATCAGCACACCGATGTCGCCGGCGCGAAGGCCGAACGACACACCGTCCACCGCGGCCGGCTGTTGGCCGGCATAGCGCACACTGAGCTGGGAGACGTTGAGGAACATGGCTGATCCTGGCGGTGGGCTGTTCGGGGCCGCGGCCTCAAACAGCCTGCGGACAGGTTCAAATTGTAGATGACTACAATTCTCATTTGTGTTGATGCGGGTCAAATGACCTGTCCGGCGGGGTCTGCAACGCCCGTGCCATGATGGGCACCGTTCACACCCCTTACTCCCCGTCCCCTTCCTGACCTGACTGCCCATGCCGCGTTGGATGGCCTTTGCCCTCTTGCTCCTGCTGGCCCTGCTGCTGACGCTGCCGGTGCTGTCGCTGGGGGCTTCGTGGTTGCAGTTCGACGCCGCGGCGCGCGACGTGCTGCACCAGATGGCGCAGACGGTGCTGCCGGACTACGCGCTCACCACCGTGCTGCTGTGTCTCTGCGTGGCCCTGGGCGTGGCGCTGGTGGGCATGGGCACGGCCAGCGCGGTGACGCTGTTCGATTTCCCCGGCCGGCGCGTGTTCGAGTGGGCGTTGCTGCTGCCGCTGGCCATGCCGGCCTACGTGGTGGCCTACGCCTACACCGATTTCCTCCAGTTCAGCGGGCCGCTGCAGGTGGGCTTGCGCGAGGCCTTCGGTCTGCGGGGGCGGGTGTTCCCGGAGATCCGCAACACGCCGGGCGCGGTCTGGGTCTTCACCTTCTCGCTCTACCCCTACGTCTACCTGCTGGCCCGCACCGCGCTTTCCGAACGCGCCTCGCAGCTGATGGAGGCGGCGCGCCTGCTGGGTGCGCCGCTGTCGCGCCGCATCCGCGAGGTGGCGCTGCCGCTGGCGCGCCCGGCGGTGGCCGCGGGTGTGGCGCTGGCGCTCATGGAGACGCTGGCCGATTTTGGCGTCGCCAGCTACTTCGGCATCCAGACCTTCACCGCCGGCATCTACAAGGCCTGGCTGTCCATGGACATGCCGCTGGCGGCCGCACAGCTGGCGACCATGCTGCTGGCCATCGTGGCGCTGTTGCTTTGGCTGGAGCACCGGGCCCAGCGGCGCATGCGGTTTTCCTCCCAGCGCGGCCAGCGCGCGGGCAGTGCCGAGGCGCAGCCGGTGCGCCTGGCCGGTGGGCGGTCGGTGCTGGCGGTGCTGGTGTGTGGTTTGCCGGTCCTGTTCGGTTTTGTGTTGCCGGTGCTCTTCATGCTGCGGCCGCTGATTGGCGGCTGGGAAGACCTGCCCTGGACGATGTTCGTGCAGTGGTCGCGCAACAGCGTGTGGCTGGCGGGCCTGAGTGCGCTGCTGGCCACCGCGCTGGCGCTGGTGCTGGCGTTTGCGCTGCGCACCCGGCCCAGCATGGTCACGCGCGGCGTGGTGCAGCTCGCCAGCCTGGGCTACGCCGTGCCGGGGGCGGTGATCGTGGTGGGCCTGTTGCTGCCGGTCGGCTGGGTGCAGGCGGTGCGGCCGGAGTCGAGCGTGGGCTACTGGATCACGGCCACGGCGCTGGGCATCGTCTGGGCCTACATGGTGCGCTTCACCGCGGTGGCCTTGCAGTCGGTGCAAAGCGGTTACGCGCGCGTGCCCGCCAGCCTGGACGATTCGGCGCGCATGCTCGGCACCACCGGCGCCGGCCTTGCCGCCCGGGTGCACTGGCCGCTGCTCAGGCGCTCCACCGCCGCGGCCGCGCTGCTGGTGTTCGTCGATGTCATGAAGGAGCTGCCCGCCACCCTGGTGCTGCGGCCCTTCAACAGCGACACCCTCGCGGTGGTGACCTACCAGCTGGCGCGCGACGAGCGCCTGGGCGAGGCGGCGCTGCCCGCGCTCACGCTGGTGCTGGTGGGGCTGGTGCCGGTGATCATGCTCAGCCGCACGCTGCGCCAGCGCTGAGGGTCCGCAGCCAGACCTTCAGGGCCTACGACATCGCCTTCGGTCCCCCGTTGATCCCCCAGGGCGTACCGAAACGGTCGGTCACCATGCCGAAGGCCTCGGCCCAGAAGGTTTCGCCCAGCGGCATCTGCACGCTGCCGCCCTCGGCGAGTGCGCCGAAGATGCGCCGTGCTTCGTCGGCGCCGGGGTAGGTCAGCGCCAGCATCGCGCCCTTGATGCCTTCGAACGGCACACCCGGCGGCGTGTCGCCGGCCATGAGGGCGAAGTCGGGGTGCACCAGGTGGGCGTGCATGATCCGGTCGGCGTGTTCGGGCGGCACCGGGTCGCCATCGGGCATCTGCGCGTAAGTGATGAGGGCTTCGACCTTGGCGTCGAGCACGCGCGCATAAAAGGCCATGGCCTCGGCGCAGTTGCCGTTGTAAGACAGGTAGGCGCACAGTTGCGTCATGTTGATCTCCTGATCGGGGTGGAGGAACCCCGGGCCGGGGTCCGGGTGCGTTCAAGGTCACGACGGACGGGCCGCCCCTGTTTCGACAGGCCCCGTCACCGGGCCGACGAACGGTTCGCGGCAGCGGCGCCGCCGGTCTCTCAGCCTCTCAGCGGATCTCTTCGATCGAAAAGCGCTTGTCGGTCACCAACGGCGTGATCAGGCCGTAGCCCTGGTTCTGCCAGTGCACGAGTTCGGTCATGGCCGACGGTGTGACCTCGATGAAAGGCTGCATGTCGGCCAGCGTGTACCCGAAGTCCTTCAACGCCAGGCCGCAGACCTTGAACTTCACGCCCTGCCCGGCGTAGTAGCGCATGCGCTGCACCACCTCTTCGTATTTCGCCTCGTTCTTCTTCGCCACCGTCACCAGCTCGGTGCCGTGCAGCAGCACGATCACGCTCATGTCGTCGTTGAAGAAGCTGTAGGGCGCCTCGGTCAGCGGGTTCACGAACGAGCGCAGCCAGTACAGCGCCGCGCCCATCTTGGCCGGGTTGTCGAGGTAGAAGTCGAACAGCACTTTCGGGTTTTTGTAAGGCGTCTGCACGAAGGTCGCCTGGGCCTGCGCGGGCCACGGGGCCAGCAGCGGCACTGCGCCCATGCAGGCGGCCAGCACGGCGTGGGGCCAGAGGCGGGTGATGGGGGCGGTGTACATGGGGTGGTCTCCTGGAGTGTTGAACACACAGTCTTGCGCTACAGCCAGTATTCGGCGAGCCGCGCGGCCCATTCCTGCAGCCGCAGCAGGATCGAGCGGTGCTCCCACTGTTTCAGATCGATGGCGTTGGATTCGGCCAGGTCGCGGGCAAACATGGCGTCCAGCTGCGCCGAGAAATCGCGGCCCAGCACCGAGGCATTGATCTCGTCGTTGTGCAGGAAGCTGCGCCAGTCCAGGTTGGTGGAACCGACGGTGGACCACACACCGTCGATGGAGGCGGTCTTCGCGTGCATGACGGCGCCCCGCCGTTCGTAGATGTGCACACCGGCGCCCAGCAGCGCGGCATAGTGCGAGCGACCGGCGTGGAACACCGCCCACGAGTCGGTGTGGCTGGGCAGGATCAGCTTCACATCGACACCGCGCTGCGCCGCAGCGGTCAGCGCCGCGATCAGCTGCGGATCGGGCACGAAATACGCAATCGTGAGGTAGATGCGCTGCTCGGCATGCTCGATCGCCGACAGCAAGGTGAGGTAGATCAGGCTGCGCGGATCGCCGGCGGCGCTGCCGATCGCACGCACGATGTTGATGCCCTGCGGTTCCAGCCGCGGGAAGGGTTGGCCGGTGGCCAGTGCCGGACCCTTTTGTTTGTGCCAGGTGTCCAGGAACAGTTTCTGGAACTCCGCCACCACCGGCCCCTCGATTTGCAGATGGGTGTCACGCCAGCCCGCATCGCCGGTGGCTTTGGGCCTGGTCAGGTGGATGGACGAGCCGCTGGAATAGGCTTCGCTGATGTTGATGCCGCCGATGAAGGCGATGCGGCCATCGACCACCAGCAACTTGCGGTGGTCGCGGTTGTTCAGCCGCCAGGCCTTCTGGTTGCTGGCCAGCGGATTGACGGGGTTGAATTCCAGCACCTGGATGCCGCCCGCGCGCAGGCGATCGAAAAACGCGCGGGGCGTGTTCAGGCAGCCCACGCTGTCGTAGATCAGGCGCACCGGGACGCCGGCCGCCTGCTTGGCCAGCAGCAGCTCGGCGAACTGCTGGCCCACCTCGTCGTCGGCAATGATGTAGGTTTCCAGGTGGATGTGGTCCCGGGCCTCGCGCATGACGGCAAACATGGCCGCGTAGGTGGCGGGACCGTCCTGCAGCAGCGTGAGCTTGTTGCCCAGCACCAGCGGGCTGTCGGCGTTGATCGCCTGTTCCACGGCCAGGTGTTTGTCGAGGATGTCGCTGTCGCCTGCGCTGCGTTCCAGCGACTGCACGATGGCCGCGCTCTTGCCGGCCGACACCTCGCCGCGGGCGTTCTCGAACGCCACCGCGGTCACGGGCTGATCGATCGGCTCCAGGGCCTCGGGCGACAGGCTGGTGCAACCGGTGGTGGTGAGCACACAGGCCACAGTCAGCGCGCCCAGCGCTGCGGCCTGCCAGCGGAGCCAGGTCGGGGTCGGAGCGCGGGGGAGGCGGGACATGCGCACGATTCTCGCGTGCCTGCTGCCCGGGCGTGCGACTTTTTTGCGTGCGGTCCGGGGGTGGTACCACCAACAGGAATCGAACCTGTATCTAGCGCTTAGGAGGCACTCGTTCTATCCATTGAACTATGGCGGCAGCAGGGCGCATTGTAAAGGCGGTACGCCCGGGAGGGCCTGGGTCAGACCGCCTGGTCTGCCGCTTCGCGGCCCAGCAGGCTGCTGTGGGTGGGCACCTGTTCGCCCAGGAAGTCGAGGAAACGTCGCACGGCGGGGGTGAGGCCGCGGCGCGAGGGAAAGACCGCGTGCACGATACCCCGCGGCGGTTGCCAGTCGGGCAGCAGCCGGACCAGCCGGCCCTGGCGCAGGTCGTCTTCGCACATGTAGCTGGGCAGCCAGCACATGCCCGTGCCGGCGAGCGCGGCCAGGCGCAGCGTGAGCAGGTCGTCGGCCACGTAGCGCGGCGTGTGCTGCACAGTGGTTTCCCGCCCGTCCGGGCCGGTCAGGCGCACGCTGGCGCGGCCGTCGGTGGTCGACATGGCCATGCTGTCGAGCCGGCCCAGCTCTTCCAGCGTGGCGGGTGTGCCCTGCCGGGCCAGCAGCGCGGGGCTGGCCACCAGCACGGGCGCGTCGTCGCCCAGGCGCTTGATCACCAGGCTGCCGCTGTCGTCGAGCGTGGTGCGCACGCGCAGCGCCACGTCCACGCCTTCTTCCACCAGGTCGACCACGCGGTTGCTCACCAGCATCTCCACGCGCACCAGCGGGTAGCGCGCCAGGAATGCCGGCATCAGTTCGGCCAGCACGGTCTGCGCCAGCGTGACCGGGCAGGCCACGCGCAGGGTGCCGCGCGGCTCGGTCTGCACCTGGGCCACGGTGTCGGCCGCGGCCTGGGCCGATTCCCGCAACGCCTGGCAGTGGCGCAGGTAGGCCTCGCCGACCTCGGTGAGCGAGAGCTTGCGCGTGGTGCGCTGCAGCAGGCGCACACCGAGCTGCGCTTCCAGCCCGGCCACGCGGCGCGACAGCCGCGACTTGGGCAGGCCCAGCGCCCGGCCGGCCGCGGCGAAGCCGCCGCGTTCCACGACTTCGGCGAACAAGAGCATGTCGTTCAGGTCCTGCATGGTGCACCTCTCCGTTGATTGTCCTGATTATGGAACGATCAATATCAAATCTGGGGGCTTATCAGTGAATCGCCACGAAAGCACAATCAATTCACCGCCACGCCACGTGGCTCACCCCTTTCAGGAGATCACCATGCAACTGCTGCACATCGATTCCGCCATCACCGGCGAACAGTCCGTTTCCCGCCAGCTCACCGCCCAAACCGTGGCCGCCTGGGTGGCCACCCACCCCGGCACCCAGGTGCAGCACCTGGACCTGGCCGCCGCCGTGGTGCCCCACCTGGGCGCCGACGCGCTGGGTTTCCGCACCGGTCAAGCCGCCGAAACCGCGATCCAGCGGGAAGAAAACGCGCTGTCCGAAGCGCTGGTGAGCCAGTTCCTGGCCGCCGACGTGATCGTGATCGGCGCGCCGCTCTACAACTTCTCGGTGCCGAGCCAGCTCAAGGCCTGGATCGACCGCCTGGCCCAGGCCGGCCGCACCTTCAAGTACACCGAGACGGGACCGGTGGGTCTGGCCGGCGGCAAGACGGTGATCGTGGCCATCACGCGCGGCGGCGTGTATTCGACCAGCGAAGCCGGTCGCGCCATGGAGCACCAGGAAAGCTACCTGCAGACCGTGTTCGGCTTCTTCGGCATCACCGACGTGCGCTTCGTGCGTGCCGAAGGCGTGGCCATGGGCCCGGACGCCAAGGCCCAGGCGCTGGCCACGGCCGAAAGCGAGATCCAGAGCCACACCGCGGTGGCGGCCAACCAGGCCGTGGTGGCCGAAGCAGCCTGAGTCAACACGGTTCCGGAGCGCCGTGCCTGAACCCGGAACACGGCGGAACCGGCGTGCCGGGCCGCAGCGAGCCAGCGATGGGGGTGGGCTCAGTCGTACCTGTGCGTGAAGATCAGGTCGATGGCGTGCTCGGTGCCGGCGCGGGCGCGCAAGGTCAGGCGTTTCGAGAGGTCGTACAGGATGGACACGGTGCTCATCGCACCGGTCACGCTCTGTTCGTAGCTCAGATAGAGGTCGCTGGAGAGGCGCTTGCCCAGGGTGAGGGCGGCGTCGGTGGTGGTGGTGCCGTCGGCGTTGGTGCGGGTGCCGGTGCTGGAGAAGCCGATCTCGTCCAGTCCCAGGGTCTTGGCCAGCGCGCTGTCGAGGGGTTCGCCGCCACGGGTGAGCAGCTGGCGCGCGGCCTGCTGCAGCACGAAGGCCTGCGCGCCGGCCGATGAAGCCGGGCGGCCGAGCACCAGCCAGGCCAGCTTGTCGCCATCGGGCAGGTCGGGCGCAGCGAACAGGCCCACGCGCGGCCCCTGCGCGTTGCCGGTGATCAGCACGCCCACGCGCTGTTCCGTGTTTTCCGGCAGCTTGCGCATGGCGCGGATGTCCAGTGCCGGGTCGTCGTAGGGGCCGTTGAAGCGCATCACGCCGGATTCGATGTTCAGTTGCTGGCCGTAGGCGCGGTAGGTACCGCTGGCGGTGCGCACCTCGCCGAACACGCGCGGTGTGGGCAGGGTGGGCGTGGCCAGCACGGTGAGCTGGCCTTCAAGCCGGGTCTGGATGCCCTGGCCGCGCACCTCGAACTGCGGGCCCAGGTCGAGGCTGATGGAGACGTCGGGCAACACGCGCTGCGCGTCGCTGGCCTCGGTGGGCAGGGTGCGTGTGGTGCGCACGACCACGTCGGCGTCCAGGCTGGGGGCCCTTTCATCGGGCAGGATGAACAGCGCCGAATCGGCCTTGAGCTGCCCGCGCAACTGCAGCTCCCGGCCGGCGAGTTTCGCGCTGACGTTGCCCGAGAGCGTGAGGCGGCGGTCGGCCCGGTTGGACACGCGCAAGCGCTGCGCCGTGGCCTGCAGCTCGATGAAAGGCTGACGCAGCAGGCTGCCGGGCACGGCGCGCCATTCGGCCTGGCCACTGGCTTCGAGCGTGCCGCCGACGGCGGCGCCGCCCGGGCCTTGCAGGCTGAAGCGGTCCACGCTGATGCGGTCGCCCACGAGGGTGGCGCGCAGCTGCCCGTTGCTGAAGGCGAAGCCGTCCACCAGTGAGCGCAGCGCCAGTTGATCGCCCTGCAGGTTGCCGCGCCACGCGGGCGCGCCGCGCGTGCCGCCCAGGGTGGCGTCGGCCGTGAGCGTGCCGCTCATGCGCCAGCCCGGCGGCGCCAGCAAGGACCACACGCCCACCTGCGGCAGCCGCACCTGCGCCGTGCCGCTGATCGGCGTGCTGGAGGGCCACCAGCGGTCGAGCAGGCTGGCGTTGGTGTTGGCGCCGCCCGGGTTGAGCCGGGACGACGCGTCGGCGCGGGCCTGGCCCAGGCGTTCGGTGTCCCAGCGCACGAGCGCCTGCACCTCGCGGTCTTGTACCCGCAGGCTGATGCGTGCGTCTTTCACGCCGGCCGTCACCGGGCTGCCGGGCGCAGTGGCGCCTGACGTGGCGGACGCCACGCTGCCGTTGTCCTGCCAGCGCAGGTCGCCACCGCGGCGCTGGAGCGTGGCCGACAGCGTCAACGGCGAGGCCGTGTCGGCGGGCACGCGCAGGTCCCAGTCGCCGTCGAACACCAGGTCGCCGCTCAGGTTGTTCGCCGCGATCGGCCCGCGGCCGGGCGGCTGGCCCAGCGCCGTCAGCGCATCGATCCAGGCCAGGGACAGGCCTTGCAGGCGACCCTGGGTCTCCAGCGCCTGCGCCCGCCAGACCAGGCGCTGCCAGCTGAGGGTGATCGGCGTGTCCAGGGCCGGTGCCGTGCCGGGCTGGGGCCGCAGCTGCAGCTCGCCCGTGCCGGCGTCCACGGCCAGACCGGTCGCCGGTGTGTTTTGCCAGCGCAGCTGGAGCGGCTGGGCGTTTTGCAGCGTCCAGCTGGTGGGGACGGTGGTGTCGCCCGGCTGGTTTTCCGCCAGGCTCAGCGACAGGCGGCTCAAGTCCAGCCGGCCAGCGCCGGGCGTCAGGGTGCTGTTGCCGGCGGCGGCCAGCGTGGCCTGCCAGGGTGCGGCACTGGCGCTGCCCTGGGCGCTGAGTTGCAGGGCGTTCATCGGACCTTCGGCCCGGAGCGACACACCGCTGAACACGGTGGCCGCGGCTTGGCCGGTCTGCAGGCTCAGGCGTGGCACGGTCACCGAGGCTTGCAGCCGGGGCGCTGCAACGCCACCTTCCGGTCGGGTCTCACCCGGCGGCACCGGCCAGCCCAGCGCACCCAGACCCCCCACCCAGCCCAGACGGGCGCTGCCGCTGCCCTCGGCACGCAGCGCGTCCTGGCCGTCCAGCGCCGCGCGCACGGATTCGCCCACAAAAGGCAGGTTCTGCAGGCTGCGCATCCAGGCCAGCACGCGGGCTGCGCTGTCCAGCTGCAGGCGGGTTTCGCCCTGGCCCTGCGCGTAGGCGGCCTGGCCCTTCGCTTCAAGCCGGGCACCGGGCAGCTGCAGGCTCAGTTGGCCGTCGTAGGCCCAGCGCGTGGTATCGAGTTGGCCGCTGGCATCCAGCTGGGCGTCGGCCATGCGCACGCGCGCATCAATGAGTTCGAGCACCCCGTGCACGGGCGAGGCGGCGTCCGGTCGCCATTGCCCTTTGACGCGCACCTCGCTCAGGCGCAGGCCGCCGAGCTGGGCGCCGGCCGGCTGGCGGGCCGAAGGCAGGACGCGGGCACTCAGATCCAGCGCGTTGGGCGCGCTGGCGTCGGGTGCGGCCTGGGCGCTGAACTGGCCGTCCAGCGCACCCGGGGCCAGCGGGCTCCAGAGCAGGGCGGGGCGGATGCCCAGGGCCGACAGTTCGCCCTGCCACTGGCTCACGGTGGTGGTGGCGCCCGCCGTGTCGAGGTTGAACGCGCCCTGGCCTTTCAGTTCACCACCGCCCAGGCGCGCTTCCAGGCCAGAGACGGTCCAGCGCTTGCCGAGCTGCTGGATGTGTGCCTTCAGGCTTTGCAGCGGCAGGCCGTTCTGGTCGGCGGGGCCGATGAGCGTGTTGTCGAGGGCGAGCTGCGCGCGCCAGCCGTCGCCCTCGGGCCGGGCCTGCAGCCGGCCGCTCAGGGCTGTGGCGGGCGCGGTGGGCCAGAGCGCGGCGAGGTTCAGGGCCTGGGTGTTCAGGTCGGCGCTCACCAGCGGCTGGGCGGCCCAGGGCATGACGCGGGCGGTGAGCGCGAGCGTGGTTTCAGGGCCGGTGGTGCCGGGCGCGCCCTGGGCGTTGGCGCTCAGGTCCAGCGCGGCTTGTGCGCCGGCGAGCGTGCCGCGTGCCCGGGCTTCGGCGGCCAGGCTCAGGCCGGCACCGTCGGGCACGGTGGTGCGGATGTCGCCCTGCAGGTCCAGCGCCAGCGGCATCGGGGCTTCGCCGCCGAGGCTGAGCTGCGCGCGGTAGTGGCCGTCGGCGAGCTGCAGCGTGTCCAGGCGCAGGCGGTGGGCGGTGCTCAGGCCCGGGGTGTCGGGCAGCGCGGGCGCGTCCCCCGCATCGCTCAGGGCGCCGTAACGGTAGTGCCCGCGGATGCCGTCGAGCTTGAGCGTTGTCTTGCCCATGAGTTCAAAGTGGTCCACGCTGAACGCCAGGCTCAGCGGCAAGGGCAGCGTGAGCGCCTGCAGCGGTTCGGTCGGCGTGGGTGCTCGTTGATCGTCCACACGCAGCGTGCGGATGGTCAGCGCCTTCGGGTGCGCACCGCGGCCGAGCAGGGCGCCGGTCCACAGCGCTTCGTTCCAGTCCAGCTGCACGCCCTCGGCCTGCACGCTGAGCGCGCCCCGTGTCCAGCGCAGCGCGGCGATGCGCCCGCCGCCGCGCAGGCTGCCTTCGACGCCCTCGGTGTGCAGCTGGCCCAGGGTGTCGGTGCGCCCCTGCATCCAGCGGTCGGCCCAGCCCAGCGCCTGCGCCAGCGAGCCCGGCGTGGCGGCCCAGAGCCATAACGCCACACCGCCAGCAAGCAGCAGGGCGATCAGCGCGCCGGGCAGCCACAGGGCCAGCCAACCCAGGCGCCGCCCCGGCGGACGCGGCCCGCGCGCCGGGGTGTCGGGCGGTGGGGGCGGGTTGTGCGCTTCGTTCATGGGTGTCAGAAGCTGAAGCCGACGTTGAGGTGAACGCGCAAGCGTTTCGCGTCCACGCCGTAGGCCAGGTCCAGCTGCAGCGGCCCCACCGGGCTGTTGTAGCGCAGGCCCGCGCCCACGCCCACCCGGGTGTCCACTTGCGAGGTCTGGTTGGTCACCGTGCCCGCGTCCACGAACAGCACGCTTTCCCACGCCGTGCGCAGGCCGTTGCGCCAGATCGGGCGCTGCCACTCCAGGCTGGCCACGCCCAGGTAGCGTCCGGCCGTGACGCTACCGTCGGGTTGCACCACGCCGATGTCGCGCAGGCCGTAGCCACGCACCGTGGTGTCGCCGCCGGTGAGGAAGAGCAGGGTGTCGGGGATGGGCGCGTCGCGGTTCGCCTGCACCGCGCCGCCCTGCAGGCGCAAGGCCAGCCGGCCGAGGCGGCTGCTGGACGCAGCGTTGCCCGGCGTGTTGCCGGTCGTGAGCCATTCGTCGAGGACCTCGGTCACGGGATCCAGCGGCCAGTAGCCGAGCCAGCGCGCCTGGGTGCTGACGAAGGGCCGGCGCACGCTGCCCAGCGTCATGCCGACACCGAGCGTGAGGCCCAGGCCGTAGCCCCGGTTGGGGTAGGGCAGGGTGTCGAAGCGGCGCCAGGTCCAGCCGTAGTTGGCCGAGATGGCGGCCTCATTGCCATCGGATGAGGCCTGCGCCGACGCGGTGTTGACGGTGCGCGCGCGGTCGAACTGCAGGAAATAGCGGCGGTCGAGCAGGGCGCTGGCCTGCGCCTTGCCCGCGCTGAGCCGCAGGCTGGAGAGGGTGGTTTCATCGTCGATCTGGCGCGCCAGGCGCCCACCGGCGAGCCAGTGCCAGCCGTCGTCTTCGATCGGCGCGCTCCAGTCGGACGAGAGCTGCTGGTCGTTGCGTTCGAGCTGCAGCTTGCTCAGCGCCTGCCAGCCAATGCCGGGCACGCGCAGGTGCTTGTGTTCCGCCGAGAGGCGAGGGCCGTTGTTGGTGCTGCCGCCCACGCCGAGCACGATGCTCTGCAGCTGGGCTTCTTTCACCTGCACCACCACCGGCGCCGCACTGTCCCGATCAGCGCCCTCGGGCTCCAGTTCGACGTAGGCGAAGACCGACGTGTAGAAGCCGCTGTCGGTGATTTTCTGCTGGGCGTCCTGCAGCCGGGAGAGGCTGTAGTCGGCACCGGGCCGCAGGCCGGCCAGACCCACCAGCCGCTCCACGGTGGCCGTGCCGTAGCGCTCGGCGCCTTCCACCCGCACAGCACCCACCTGCACCGACGGCCCGGAGTCGAGCTCGATGTGCCAGTGGGCGGCGTTCGCCGTGGTGTCGATGTCGCTCAGGCTGTTGACGATGCGGCCGCGCGGGTAGCGCTCGCTGGTGAGCTGGCGCAGGGTGTCGGCCTTCACCTGGCCCCAGCCGGATTGCGTGAAACTGCGGCCCACCGCCTGCTGGCCGCTGCGCTGGATGGTTTCGCGCTGGGCCGCCGCCGCTTCGGCGGTCGCGATGTCGCCCCGGAAATAGACGCTGGACGACGCGACCGACGTCATCGGGCCCGGTTCGACGCGGATGCGTACTGTGCCCAGCGCGGGCGCTTGCGCGTCGCCAGGCGTGGCGGGCTCGCGGCGGACGCTGATCACCGGCGAAAAGTGGCCCTGCGTGCCCAGCAGGTTGCGCAGGTTCTCAGGGGCGGCAATCAGCAGGCGGTCGAGTTCGTTGCCGTCCAGGTCCTGCAGGCTGCGAAAACGCTGGAGGTCGACGTGGCGCAACAGGAAGGGTTGAAGGTTTGCCGGGGCTTCCAGCTCGATGCCGAAGCGCGCCGGGCCTGTTGCGGCGCCGTCGGCATCATCCTGCGGAGTGACGGCTGTGCCAGCGGTGTCAGGTCCGGGCGTGGCCAGCGTCTGCGCCGCGGCCCCGAGCGGCAGCAGCAAAAGCAGACAAAAAAGCCGTGTGGAAGCCACACGGCGCAGAAGGGGGAGGTTCATGCGGGGCTATTTCGAGAGCATCCTCATCGTGTCCTCCAGCCCCTTGAGGGTCAGCGGGTACATGCGCTGGCCCATCAGTTGCTGGATCACGCTGATGCTCTGTCGATACTGCCACACCCCTTGAGGTTCCGGGTTGATCCAGGCGAATTTGGGAAACGTGTGCGTCAGGCGCTGCAGCCACTCGGCGCCCGCTTCCTCGTTGTTGTATTCCACGCTGCCGCCGGGTTGCAGTATTTCGTAAGGACTCATGGTCGCGTCGCCCACGAAGATGAGTTTGTAGTCCTTGTTGTACTTGCGCATGATGTCCCAGGTCGGGAACTTCTCGGCGTAGCGGCGGCGGTTGTTCTTCCAGACGAAGTCGTAGACGCAGTTGTGGAAGTAATAGAACTCCAGGTGCTTGAACTCGCTCTTGACCGCCGAGAACAGTTCCTCGACGCGCTGGATGTGTTCGTCCATGGTGCCGCCCACGTCCATCAGCAGCAGTACCTTCACGTTGTTGTGCCGCTCCGGGATCATCTTGATATCCAGCCAGCCGGCGTTGGCCGCGGTGGCGCGGATGGTGTCGGGCAGGTCGAGTTCGAGGTCGTTGCCTTCGCGCGCGAACTTGCGCAGGCGGCGCAGCGCGACCTTGATGTTGCGCGTGCCGAGCTCCTGCGTGTCGTCGTAGTCGCGGTAGGCGCGCTGTTCCCACACCTTGACGGCCGTCTTGTTGCCGCCCTTGCCACCGATGCGGATGCCCTGCGGGTTCTTGCCACCGTGGCCAAACGGCGAGGTGCCGCCGGTACCGATCCACTTGCTGCCGCCTTCGTGGCGTTCCTTCTGCTCTTCGAGCCGCTTCTTCAGCGTCTCCATCAGCTCGTCCCAGTCCATCTTGGGCGCGTTGGCGATCTGCTCGGCCGAGAGGATGCGCTCCAGCTCCTGGCGCAGCCAGTCGGCCGGGATCGGCTTGGTGAAATCGGCGATCATCTCCACGCCCTTGAAGTAGGCGGCGAAGGCGCGGTCGAACTTGTCGAAGTGCTTCTCGTCCTTCACCAGCGCCGTGCGGCTGAGGAAGTAGAAATCGTCCATGGTGCAGGCGTCCGGATTCGTCGGCCCCACCACGTCGGCCTGCAGCGCTTCGAGCAGGGTGAGGAATTCCTTGACCGAGACCGGCAGCTTGGCTGCACGCAGGGTGTAGAAGAAGTCGATCAGCATGGCAGATCTCCAGACGTCGAGTGAACGCGCCACCAGCGCCCCGCCGCCGGGCCGCCCCAAGGCGGGGCAGCCCCCTCGGGGGGCAGCGACCCGTGAAACGGCGGAGCGTGGGGGCTCATCGATTCCGCTGGTTCATGAACACCAGCTTTTCGAACAGCGTGGTGTCCTGTTCGTTCTTGAGCAAGGCGCCCACCAGCGGCGGGATGCTGACCTTGCTGTCGGCGCTTTGCAGCGCTTCGAGCGGGATGTCTTCGGCCAGCAGCAGCTTGAGCCAGTCCAGCAGCTCGCTGGTGCTGGGCTTCTTTTTCAGGCCGGGCAGGTTGCGCACGTCGTAGAACGTTTTCATCGCCGCGGTCAGCAGGTCTTGCTTGAGGTCGGGGAAGTGCACGTCCACGATGCGCTTCATGGTTTCGGCGTCGGGGAATTTGATGTAGTGGAAGAAGCAGCGGCGCAGGAAGGCGTCGGGCAGTTCCTTTTCGTTGTTGGAGGTGATGAACACCAGCGGGCGGTGTTTGGCCTTGACCAGTTCGCGCGTCTCGTAGCAGTAGAACTCCATGCGGTCGAGTTCGCGCAGCAGGTCGTTGGGGAACTCGATGTCGGCCTTGTCGATTTCGTCGATCAGCAGCGCCACCGGCTGGTCGGCCGTGAAGGCCTGCCAGAGCACGCCCTTGACGATGTAGTTGTGGATGTCCTTGACCTTCTCGTCCCCCAGCTGCGAATCGCGCAGGCGGCTCACCGCGTCGTATTCGTACAGCCCCTGCTGCGCCTTGGTGGTGCTCTTGATGTGCCACTGCAGCAGCGGCAGCTTCAGCGCTTCGGCCACCTCCTCGGCCAGCATGGTCTTGCCGGTGCCGGGTTCGCCCTTGACGAGCAGCGGGCGCTTCAGGGTGATGGCGGCGTTGACGGCCAGCATCAGGTCCTGGGTGGCGACGTAATTCTGGGAGCCTTGGAATTTCATGACGTGGACGGGGGGGGTTGGGAAGGGAAAACGCTGGGTGGGCGGGCCGCGGTCCACTGACCGCAGCGCAGGGGATCAGGGTAATCAATAAGTGGCTGGTGATGATCGAGTCTATATAATCGAGCATTGATTTTTATCAATCATCCACCTCATTGTGCTTGCAAAATGAACCAACTGTTGCCCATGATCGCCCGTTCACTTGTCGCCGCTGCGACGTTCTCCGCGGTCGCGCTGACCGCCCAGGCGCAGGGCCTCACCGGCAACGCGGACGCCGGTCAGAAGAAGGCCGACATGTGCATCGGTTGCCATGGCATCCCGGGCTACCAGAACAGTTTTCCCGAAATCCACAAAGTCCCCAAGATTTCGGGCCAGTCGGACAAATACATCGTGGCGGCCCTGACCGCTTACAAGAAGGGTGAACGCAAGCACCCGTCCATGCGCGGCATCGCCGCTTCGCTGAGCGAGCAGGACATGGCCGATCTGGGCGCTTTCTACGCATCGCACGCGTCAAAAACCGCCACCGAAACCCCGAAGGCGGCCAACGAAGTCACGCTGGCGCTGATCGAAAAGGGTGCCTGCGCTTCCTGCCACGGCGCCAACTTCAGCAAGCCGATCGATCCGAGCTACCCCAAGATTGGTGGCCAGCACGCCGACTACCTGTTCGTGGCCCTCAAGGCCTACACGGTCGAGGGCAACAGCGTGGTCGGTCGCGCCAACCCCATCATGGCCGGCATGGCCAAGCAGTACACCCCGGCCGAAATGCGCCAGATCGCCAAGTACCTGGCTTCGCTCGACGGCGAGCTGTCGGTGGTGCCGCAGTCGCGCTTCCGCTGATCGTTGCACCGTTCATGAAAAAGCCGCTCGTTGAGCGGCTTTTTTGTGTCAGTCCTGCGTCGCCCGGCGGCGCACCTGGTCGATGTAGGCCTGGCCGTCGGGCGGTCGGCCGGCGCGCTGGCTTTCCCAGAGCATGGTGCCCAGGCATTCCATCACCTCGTGGTGCGCGGCGTGCAGATCGCCGCGTCGCGCGGCCAGCAGTTCCACCGCCTGGCGGATGCCAGGTGGCTGGTCGATGCTGCACTGTTCGCTGATCGACAGGTGCATCGACAGGTGCAGGAAAGGGTTCTCGCTGGCGCCGCTGCCCGCTTCGCCAAGGCGGGCGAGCGCCGCGTCCACGTCGGAAAGCTCGGCGTGGTATTCGGGGTGTTCGGCGATCCACTGGCCGGCCAGGGTCTCGATGGCTTCCATGGGTTGTTCGCCCAGGCGCTTGGCATGGACCGAACAGAAAAATCGCCGCACATCGGCTTGTGACGGACTGAACATGGATGCATTATCCTGCATGTTTTGAAAACAGGAGACAAGCCATGAACCAAGCCTTCATCTGCGATGCGATCCGCACCCCCTTCGGCCGCTACGGCGGCGCCCTCAGCTCGGTGCGCACCGACGACCTCGGCGCCATTCCCCTCAGAGCCCTGATGGCGCGCAACCCGAACGTGGACTGGGCCGCGATCACCGACGTGCTCTTTGGCTGCGCCAATCAGGCCGGGGAAGACAACCGCAACGTCGCCCACATGAGCAGCCTGCTCGCCGGCCTGCCGCTGGAAGTGCCTGGCGCCACCATCAACCGCCTGTGCGGCTCGGGCCTGGACGCGGTGGGCACTGCAGCCCGGGCCATCAAGGCCGGTGAAGCCGGCCTGGTGATCGCGGGCGGTGTGGAGAGCATGAGTCGCGCCCCCTTCGTCATGCCCAAAGCCGAGAGTGCCTTCAGTCGCGCCAACGCCGTGTACGACACCACCATCGGCTGGCGCTTCGTCAACAAGCTGATGAAAGCCCAGTACGGTGTGGACTCCATGCCCGAGACGGCCGAAAACGTGGCCACGGAATTCAAGATCGAGCGCGAAGCGCAGGACCGCATGGCGCTCTCAAGCCAGATGAAAGCTGTCGCCGCCATCCAGGCCGGTCATCTGGCGCGCGAAATCTGTCCGGTGAGCATCCCGCAGAAGAAGGGCGACGCCATCGTCGTGGACACCGACGAACACCCACGCGAGACCAGCCTGGAAACGCTGGCCAGGCTCAAGGGCGTGGTGCGCCCGGACGGCAGCGTGACGGCCGGCAACGCCAGCGGCGTGAACGACGGCGCCTGCGCGCTGCTGCTGGCCGACGAAGCCACCGCTGCCAAGAATGGCCTGACGCCCAGGGCCCGCATCGTGGGCATGGCGACGGCGGGCGTGGCCCCGCGCATCATGGGCATCGGCCCGGCACCGGCCACGCAGAAGGTGCTGGCGCTCACCGGCCTGACGCTGGACCAGCTCGACGTGATCGAACTCAACGAAGCCTTTGCCGCGCAAGGCCTGGCCGTGCTGCGCACCCTGGGCCTGAACGATGACGACGCGCGCGTCAACGCCTGGGGCGGCGCCATCGCGCTGGGCCATCCGCTGGGCGCCAGCGGTGCGCGCCTGGCCACCACGGCGGTGAACCGGCTGCACGCCACCGGCGGGCGCTACGCGCTGTGCACCATGTGCATTGGTGTCGGGCAGGGCATTGCCTTGATCATCGAGCGCGTCTGACCACCGGGAGCCGACATGTACTACGAGCCCGGTGTCACCGCCCACGGCCTGCCGCACGATCCCTTCAAGTCCTGCGTGGTGCCCCGGCCGATCGGCTGGATCTCCACCATGGACGGTCAGGGGCGCCACAACCTGGCGCCCTACAGCCAGTTCCAGAACGTGACCTTCAACCCGCCAATCGTGATGTTCTCGGCCAACCAGGACACCGGCGGGCAACGCAAGGACTCGGTGCGCAACGCGGAAGAAACCGGTGAGTTTGTCTGGAACATGGCCACCTACGCGTTGCGCGATGCGGTCAACATCAGCGCCGAGGAACTGCCGCACGGTGTGGACGAATTCGAGCGTGCGGGGCTCACCAAGCTGCCCTCGCGCAAGGTCAGGCCGGCGCGCGTGGCGGGCTCGCCGATCCAGTTCGAGTGCGTCTACCTCAACACCTTGCGCTTTCCCGGCGTGCCGCCCATGGGCACGGCCGACGTGGTGTTCGGGCGCGTCGTGGCGGTGCACATCGCCGATGAGGTGATCACGCCCGAGGGGCTGGTGGATGTGCTGAAGATCCAGCCGCTGGCGCGCATGGGTTACTTCGACTACACCTTCGTGGACAACCAGTTCCAGATGGTGATCCCGGGCAACAGCCGGGCCTTGCTGGCCGGGCTGGAGGGGTCGCCCGACAAGGCGGGTGCTGCGCGGGAACCCTGATCGGTGGCACGCTCAGGTGCGCCAGGCCGGCAGCTGCCAGTTGCGCCACAGCGCCAGCGCCCGCAGCCCGGCCGTGACGGCCACGCAGGCGACCAGCGCCAGCCAGCCGGGCGCGTCCATCTGCCACAGGCCCACATACACCCAGCCGCCCACGAAGGCGCACACCGCGTAGGGGCGGTGGTCGTGGAACGCGGTCGGGATCTCATTGCACACCACGTCGCGCAGCACGCCACCGAACACGCCGGTGATCAGGCCCATGAGCACGGCCACCAGCGCGGGCAGTTCCAGCAGCAGCGCCTGGTGAACGCCGGTGGCGGCGAACAGGCCCAGGCCCAGCGCGTCGGGCCACTGGATGGCCTTTTCGGTCAAGGCAAAATGGCGCACCCGCAAGAACAGCATGGCCAGCACGCACAGGGCCAGCACCCCCCACAAGATCTCCACATGGCGCACCCAGAAGAACGGCCGCTGGTCCAGCAGCAGGTCGCGCAGCGTGCCGCCGCCGAAGGCGGTGAGGAAACCGACCACGCACACGCCGACCGCATCGAGCCGCTTGCGCGCGCCCTCCATGATCCCGGCGAGCGCGAAAGCCGCCGTGCCCGCCAGCTCCACCAGCAGACGCAGGGTCTCACCCCAGAATTGAACGTTTTGCATCGCCCGATTGTCGCCCCATGCCCCTGATCACCGACCCGTACTTCTACGCTGTGTCGATTCCCGCTGTGCTGCTGCTGGGGGTGAGCAAGAGCGGTTTTGGTGCCGGCTTCGGTTCACTCGCCGTGCCCATGATGGCGCTGGCGGTCACGGTGCCGCAGGCCGCCGCGATCCTGATGCCGGTGCTGCTGGTGATGGACCTGCTGGGCATGGCGGCGTTTCGAAAGAACGTGGACCGGCAGCTGCTGCGTTTCCTGCTGCCCTTTGGCCTGATCGGCATCGTGATCGGCGCGCTGCTGTTCAAGGCACTGGACGCCAAAGTGGTGGCCGGCATCGTGGGCGGCTTCACTCTGCTGTTTCTCGCGCAACGCCTGCTGTTTCCGCCCAGGGCCGACAGCCCGCCGCCGCCGAAATGGGTGGGCGCCATCCTGACGGCGACATCGGGCTTCACCAGCTTCATCGCCCACGCCGGCGGCCCGCCGATCAACGCCTATGTGATCCCGCTGCGGCTCTCGCCGGTGCTGTTCACCGGCACCATGGCCTTCTTCTTTTTCTTCGTCAACATCTCGAAGTGGATCCCTTACGCCTGGCTCGGCCTGCTCGACGTGCGCAACATGCTGACCTCGCTGGCGCTGCTGCCGTTTGCGCCGATCGGGGTCTGGGTGGGGGTGCGCATCGCGCACCGCATCAAGCCGCTGCTGTTCTACCGTCTGGTCTACACCGGCATGTTCCTCACCGGCATCAAGCTGGTGTGGGACGCCTGGCGCTGAAGGGTGGCGATAACATAGGCCCAGTTTCAGACAACGAGGAGCTGGATATGCCGGTCGTGGTGGTTGCGAATCCCAAGGGGGGCGTGGGCAAGTCCACGCTGTCCACCAACGTGGCCGGTTATTTCGCCAGCCAGGGGCACGGCGTCATGCTGGGCGATGCGGACCGGCAGCAGTCTTCTGCACTCTGGCTGCGGCTGCGGCCGGAGACGGCCCGCCCCATCACCACCTGGAACATCTCGCACGACCTGATCGCCCGCCCGCCTCGCGACACCTCGCACGTGGTGCTCGACACCCCGGCCGGCCTGCACGGCTGGCGTTTCAAGGACGTGCTCAAGCTGGCCGACAAGGTGCTGGTTCCCTTGCAGCCCAGCATTTTTGACATCTACGCGACCCGTGCGTTTCTCGACGAGCTGGCCGAGACGCGCCACGCCGACCAGCTCGACATCGGTATCGTCGGCATGCGCGTCGATGCGCGCACCATCGCCGCCGACAAGCTGCACGAGTTCGTGGACAGCCTCGGCCTGCCGGTGCTGGGTTATCTGCGCGACACGCAGAACTACATCCACCTCGCCGCACGGGGTCTCACCGTGTTTGATGTTGCGCCGAGCCGGGTCGAGAAGGACCTGCAGCAGTGGCAGGGCATCTGCGACTGGCTGGACCGCTGATACCAGCGGAGGCGCAGCTTGTCGCGGGTCCGACACCTCGGGTGTTGCTTGCCGGCTAGAGTCGGACCCCATGAAAACCTTTGAAACCTTGGCCGATCTGGCCGCGTGCGTGGGGCAGGAAGTGGCCGTGAGCGACTGGGTCACCATCACCCAGGAGCAGGTCAACCGGTTCGCCGAAGCCACCGGGGATCACCAGTGGATCCATGTCGATGTGGAGCGCGCGCGCGCCGGTCCGTTTGGCGCACCCATTGCGCACGGTTTTCTCACACTGTCGCTGCTGCCGGTGTTTTTCGATTCGTCGTTCGAAATCCGGCGCGCCGGCGTGGGCGTGAACTACGGGCTCAACAAGGTGCGTTTCACGGCCCCGGTGCCGGTGGGCAGCCGGTTGCGCGGGCGGCTGACCCTGCTCAGTGCCGAACCGATCGAGCGCGACGGGCTGCAGATGCTGTGGTCGGTGGCGGTCGAGCGCGAGGGCGCCGACAAACCGGTGTGTGTGGCCGAGTCGCTGGTGCGCCGCTATCCGTGAGCCGCGCACCCGGTCCCGTTATTTGATGCGCACCAGCTGGCTGGGTTCGAGCCAGCCTTCAAAGGTCGACATCAGGTCGTTGATGCGATTGGCCGCTGCGGTCTGGTTGTGTTGTTGGGAAATCAGCTGGTAGGCATCGTTGCGCAGCATCCACAGCTCTTTCGCTGTCTGGGTGTGGGCAATTTTGTGGCGCAGCCGTTGCGCAGGCGCGCTGTCGCAGTCCTCCACGCAATGAAGCAGGGCGTTGCGAATGACTTGAAGATCCTTCAGGGTGGGCGTCTTGCGCGCGTTCGAGCGCGGACTGAGCGTCCCCTTGATGATCTTGGCAATGGTTGGAATCACGCGGGCCTCCGGGCGACCTGATGGGGCGCAGGGGTAAGTTGTGCGGCGGCGGGTCTCGCTCGACGCGGGCAAAGAAAGTTCAACATTGTGTCGGCGACCTGAGCCGATGTGTGGGGGTAGCTCCCCAGTGCAACAGTGACTGTTTTCACAGATGTATGGTCCCGAAGTCCTGCTGGCGCCAGGCTTCGTAAACAACCACCGCCACCGCGTTGGACAGGTTCAGGCTGCGCTGGCCCTCGACCATGGGCAGGCGCAGGCGCTGGCTGTCGGGGAACAGCGATCGCACAGCTTCGGGCAGGCCCTGCGTTTCCGAGCCGAACACCAGCCAGTCGCCGGGCTGGAAGCGGTTGTCGTACACGCTGCGGCTGCTGCGGGTGGTGCAGGCAAACAGGCGCTGCGGATCGGGTTGTTCGGATTCGAGAAATCGGGTCCAGTCGGCGTGGCGACGGACCTGGGCGTACTCGTGGTAGTCCAGGCCCGCTCGCCGCATCTGCTTGTCGTCCATCGAAAAGCCCAGGGGCTCGATCAGGTGCAGTGTGCAACCCGTGTTGGCGCTGAGCCGGATGACATTCCCCGTGTTGGGTGGAATTTCGGGCGCAACAAGAACGATGTGGAACATGGATGCAGGTCAAGGTGCTGTGGCGCGCGCGACGAGTCGGGCCGTTGGCCTGACCTAGTGTGCTCCCTGCTTTCCAGCGATGATAAGCGCAATTCTGTGTGCTCTCGGGGCATCGCTTCGCTCCTTGTTTTTCATCGCAACCTGCTTTGCTTTTGATCAGAAGCGAGTGAAATTCAGTGGGCGCTCGTGCGGGCCAGAACCAGGGCGCTGACCCGCCCCGCGCCCGCCTGCAGCAGGGCCTGCGCGGCGGCGTTGAGCGTGGTCCCGGTGGTGCTGACATCGTCCACCAGGAGCACATGGGTCTTCCGCAGGCGCGCGACATGTTGAGGATGGGTGACAAAGCTGCCCTGCAGGTTGCGCAGTCGCTGTTCACGGGGCAGCGGGTGCTGGTCGGGCGCGTTGCCGATGCGCACCAGCGCATCGGCCAGCGCGAACGCCCGGATATCGACCGCCTGCCGGCGCAAGGCCTTGATCAGTTCCCACGACTGGTTGTAGCCCCGCTCGGCCAGCCGGGACGCCGTGACCGGGACAGGCACCATCACATCGCACGTGTCCAGCAACTCGCGCCCCCCCGGCTGACGCAACATGAGGGCGGCCAGCGGACCGGCCCAGCCGGGCTCGCCCCGGAACTTGAAACGGGCGATCAACCCGTCCCACGGGTAGGCGTAGTCCACCGCGGCCACGAGGGCGTGGAGACATGTCGGGCCGCCACCCTCGCTTTGCGTCAGGCACGCGCCGCAGTGGGCGGACCCTGGCGGCAGGCGCCGGGCACAGGTCGGGCAGCGGGCTACCGGTGGTGCGTGGCGTGTTTCACAGGTCGTGCACACCGGCATCGAAGGCCAGCGCCCGCAGACCTGACACGTGCCGGGCAGGCGCTGCATGAGCTGGTGCAGAGTGTGTGTGCCGGACATGGGGCCAATATACTGGCGCCGACGCCGCAACCGCGTGCCAGAGCAAACCCGACGACCCTTGAAAACCGCATCTGAAACCGTTTCTGCCGTGCCTGGACTTGATCCGCGCGCGGCTTTGCGCTGGCTCGGCCAGTCGCGGACCCAGAGCCCGTGGCTGCACGAAGAGGTGGCCACGCGCATGGCGGAGCGTCTGAAATGGTTTCGCGACCCGCCAGCGAGCTGGCTGCACTGGGAACCGGTGGACGGCGGCCTGATGGCGCATCGGCGCTTGCGCGAACAGTTGCCGCAGGCGGTGTGTCATGTCGAATCGCGACATCTTCAGCGGGCCTTGCAGGCCACGCAGGAGCCGGCCCGACACGCCTGGAATCCGGCTCACTGGCGCCGTGCCTTCAACCCGCAGGCCGCGACCGACGACACGCGCGTGGCGATGCTCTGGGCCAACATGGCCCTGCACCACGAACCCCAGCCGCTGGACATCCTGAAACGCTGGCACAGCCGCATCCAGACCGATGGTTTTCTGATGTTTTCCTGTCTCGGCCCGGACACGCTGCGCGAGCTGCGGGCGGTGTACGCGCGAGCGGGCTGGCCCGATCCGGCGCATGCGTTCACCGACATGCACGACTGGGGCGACATGCTGGTGCACAGCGGGTTTGCCGAGCCGGTCATGGACATGGAGCGCATCAACCTGTCGTACAGCGGCGCAGCGCCCCTGCTGCGCGACCTGCGCGAACTCGGGCGCAATCTCAGCGCCGGGCGTTTTCCGGGTTTGCGTTCCCGCGCCTGGCACGCCCATCTGTGCCGGGCCATCGAAGACGGTCTGCCACGATCCGACGATGGGCGGCTCTTGCTCACCTTCGAGGTGATTTACGGCCACGCCTTCAAGCCCGCTCCCCGTGTGCCGCTGGGTCCCGCCCAGTCGGTTTCGGTCGAGGACATGCGCGCCATGCTGCGTGCCGGCAGGGGCTGAGTGGTTTTCCCGGATCACCTGCCGGGGCGTTGCAAGGGTCGGAAAGCCAGGTCCGGTTGGCCCGAATTTGGCCGCAGCGTCAGAAAAACCGGGCTGTCTCGCCGCTACAATTGACATAAATCAAACCTCTCGCGACGTTTCCCCCGCATGGCTGATCCGGTCTGCGGACCGAGCAGGGCACGGTCCGACGAGGCAGGGATGAGCCCTTCCACCACACCTCCCGCTGGGCAACCGTGTCTGCCGACGGCACACACTGACCCGGGAAATCGCCCGGGCGTTGAGCGTTGAGAAAAGGTTGACGGGTGTGGGTCGCGCGTTTGGGTATTCCCTGAGTGGGGCGGTGCACGGAATTTGTTCTAATTGGCATTGATATAAATCAATACTTATATTTGAGGCGGAAAAAGTGAGAACGACCAATCAAGCAGGAAATCTCCCCGGCAACGGACTGTCCCGGTTCCGATCGGTGGCCACGACCATGGCCTTGGGCTCGGCCGTCTGGGTGACGGAAGCGGCTCATGCGGTCAATGACCTGCCGGGTGGCCCGGCGGTCAACCAGCTCAACTTTGCACCGCCGGTCACCAGGATCGCCGAAGAGCAGCACTGGCTGCACTGGTTCATGATGGCCATCTGTGCCGTCATCTTCGTGGTCGTGTTCGGCGTGATGTTCTATTCGATCATCAAGCACCGCAAGTCGGTGGGCCACAAATCGCAGGAACTGGCCGAACCGATCTGGGTGGAACTGGGCTGGACCATCGTTCCGCTGCTGATCGTGATCGGCATGGCGCTGCCCGCGACCAAGGTGCTGGTTGCCCAGAAAGACACCACCAACAGCGACCTGACCATCAAGGCCACGGGCATGCAGTGGAAGTGGGGCTACGACTACATCAAGGGTGAAGGCGAAGGCATCGCTTTCCTGTCCACGCTGGACAGCACCCACCGCGAAATGTCCAACTCGGGCAATCCGCCCCCGACGGACGACTACCTGCTCAAGGTGGACAACCCGCTCGTGGTGCCCGTGGGCAAGAAGATCCGCATCATCACCACCGCCAACGATGTGATCCATTCTTTCATGGTGCCGGCCTTCGGCATCAAGCAGGATGCGATCCCCGGCTTCGTGCGCGACACCTGGTTCCGCGCTGAAAAGACCGGTGACTTTTATGGCCAGTGCGCCGAGCTGTGCGGCAAGGAACATGCCTACATGCCGATCCACGTCAAGGTGCTGAGCACCGAGGCGTACACCGCCTGGGTCACCGAGCAACAGAAGGCCCTGGTCGCTGCGAAGTGAACCGTGAGCTGAAGAATTCAAAGTATCCAAGGAATCAACGATGAGTGCAGTTCTCGACCATCACGACGCGCATGGCCACGACCACGACCACGATCACCACGCTCCCACGGGCTGGCGTCGCTGGGTGTACGCCACCAACCACAAGGACATCGGCACGCTGTACCTGCTGTTCGCCTTCACCATGCTCATGGTGGGCGGCGTGCTGGCCCTGCTGATCCGCGCCGAGCTGTTCCAGCCCGGCCTGCAGCTGGTCAACCCCGGCCTGTTCAACCAGCTCACCACCATGCACGGCCTGATCATGGTGTTCGGCGCCATCATGCCGGCCTTCGTGGGCTTCGCGAACTGGATGATCCCGCTGCAGATCGGTGCCGGTGACATGGCCTTTGCGCGCATGAACAACTTCAGCTTCTGGCTGATGATTCCGGCCGCCATCATGCTGGTGGCCTCGTTCTTCATGCCTGGTGGCGCCCCCGCTGCCGGCTGGACGCTCTACGCACCACTGACGCTTCAGATGGGTCCCTCGATGGACGCCGGCATTTTTGCCATGCACATCCTGGGCGCTTCGTCCATCATGGGTTCGATCAACATCATCGTCACCATCCTGAACATGCGCGCCCCTGGCATGACGCTGATGAAGATGCCCATGTTCTGCTGGACCTGGCTCATCACCGCCTACCTGCTGATCGCCGTGATGCCTGTGCTGGCCGGCGCCATCACCATGACGCTGACCGACCGCCACTTCGGAACCAGCTTCTTCAACCCCGCTGGCGGCGGTGACCCGGTGATGTACCAGCACATCTTCTGGTTCTTCGGCCACCCCGAGGTCTACATCATGATCCTGCCGGCCTTCGGCATCGTGAGCCAGGTGGTGCCTGCCTTCGCGCGCAAGAAGCTGTTTGGCTATGCCTCCATGGTGTACGCCACCGGCTCCATCGCCATCCTGTCCTTCGTCGTGTGGGCACACCACATGTTCACCACCGGCATGCCGGTGACGGGCCAGCTGTTCTTCATGTACTCGACCATGCTGATCGCCGTGCCCACGGGCGTGAAGATCTTCAACTGGATCGCGACCATGTGGAAGGGCTCGATGACCTTCGAGACCCCGATGATGTGGGCTGTCGGCTTCATCTTCGTGTTCACTATCGGTGGCTTCACCGGTCTGATCCTGTCGGTCGCCCCGATCGACATCCAGATGCAGGACACCTATTACGTGGTGGCCCACTTCCACTACGTGCTGGTGGCCGGTTCGCTGTTCGCCATGTTCGCCGGCATCTACTACTGGCTGCCCAAGTGGACCGGCGTGATGTACAGCGAAACCCGCGGCCAGATCCACTTCTGGTGGTCGATGATCTCCTTCAACATCACCTTCTTCCCGATGCACTTCCTGGGTCTGGCCGGCATGCCGCGCCGCTACGCCGACTACCCGATGCAGTTCGCCGACTTCAACGCCATCGCCTCGGTGGGTGGTTTCGCCTTTGGCATCGCCCAGGTCTATTTCTTCCTCGCCGTTGCGCTGCCCGCCATGCGTGGCAAGGGCGCCAAGGCCCCGCAGAAGCCCTGGGAAGGCGCCGAGGGTCTGGAGTGGGAAGTGCCGTCGCCGGCCCCGTTCCACACTTTCGAGAATCCCCCCAAGCTGAACGCCAGCGCCACCCGCATCGTTGGCTGAAGCCTTTGCCAGCGTTGGAAATAATGACAATGACGCCTGACCAAAAAAAGAACAACCTGCGCCTGGGCCTGATCCTGGGATCGGTGGCGCTGGTGTTTTTCCTCGGCTTCGTGGGCAAACTGGTGTTGTTCGGCGGCTGATCGCCGCCCGACACCCGTCACTTCGGAACACCCCATGGGACTGCGTCGCGAAAACTTCAAGATGGTGGGCAAGCTCGCCGTGATCACGCTGGGCATGTTCGGCTTCGGCTACGCGCTGGTGCCGATCTACAACGCCATCTGTGAAATGACCGGCATCAATGTGCTGGCACTGGCCGAGCGCGACGTGCCCGGCCAGCGCGCCGTGCTGCCGGCCAACACCCAGGTGGACCGCTCGCGCAGCATCACGGTCGAGTTCGACGTCAACACCCGCGGGCCCTGGCATTTCAAGCCGGCGGTGCGTTCGCTGCAGGTGCACCCGGGCGAGCTCACCACCGTGGTCTACGAGTTCCAGAACATCCAGGACCGCACCATGGCCGCGCAGGCCATTCCGAGTTACGCGCCCAAGCAGTCGGCCGCCCATTTCAACAAGCTGGAGTGTTTCTGTTTCACCCAGTACACGTTGAAAGCGGGTGAAAAGAAGGAATGGCCGGTGGCCTTCGTGATCGATCCGCGCCTGCCCAGGGACGTCACCACCATCACGCTGTCCTACACCTTCTTCGAGGTGGGTGGCAAGGTACCGGCGGCGCCCCAGGACGTGGCGGTGCACACGCTGCCCGTCGCCCAACCGGCGGATCCGGTATGACCCAGGTTCCCGTGCACCGGCGCAAGGGCTCGATCGGCGCCACGGTGAAAGCTGTGCTCTGGGGTTTTCTGGGTGTGCGCCGCAATGCCGACTACCAGAGCGACATTGCCAAGCTCAACCCCATCCACATCCTGGTGGTGGGCGTGGTGATGGCGCTGCTTTTTGTCGCCGGCCTGATTCTGTTGGTGAACTGGGTGGTGCCCTGAGCCCCGGTTCCCGAACACACTTTTCATTCTTCCAGCTATTCATACAAGCGTTCAGCAATTAGGAGAGAGCATGTCAGCAGCAGCACACGGCACAACGCCTTATTACTTCGTCCCCGGGCCATCCCGCCACCCGGTGATGGCGGCCATTGGCCTGTTTTTCGTCATTCTGGGCGCGGGTCAGTGGATCAACGGCGCCGAGTGGGGCATGTATTCGCTGGCCTTTGGCCTGGCGTTCTGGTTCGTGGTGCTGTTCCAGTGGTTTGGGGAGGCCATCGGTGAGAGCGAGAGCGGCATGTACGGGCGCAAGATCGACCTGTCCTTCCGCTGGAGCATGAGCTGGTTCATCTTCTCGGAGGTGATGTTCTTCGGCGCCTTCTTCACCGCGCTGTGGTGGGCGCGCACCCATTCGGTGCCGGCGCTGGGCAACATCGAGAACGCACTGATCTGGCCCGACTTCACGTCGGTGTGGCCGAGCCTGCAAGCCGGTGCCACGGCATCGCCAGCCGGCATCGTCGAGCCGTTCCAGACCATGGGCCCGTTCTGGCTGCCGACCATCAACACCGCGCTGCTGTTGAGCTCGGGCGTGACGCTGACCATCGCCCACCACGCGCTGCAGGTCGGGAACCGGGGCAAGACCATCGCCTTCATGTGGATGACGGTCCTGCTCGGCATCGTTTTCCTGTTTGTTCAGGGATACGAATACGCGCACGCCTACAGCGACCTGAACCTGAAGCTGTCTTCCGGCATCTTCGGTTCGACCTTCTTCCTGCTCACCGGCTTCCACGGGTTCCACGTGTTCGTGGGCATGCTGATGCTGCTGTTCATCACGCTGCGCCTGCAGAAGGGCCATTTCACCGCCGAGCGCCACTTCGGTTTCGAAGGCGCTGCCTGGTACTGGCACTTTGTGGACGTGGTCTGGCTGGGTCTGTACATCCTCGTTTACTGGATGTGAGTCCGGGCGCGGGGTGTGATCACGCTCCGCAGAGGCCAGAAAAAAGCGCCCGCAGGCGCTTTTTTCTTGTCCGGTATCGTTGATCCGGCTCAGCGCTGCAAGGGCAGGCCGGTGGGCTGTATCCAGCCCATCAGGTAGCTGACGAGCACCGCGACAAACAGCAGGATGGAGAATCCCACCCGGAAAGCCAGTGCACGCGCCATGTGGTTCTTGCGTGGGGCAGCTGTTTCGCCCTCTTCTCCGGTTTCGCTGGCGCCGCCGCGCATCATGAAGACCAGCGCAGCCGCCAGGCTGCCGATGATGGCGACGAAGGCCGCGATGACAAGGTATTTCATGCAACCAATTATCGGTTTCTTTCTGATTCCCGCGGGCGCTCGGACATGAGTGCCCAGTCCACGCGTTTCTGGATCGTGACGCTGGCCACTGTCGCCACGATGGCGGTGACCGCCGCGCTGGGCTTCTGGCAGCTCGACCGCGCCGGGCAGAAACGCGCGCTGCAGGAACAGCTTGATCAAAGGGGCCAGCTGGCACCCTGGTCGACCAGCGACCTGGTGCAAGCTACCGATCTCCAGGCTGGCCTGCACCGTCCCGTGATGTTGAGGGGGCACTGGGTGCAGGGCGCCAGCCTGTTTCTCGACAACCGGCAGATGAACGCACGCGCGGGCTTTTTCGTGATCACGCCGCTGCGACTCCAGGGCAGCGACCGGGCGGTGCTGGTTCAGCGAGGCTGGGTGGCGCGCGACTTCAACGACCGTAGCCGCGTGCCGACCATTGAGGCTCCTGAGGGCGAGGTCCGCCTGGAAGGCCGTCTGGCACCACCGCCGGGCAGGCTTTTCCAGCTCGGTGAGTCGGGCTCGGGGCCGATCCGGCAAAATGTCGACATCCCCGGTCTGGCCCTGGAGTTCGGCGTGCCTCTGCTGGACGTCTCTGTCTTGCAGACCGGTGACGCAGATGACGGCCTGCAGCGCGACTGGCCGCGTATCGCAGCCGGTGTCGAAAAACACCACGGTTACGCCTTCCAGTGGTTTGGCCTGTGCACCCTCGCCGGTGTTCTCTATGTCTGGTTCCAATTCATTTCCCCCCGCCGAAAGCGCACCCCCCATGGCCCAGAAGCCCGATGAACCGTTGATGCTGACCGTGCACAGCCTGCCCCAGCTGGACCAGGCGAGCGCCCAGGCCGCCGCCAGCACGCGCGCGGGTCGCTGGAAGATGCTGCTCCTGCTGCTCGTGAGCGCAGCGCCTGTGGTCGCCTCGTATGTCACCTATTACGTGATCCGTCCGGAAGGTCGCCGCAACTACGGCGAGCTGATCCAGCCGCAGCGCCCCCTGCCGGGGTTCACCGGTATCAATGCGCAGGGGCAGGCGGTACCGCTGACGACGCTCAAGGACCAGTGGCTGCTCATCAGCGTGGCCGACAGCGCCTGCAACGAGACCTGCCAGCAACACCTCTATCTGCAACGCCAGCTGCGCGAGACCCTGGGCAAGGAGAAAGACCGGCTGGACTGGGTCTGGCTGCGCACGGGCGGTGCCGATCTGGGCGAACCCTTGCGCCAGGCCACGGCCGCGGCCCAGGTGCTGCAGGTGGACGCGCAGCAGCTGGCCGAATGGTTGCAGCCAGCGCCGGGCCAGCGCCTGGAAGACCACCTGTATCTGGTGGATCCGCTGGGCAACTGGATGATGCGGTTCCCCGCGCCGCTGGACCCCAAACGGGCCAAGAGCGATCTGGACCGCCTGCTGCGCGCCTCCGCGTTCTGGGACAAGGCTGGAAGACCGTGAAGCACCCCCCGCGCCGCTTCGCGTCACCCCCCTCTCTCGCCTTCGGCGGGAGGGGAGCAACACCTGCGCCCCGGCAAAGCCGGTTGCGCGGTGTTTCTGGGTGGCTTCCCTGCGCTGGCGTGTCTCTTGTATCCGAACCGTTCAGGAACCAGTGACATGGACACCCAGCCGCTGTACGACTTCGCCCCCATCGCCCGCATCATGTTGCTGGGCGTGGTGCTCGCACTCGGACCGCTGGCCTGGGTGTGGCTGCGCAACCGCCACGCCGCGCCCGCTCAGCGCCTGCGGATGCTGACCCTTGTCACGCTGTTCCTCACCTTCGATCTGGTGCTGTTTGGTGCCTTCACACGCCTGACCGATTCGGGCCTGGGCTGCCCCGACTGGCCCGGCTGTTACGGCAGCGTGAGTCCGGTGGGCGCGAATGCGTCCATCGCTGCGGCCCAGGACGCCATGCCGACGGGGCCGGTCACCTTGTCCAAGGCCTGGATCGAGATGATCCACCGTTACCTCGCCACCGCCGTCGGCGTGCTGATCCTGGTGCTGGCCAGCGTGAGCTGGGTCGAACGCCGGCGGCTGACGGTGTCGTTCTGGTGGCCGCTGCTCACGCTGGTCTGGGTCTGCCTGCAAGGCGCGTTCGGCGCGCTCACCGTCACCATGAAGCTGTTCCCGGCCATCGTCACGCTGCACCTGCTGGGCGGGCTGGTGTTGCTGGCCTTGTTGCGGGCGCAGGCGGTGGGCTACACGCAGGCCGATCCCGTCCATCCCGGTCCGGTGACTTTGCCCAACGGCACGCGCCTCGCGCTCGGTGGGGTGTTCGCGCTGTTGTGGCTGCAGATCGCGCTCGGCGGCTGGGTCAGCACCAATTACGCCGTGCTGGCCTGCAGCGAGTTCCCCACCTGCCAGGGCAGCTGGTGGCCCAGCATGGATCTGCGCGAAGGTTTTTCGATCTGGCGCGAGCTGGGGCTGAGCCGCTCGGGCGAAGCCATTCCGTTCGCTGCGCTGACCGCCATCCACTACGTGCACCGCCTCACCGCCTACGCGGTGCTGGCGGCCCTGGGCTGGCTCGCGTGGCGGCTCTGGGCGGTGCCGGCCCTGCGCGGCACGGCGCGATCCCTGCTGGCGCTGGCGGGCCTGCAGTTGCTCAGCGGTCTGGCCAATGTGGTGCTCGACTGGCCGCTGCTGGCGGCTGTCGGCCACACCGGCGGAGCCGCAGCCCTCGTGATCGTCATGACCGGTGCCCTCTTCGGTACCCGCAACGCGGTGCACACCGTGAGCGCTTCCCCATTCAACGTTTCCCGACCGACCTGATGAGCACCGCGCCCACCCCCCCCGCCTCCGCCCTGCCGACCCCGGTCTGGCGCCAGTTCCACGCGCTGACCAAGCCGCGCGTGATCCAGCTCATCGTCTTCTGCGCCCTGATCGGCATGGTGCTGGCCGTGCCCGGTGTGCCGTCCTGGCAGCAGGTGCAGCTCGCCGCCATCGCCTCGCTGGGTATCTGGCTCGTGGCCGGCGCGGCCGCGGCATTCAACTGCGTGGTCGAACAGCAGATCGACGCCAAGATGCGGCGCACCGCCTGGCGACCCACCGCCAAGGGCGAGCTCTCCAACGTGCAGACGCTCACGTTCTCGGCGGTGCTGTGCGCACTGGGCTCGGCCATCCTGTATTTCCTCGTGAACCCGCTCACCATGTGGCTGACCTTCGCCACCTTTGTGGGCTACGCGGTGATCTACACCGTGATCCTCAAGCCGCTGACGCCGCAGAACATCGTGATCGGCGGCGCCTCGGGCGCCATGCCGCCGGTGCTGGGCTGGGCCGCCATGACCGGCGTGGTTGCGCCCGAGGCCCTCATCCTCTTCCTCATCATCTTCCTCTGGACACCGCCGCACTTCTGGGCGCTGGCGCTCTACCGCGTCGAGGACTACCGCAAGTCCGGCCTGCCCATGCTGCCGGTGACCCACGGTTCGGACTTCACCCGGTTGCAGATCCTGCTCTACACCTTCGTGCTCTTCGCCGCCTGCCTCATGCCCTTCGTGATGCGCATGAGCGGCTGGTTTTACCTGGTGGTGGCCGTGGGCTTGAGCATCGGGTTCTGCGGCTACGCCTTTGTGCTCTGGCGGGACTATTCGGACGCCCTGGCTCGCAAGACCTTCCGCTTTTCGCTGATCCACCTGTCGCTGCTGTTTGCGGCGCTGCTGGTGGATCACTACATTTCATGAAACGCACCGCTGCCATGAACCCAGCCTCCTTCACGCGCCGTCTCATGCTGCTGCTGGGCGCCAGCACCCTGGCCCTGGGCGCTTGCTCCGACAAACCCGCCGACGCCACCGCCACCGGTTTCTCGGGCATCGACATCACCGGTGCCGACTACGCCACCGGTTTTTCGCTCACCGACCACAACGGGCAGGCCCGCACGCTGGCCGACTTCAAGGGCAAGGCGGTGGTGGTCTTCTTCGGTTTCACGCAATGCCCCGACGTGTGTCCCACATCGCTGGGCGAACTGGCGCAAGCCCGGCAGCTGCTGGGCACCGATGGCGAACGGCTGCAGGGCCTGTTCATCAGCGTCGACCCCGAGCGCGACACGCCCGAAGTGATGAAGGCCTACATGGCCAGCTTCGACCCCAGCTTCCTCGCGCTCTACGCCGCACCCGAGGCGCTGCCCGAGCTGGCCAAGAGCTACAAGGTCTATTACAAGAAGGTCGACGGCAAGACCCCGACCAGCTACACCATGGACCATTCGGCGGGCAGCTACGTGTACGACCCGCAGGGGCGCATCCGTCTCTACCACCGCTACGGCAGCGGTGCCCAAGCGCTGGCGGATGACGTGAAGAAGCTGCTGAAATAGGCCAATCGGCCGGTTCACCGCCGAGCTGCTCGGGCATGGCCCCTATACTCCACCGGTCCTAAAAAGGGATACGTGGGTCCGACTGCCTTGGCGCCAATGCAAAGGCATGGGGCCCGATCCAACTAATGTGAAATTGCCTGGGGAGGTACGTCTCGTGTTCAAGTCCGTCGCCAAAAGCGTTTGTGCCGTTGTGCTGTTGTCTGTCGTCGCCGCGTGTGGCTCTCACCGTGTTGATCCGGATGAGCTCCGTGAAGCCGCCATGAAAGCCGGCAGGAAGTACCCACAAACCTATATCTCCAGCATCTCGGTGACCTTGCAAGATGCCGATCCCGATGACAACCGGCTGACGCACAAAAAGGAACTCGAAGCCAAGTTCCCGGAGATCATCAGGGAAGAGCTGGAGGATCAGGGCTACCGGGTGCTCACGACTGACCCGGGCAAGTCCCAAGGTGTGGCGTTGGTGAACGTCAAGGTGACATACGACCCCGGAAACCGCGCTCTGCGATGGGGTGTACTGGCTTTTTCCGGAATCGGGAAAGGAACCTTGGAGGTGCAACTGGATGCCGTCGACGCGGTCTCGGGATCGTTGCTGGTGAGACGCAAGGACAACGATACGACGCGCGGGGGCGGCTTCGGTGGCAACTTCTACGACGATGCAGAAGATTTTGTCGGTGACATGGCATCCGACTTGGGCGAGGCCCTGACCGAGTTCCAGTCACAGCCCTCCACCGGCACGCAGCTGTCTGCTGGCGCCGTCTGATCGCGGCACAGCCGGCGCCATGCGGCGCGGACTGTGCCGGATCAGACTCAGTCCACCTTGGCGCCGCTGAGCTTGACGACCCGCTCGTATTTGGTGCGCTCGGCGTTCATGAACTGACCGAACTGCTCCGGGCTGCTCGGTGCCGGCTCGGCCATCAGCAACGCAAACCGGGACTTGACTTCCGGGCTCTGCAGGGCCTGGGTGAAGGCGGCGTTGAGCTTGCGCACCGTGTCGGCGGGCGTGGCCGCCGGCACCACCAGACCCCACCAGGTGTCGATGCTGAAGCCGGGCAGGGTTTCGGCCACCGTGGGCACGTCGGGCATGCTGGCCGTGCGCTGTGCCGTGGTGACGGCCAGCGCCTTCAGCTTGCCGGCGCGGATGTTGGCGGATGCCGTGGCGAGGTTGTCGAAGTTGAAATCCACCTGGCCCGAGAGCAGGCCGAGCTGGGCCGGGTTGCCGCCGTTGTAGGGGATGTGCACCGCGAACACGCCCGCCTGGTTCTTGAACATCTCGCCCGCCAGGTGGCCGGCGCTGCCGTTGCCCCCCGAGCCGTAGTTCAGCTTGGCGGGGTTGGCCTTCGCGTAGCGGATCAGGTCGGCCAGGGTGTTGATGTTCAGCCGCTGTGCCGCATCGGCGTTCATCACCAGCACGTTGGGCACGCGCAGCATTTGCGTCACCGGGGCGAAATCTTTCACCGGGTCATAGGGCAGCTTGCTGAACAGCCAGGGGTTGATGCCGTGCGACGCCGTCGTGGCGATGCCGATGGTCAGGCCGTCGGGCGCCGCCTTGGCCACGGCGCTCACGCCGATGTTGCCGCCCGCGCCCGGCCGGTTCTCCACGATCACGGTGCCCAGCGAGCCTTTCACGGCTTCGGCCAGCACGCGCGCGGTCTGGTCGATCGGGCCTCCGGCACCGAACGGCACGACGATGCGCGTGGTGGTCTGGGCTTGCCCCAGCGCAGGCAGCATCAGCGCGGAAGCGGCCAGGGAAATGGCGGTGACGAGATGGCGGCGGTTCAACATGAGGCGGTCTCCGGGAGTTGTTGTTGGAACGGGAAGAAGGCGGTGATCACAGCTTGTCGGCTGCGCTGGTGAACGAATCGGCGTAGAACTCTTCGGGTGGCAGGCCCGCCTGGGCACTGTACTGCGTGCGCGCCGACTCCACCACGATGGGCGCGCCGCAGGCATAGACCTGGTGGCCCGACAGGTCGGGGAAATCCTGCAGCACCGCGAGGTGTACAAAGCCCGTGCGACCGCTCCAGCCGTCTTCGGGCAGTGCGTCGGAGATCACCGGCACATAGTGCAGGTTGGGCATCGCGGCGGCCTGGGCCAGCAACCAGTCGTGGTGGTAGAGGTCGGCCGGTCGGCGCCCGCCCCAGTACACGGTGGTCGGCCGGTGGATGCCCTTGAAATGCATGTGCTGGATGATGGCCTTGACCGGCGCAAAGCCGGTGCCCGAGGCCAGCAGGATCACGGGTTTTTCGCTGTCTTCGCGCAGGTAGAAGCTGCCATAGGGCCCTTCGATGCGCAGAATGTCTTTCTCCTTCATGGCGCCGAACACGTGGTCGGTGAACTTGCCGCCCGGCATGTGGCGAAGGTGCAGCTCCATGGCCGGCTGGCCGGCCTGCGTGTGCGGCGCGTTGGCCATGGAGTAGCTGCGGCGGTCGCCGTCGCGCAGCAGGAATTCGATGTACTGACCGGCGTGGTACTGGAAGGTGTCGGACGCGGGCAACTGCAGGTGCATCACGATCACGTCGTGCGAGGCACGCTCCAGCCGGTTCACGCGCACCGGCATCTTCTTGATCGGGAAGGCGCCTGCTTCGGTGACCTGGCGCGACTCCAGCACCACGTCCGATTGGGCCACGCCGCAGCAGGTCAGCGCATAGCCGGCGGCTTCTTCATCGGCGCTCAGGGCCTTGGCCTGGTGCGGACCATGGGTGATCTGGCCGCTGACCACTTTGCATTTGCACGAGCCGCAGGCGCCGTCCTTGCAGCCATACGGCAGACCGATGCCCTGGCGGATCCCCGCGGCCAGGATGGCCTCGTCGGGTTCGGCAGTGAAGCTGCGCCCGCTGGGTTCGATGGTGATGGTGAATGTCATACTGGCATGGTGTTGTGGTTGGGGCGCTGTGTTGCGTCGCGACACAAAAGCAAACGATCATTGTCGCAAATCTGGGAATCGCATGAGCCTTCTGGGCGCTTTGCCCGCACGCTTCCGGCGTGAGCGGGTGTTGATCATTGGCTGTGGTGACGTGGGCCAACGAGCGGCTCGCGTGCTGGGTGGCGGCCGGCGGTTGCGGCTGCTGGCACTCACCTCCACACCCGAACGCAGCGATGCCCTGCGTGCACAGGGCATCACACCCCTGCAGGGCAACCTGGACGATGCCCGCAGCCTGGGGCGCCTCGCCGGGCTGGCCACCCGTGTGCTGCACCTCGCACCGCCCCCGACGGGTGAATCGTCCGACTGGCGGCTGGATACCCGCACCCGGGCGCTGGTGCGGGCGCTGGCGCAGCGCTCGTTGCCTGTGGCGCTGGTGTACGGCTCCACCAGTGGTGTCTACGGGGACCGGCAGGGACAATGGGTGAGCGAGGCCACACCGGCTCAGCCGCGCACGCCGCGCGCCTGGCGGCGTGTCGATGCCGAGGCCAGGGTGCACTGGCTCGGTCGCGCCACGGGCGTGCGCACCAGCGTGCTGCGCATCCCCGGCATCTACGCGCCCGACCGCGAGGGCGGAACGCCGCGTGAGCGCCTGCTGCGCGGCACGCCGGTGCTGTGTGCTGAAGACGACGTTTTCACGAACCACATCCACGCCGACGACCTGGCGCGGGCCTGCGTGCTGGCGCTGTGGCGCGGGCAGCCGCAGCGCAACGTCAACGTGAGTGACGACACCGATCTGAAGATGGGTGACTACTTTGATCTCGCGGCCGACCTGTATGGACTGCCCCGTCCGCCGCGCATCGCGCGCAACGCCGCAGGCGATCAGTTGCCGCTGATGCTGCTGAGCTTCATGAGCGAATCGCGCCGGCTGCACAACCAGCGCATGAAGGCTGAACTGGGCCTGCGCCTGCGCTATCCCACAGTGGCCGAAGGCCTGGGGAGCTGATCAGGCGCCGGGCGTCATGGAGGCCAGCAGCCAGGCTGTGTACCCCACATACAGGGCCAGCAGCACCAGCGCCTCCAGCCGGTTGATGCGCCCGGGGCCGCGGAAGCCCCAGCCCGTCGCGAAGAGCAGCACGGTCAGGCCGGCCATCATCGGCAGGTCGCGCGTGAGCACATCCCCGCCGATGTCCATCGGGGCAATCACACCCGCAAGACCGACTACAGCCAGCGTGTTGAACAGGCCGGACCCCAGCACATTGCCCAGGGCGATGTCGTGTTCCCCCTTGCGCGCCGCCGCCACGCAGGAAGCCAGTTCGGGCAACGAGGTGCCCAAGGCCACCACGGTCAAGCCGATGATGAGGTCACTCACGCCCAGTGACTGCGCGATCGACACCGCGCCCCAGACCAGCAGGCGCGAGCTGCCCACCAGCAACAGCAGGCCCAGACCCAGCCACATGAGCGCACGCCGTATCGGCATCGGATGTGCCTCCAGCTCGGTGGCTGTTTCGGTGGCCAGGGCATCGCCGCCGCCGCTGCGGGCCTCGACGATGGACCAGGTCACCAGCGTGCCGAACACCAGCAGCAGCACCGCGGCGTCGAGCCTCGAGAGCACGCCGTCCCAGACCAGCAGCGCCGACAGCGCGGTCACCGCCATCAGGATCGGGAGCTCCTTGCGCAGGATCACCGACCGCACCAGGATCGGCGCGATCAGCGCCGTGATGCCGAGGATCAGCGCCATGTTGACGATGTTGGAGCCCCAGGCGTTGCCCAGTGCGAGCCCGGGATTGCCTTGCGAAGCCGCCAGGACCGACACCACCATCTCGGGCGCCGAGGTGCCGAAGCCCACGATCAGCATGCCGACCAGCAGTGGGGGCACGGCAAAGTGCTGGGCCGTCGCCGAAGCCCCGGCCACAAAACGGTCGGCGCTCCAGACCAGCAGTATCAATCCGGCGAGGATGGCAAGGGAAGGCAGCAGCATGGGAAGTCGGGCCCGGGTTGTTGGACAATGAAGTGGATTGTGTCAGCTGATCCTCGCCCCCCCTTCCTGTCGGACATGACGTCCGGCGGGCTCCTCCAGCGCCGCCGCGTTGCGCCCGCACCATGAGTTCATTGCCACCCGATCGGCCAGACGTCCCCGCTGCTGCCGTCCAGCCGTCGGGTTTCTGGGGCTCGCCCCTGCGGTCACGCCTGGCGCTCACGGCGGGCGCCGTGGTGCTCATGCTGCTGCTGCTGTGGTGGTGGCGGCCGCTGCTGCTCATTCCCGGCACGCAGCCGTTGGTCATGTCGGGGGGTGATCCCTACCTGCGTGCCTTGATGCGCACCATTTCGGCCAGTGAGTCCAACGTGCTGCGGCCTTACCACGTGTTGTACGGGCACGGCTATGTGTGGACGCTGGATATGCACCCCAACCGTTGCGAACCCATCGGGCAGGGGCCCAACCGGGGCAACTGCTCCACCGCCGCCGGGCGGTACCAGCTGCTCTACAGCACCTGGCTCGAACTGGCCGCACGCAACCACCCGCAACGCACCGACGATCCCCTGGATGCCACCGGGCTGAGTTTTGCGCCCGTGCATCAGGACATGGTGGTGCACGCCTGGCTGTCCGAAGCACGCTGGGGCAACCTGTCGGCCCAGTTGCGGCAGGGGCGGGTGCAGCCGGTGTTGCGGCGGCTCTCCGGCACCTGGACCAGCCTGGGCTATGGCATCGAAACCAACAGCATGAGCCGCCAGCTGCCGCGCATCTACCAGCAGGTGCTGAAGGAAGAACTGGCCCGTGCAGGGACGGATGCGGCGGAGCAGGCCGCTGAAAAACAAAAAGGCCGCACAGCGAAAACTGTGCGGCCTTGAGTGTGGTGCCGGGGCCGGAATCTAAAATCAGCCTGTAACCCGCATAAAACCTAGAGATTTCATCGAAGGTTTTAGAAAGTACCGACAAAAGTACCGTCATTTTTCATGATGCCGCCTTGTTGCATGAATCACACGGTGCGAGCGATCCAAGTTTTGGGTCTGGCCTTGGCTGTCCTTGGCTGTCCTGGGGATCTTGTCTTCATCTTGGGTGCGTTGTTCAACGAACTTCGTCCAAGTGCCATTACTTCGACAGAACCGAGTCAATGTTCATTCTACCGAGTGCGCCACTGCTAGACTGCCGAAAAACAGGAGGTCACCATGGGAACATTCAGCCCGGTCCATTGGGTAATCGCCATCGCCTTGCTGGCGGCTCTAGGCGCTTTCGTCTACTTCGTCGGCTCGCTCCTGTGGGCTGGCGCGAAGTCTCAAGGCAAAGGCAAGCTGATCGCTGCGGCGGTCCTGCTTCCTGTTGCAGTGCTGGCGATCATGGGGATTGCTGGTGCCATGAACAGCGAAGGCGGCACAAAGCCGCCTGCTGATACTGAGTGGTGGAAGAACGATAAGCCGGTTGGCAATTAGCTCTTTGTCCGCTGAATGCCGTCAGGGCTGATGGAGGAAGCCCCTTTGGGTAGCGCGTCGTAGTCGGCCTTACTTGATATTTGCTTTGGCCCCGTCTGCGATGCTTGCGCCTGCTGCCCACCCTGGCTGGCCCGTACGCTTGTTGATAAGCACATCCGGGTTCTTCACCGAGTTGCCCATGTTGTCGATGTGCGCCCGGCTTATCTCTCTGAGTCGGCACCGTCATTGTGTTCTGCCCCGGCCATGTTGCCGGTTTTTTTTTGACCCCGGCACAGACCGCCCGTGGACAATGAAGCGCACAAACATTCAGGGGGATAGTGATGCGCGAATCGGTGCTGCTGGTCTTGCTTTGTCTTGGCGGCTCTGCCTTTCTGTACGGCGTAGGCCTGCCGTTGGGTCTGGTGGTCGCACTTGCCATCACGGTGTGCACAGCCGACTTCATGATGCTTCGATACAGCAGGAGGGCGCCAACGGAAAAGGGAAACCGTCACCCAGAACGATCTACACAAGCACTGCCGACAGGGGAGCAATGCGATAGCGATGATCCAAGGGGTGGCATCAAGCAAAAGCCGCAAGTCGATGCGTCAACCGATGCCCCCGCGCCAGACGAGCGTCCCGAGGCAATGGGAACAGCACCAGAACCAGAATGGAAAAGGCAGAGGTTCCTCCGTGTGCCCGCGAGGCGTGATGAGCCTGAAAAGGCTACGCACCAAGCAACTCCCGATAGGCGAATTTTTCAGTTCACCGCCCCCCCCACACGCCCTGCGGCTGCGCCCCTCCATGACACCAGAGGGAAGACAGGCATTCCTGAAAAGTCACAGGCCCCCTTCGACCCGTTGGCGCAGTATCAGCCCGAGCAATTCAATACGAGTCCGCGCTCAGCCCCCGTTGAGGCGTTCACATTCACTGCAGACACCAGCCCCCCAAACATGCCAATGGGGCCAGCATGGGAACCGCCACCCATCAGGCGGCGACCTGATCGGACTCAAGCGCCGAATTCACCTCGACCTGTTCCAGCCATTCTCAAGCCTGAGGACTACCAGCGGAATGCTGGACTGCGTGGGTACCTCTACCTCGCTCGAAACCCCGAACACTGGGAAGGCCTCTTCAAAGTCGGGCAAACAATCCGTCACCCAACCAAACGGGTTGACGAACTAAACACGCTACATGCCCAACACAAGGACATTGGCAAATTCGATCTCCTTGATGTCGTTGAGGTGGTCGATGCCTACGGGGCTGAGCAGGTGTTGTTCAAGGTCTTGAACGATCTGCGACCTGTGCAAGGCAGGGAATTCTTCATTGCAGATCATGAATATTTGCGACGTGCCATGACCGCAGTGGCAGATTTCATCCGGGGCCAACCAGATGAGTTGAACCGAATCTATCGCGACCTCGATCCCGGGCAGTTCCCTTCGTGGCCAGGACGCGTCCCTTGGTACAACCACCATGGGGTCGCGCGCGCCAAGGGATGGGTGTACCTCGCAAGATGTCAATTCCACTACGCTGACACCTACCTCTTTGGAGCAACCTCAAGTCACCCCAATACGGCGTTGAAGGAACTGAACGAAGGGCAGAGGCTGGCTACACCGCAGATCGGCTTCTACACCGTGGTGTTCGCCCTGCCGGTGTCGAATACGACTGCCTCCAGGACCATGGGGTGGCGAGCGATGTCCGCATGGAAACTGAAAGGTTCACGGTCCTACATCAGGGGGCCGCTAGAGCAAATATCAAGGGCGTTGAAGGACAGCCTCTCTACGCCTGGCACCTGACTACCTTGGCGCAGTCAGGACGTTTTGGCGCTCTCCACCTTCAACCGCTCCCGTTTTGCAGCGGCCATCTTCGCCAGAATTGCGAATGCTTGCGGGCTTGGCGACTTCGGCGTGGTCTTGCTTGAGGGTACGTTGGGTTTGTCCATTCCACCCTCCATGAAGGACATCAGATTTTCGGTGTCGCAACCATTTCTGCCGTTGAACTATCTGTTGTTAAGTTGCTGGAAAAAGTCTGCGCAGGTCTGTCCACGAAACTGTGGATCGTCATAGAGACATCTGCATGCGACAGCGATAGCAGATGCTGCTGGCTGGAAGACGGTTTCCTTGGCCAGTTTGACGATGCACGCATTACCGTCTTTGTAGCCGAATAGACCTTTGCCCGAACCTCTAACGACACCGGAATATCTGTCTTGGTACTCATGGCCGCAGGACTGAAAGATCGCAGCGCTGGTGGCCCCGTTTGATGCTCCTGGCATGTTGTCAAGAATGCACTCAGCGAAGTTGCCAGCCAACGCACCCGGGCTTAGGAAACACAACCCAGCAAGAACAATGCTGTTTGAAAATGACTTCACGCTCCCTCCTCCTCTCTTGCCATCACTGAATATCTGGAGTTGGAGACTATCCCATTTTCAGGAGCCCGTCGCTACGAACGACGGAGTTGCTTTCCGGTGGCTTGCAAATATCGCCCAAACCCGGCCAGTGCCCTCGTGGAGTGCGTCGTGTGTTCATCAAGCAAGTGCAGGTAAGTGGTCCAGTGCATGCCTTTGGGTCGCCCTTCTGGCATGTTCAGGATGCCTCGCGCCCACCCCAATCGATCCCGGACTTTGTTCGCTCGCCTGACGGCCAAGTCCCCATCGGTTTCTCTCTGACTGCGGTATGCCAGCCCGAAACAGTGACGACACGCATACAGGCCGTTGCCGCTGTAGAGCACCGCCACCCGTCGCCCACACCCAGCGGCCGGACAAAGCCACCATGGTCGCTTGCCACCGAAATGACAGGGCGTCCAGTCAAGCCGCACCGTGTTGAGGCAGTCCTTCCATTCACCACCGCGCCAACTCTGGCGGTAGCTCAGCGCCACGAAATCATCTGCAACGACGATGTTGATCGAAGCAACTTTTTCACCGTGGCGCGTCCAGTGCCACCCGAATGCGTTGCCTTGCTGCAGCATTCCGGCGCAGTGCAGTCGCCGGATGTCCAGAGACCGTTTGTCGTCCGTGCACGGCATGCCGTCGCGCCTTCCGCTGTAAAGTCCACCCATGTTTTTCCCTTTCTGTTTATCCGAAATCAACAGGCAAGTTTGTTGCTGACCATTTCATGCTCCTGACTTGCCCTTGCTGCCCGTTGGCCCGCTAACTCGGTTTGAAGCCGTTGCAGCGTTGCAGCATGAACACCAACTCCTCCTGTATCAATGTGCCGCCGGTCTCCGCCCGATGCCAGTTTCCGCAGCGCCACCGGCCAGCACCGTGAAGGTGGGCACACTCTATGCATAGTCGGCGGTTGTCGCCCTCACGATCCCGGATCACCAGCCGGTCTGCCTGTTGCTCTGCATCGGTCAGGGACAGACCCTTCTCGGTGAAGCGAGAAAGCCGCGCCGTGAAGGTGTCGATTTCCTGCCCGTTCATGGCCTCGCTGTGCGGCCAGCAGCAGCGGTCGGGTTCCGCAGCCGCTTCGGTGTGTTTGTCGTTTGCCGCTGCCTTGGTGGCCTCGATTTTCTGGAAAGGTGCCGGGGGGCACCCTACGAAACCTACGGAACCAGCCCCCTGATCCCGTTGCTGGGGTTTTGTAGGTTTCGTAGCCTGATGGTCAGGGGCTATTTCGGTTTTTAAGCGTGCCAGCCAGCTCATGCACCACCCCCATTCATCAGCATGGGGTGAATCAGGTAGCGGTCGCTAGGTCTGCCACCCTTCGCCCCGGATGGCGCCACTTCGCGCACCAGCCAGCCGTAGTCGGCCAGCAAGTCCGCCGCCTTGCGCACCGCGTCCGGTGTTCCCAATCCCGTCCAACCCTTCACGGCCACCAGTCGGGGTGTGAATGCATCCAACAGCACGCCGTCGCCGTCACACAGCTTGCCCGCCTTGATTTTGTCCAGCAGTTGTTTGGCCCCAGCGGTTTCCGGGATCACCGCCGCCGCATAGATGCGCTCGGCATGGGTTCGCAGGTAGTCCCCCCAGGTCAACGCCCGGATCAGTTCACGCCTATGGATCAGGCCGCCGCTGTCCGGGGTATCCACCAAGGCGAAGATCAGCGCCAGAGCTGGAATCAGCTTGCGGTACTTGCTCAGGTGGGACACCAACGCCGGATGCAGTTCATCGCCTCGGATCTCGGTTTCAAACGGGATCAGCCATTCCTCAAACATGGCTTGCGCCTCAGGGGTGAACCGCCATTCATGAGGGTCGGTGTCGGTCGCGGGTTGCAGTTGGTTCAGGCGCTCAAACACAGCCCATGCTGCCTGTTTCGCCGGGGTGTCAGGCCATTGGTCCACATAGACGAACTTCTGGTTCACATCGGGCCACACGGCCAACCCAAACCGCTGCAACAGGCCATCGTCACCCGCACCACCCGCCACCGCCTCGCGCACATAGCTCTGCAGTTTGCCGGGTTGCATTCCGCCCAACATCGCCAGACACACCAGCGAAATGTAGGATTCGCCGCGCCCGATGCGGTCAACCGCATGGCCTTGGTTGCCGTCATAGCCCGTCAGGTAGAAGCCGCGTGCGCCTTCCTGTCCTTGCCTGTCCATGCTGCATAGCAAGCCGTGGAGTTCATCGCGGTACACCAGCACGCCCCAAGGGTTCACCGTCAGCAGTTCACCCAACTTTTCCACGGTGGCATCGTTGACCAGATAGCGCCGCATCGTGGGTTCGACTGGGGCGTCCACCGGCTGCAACATCGCCCGCGCCTTGGCTGGTTCTTTTGCCGCCACCGATGTCGCCTGTCTCTCGTTGTGCCTTCCGGCCAGTTCCGCCACCTTGCTATCGAGTTCCCAGGCTTCATGCGCCGCTTGCCACTGTTCCCGCTCGTTCGCTTCGAGCCGGTGCAGGGGCTTCAACACCTCGGACAAGGCCGGGGACTTCATCACGCCCGGCCTGCCCACGATCAAGCCCCACAGGTTCGGCACCACGCGCCAATCGTCCCGTGCCTTCGGTGCCACCACAGCCCGCGCACCGATCAAGCTGGACAAGGCCACCACAGCCCCCACCGCCGTGAAGTCTGGGGGGCACTGCATCCGGTGGGCAATGTCCGCCACCCAGCCGCGCAAAGCCTCGGGCAACAGGTCCAGGTCGAACGCCTGCACCGCCGGCAAGGCATCGGGCAGCGGTGTCGGATCGGGCCATGCCGCGTTTTCACCAACGGTGTCCAGACCAGAAAAATCGGCCTCCAGGCTGGTCAGCTTTTGGAAACTTTTGGCAACTTCAATGCCAGCCGTCACCGCTTGCATTCCGGCCAGCCGGTGCAGGTCATTGAAGTCCGTATCCTTGTCGCCGCGCTCTGCCGGAAATTCAGGAACGGCCAGCCAGCCGCCCACCGCTCGCGCCGCTTCTGTCGCCTTGGTCACACCGGGGTTGCCCTCGGTCTTCCAATCGTCATCAGCGGCTAGGATCAGCCGCAGCGCCGGGTATTTGCCATGCAAGGCTTCGGCCACCGCTCGCAGGTTCCCCGCATTGAAAGCCACCGCCACCGCATGCCCCGTGGCTGCATGGATGCTTGCGCCCGTGGCGTAGCCCTCACACACGATCAGCACGCCGTCAGGCTTGCCGATGGCGTGATAACAGCCCTTCACCCGTCCACCGGGTTGAAAGCGCTTGCCACCTTCGGGGTCGATCACTTGCAGGCTGTGAAGCGTGCCCAACACGTCGCGCATGGGGATCAGCAGTGCCTCGCCTTCGGTCTTCACACCGTAGGTATGCACTCCTTTGGCTGTCAGGTAGGGGTGGGTCGTTGCAGGTCTTGCAGCCTGCCAACGTGCTGCAGCTTTCATTGCCGCCTGTTGCTGGCGCTGTGCGGTGTCCGCTTCGCGTTGTTGTCGCATGGCCTCGACCCGCTGCCGATGGGCCTCGCGTTCGGCTTGGGTCATGGTGTCGGTGGACTTGCCGCACCATTGCTGTGTGAAGCCCTCACGCCAGCAACCAAAGGCACCGGCAGGGATGCCGTCTCCATGCAGCACATACCAGCCGGAATCGTCTTTGGCTTTGCCGTTCGTGCTGAACCGGTGCAGCGCGCCGTTGCCTTGGATTTCATCTGGTGGCGTCAGGCCAGCGGCTTGGATCGCGCTTCGGAAATGTTCGGTGGGGTCTGAAAGGACGATCACAGCCGCCCCCCGATCTGCTCCAGAAACTGCCGTGCCGTGCCAATGGTGGGCAGGTAACGCACCAGCCCCCAGCATTCAGACCAATACGTCACCGGCCCGTTGGTCGGTTCCGTGCGGTGCAGGGTGTGGCCGCGCAAAGCAAAGGCCGCCCGCAAAGTGGAAAACGCTTTGTCGTTACGTTCCGCCGTGGGAAAATCCAACTCGTTGATCGCGGTCGCCGTGGTGGTGTGGAAGCCCCCGGCGGCCTTTTCTTTTGGGGTGGTGGTGATTGCCATGTCCACCCCTTACGCCGTGGCCTGCGCTTCCATCCAAGCACGCACGGTGCCGACATTCCAAGCGGTGACACGCTCGGACAATTTGACAGGTTTTGGGAAGGTGCCCGCCTTCACCTTGCGCCAGAGGGTTGGAGCACTGAAGGGCAGTGGTGCCGGTATCTCTGGCCGCTTGGGGCTTTGCACCAGTTGCGACTCGCGGATAAACGCGCTATCTGGGAGCTTGTCGAATGATGGGATCGTCTGTGCTGGTTGTTGCGCAGGGATGCTGGATGCAATCGGCGTTTTGAGTGATACGGGTTTCTGTGACATTTCGTGCCGTCCTATGAAGTTGACGGCTCGAATGTCTCTGACTATCAGGCGTTGGTCACTGGCGAAAAATCACGTTTATTTCGTGTCAGTTGGTGCTCGCCGATTCACCACCTCCTCAATCATCTCGTCCAGTTCTGTGATTAGGTCACGCTCAAAATTTCTAGCGACTGCCGCTTCATACACTTTCAGCATTCGTTGGTCGGCAGGTTCGCCGCCACTGGCAATCACCTCCTCGCTCATCCTGGCGCAAAGTCGCCACCACTCACGTTGTTTCTCGCGCTCATCTCTTGTCATTCCAACAAATACCTTGTTCTCCTTCACCAGTCGCATGATGTGCCGCTCGTCCTTATGGAAAGCGGCCGCGACTTGTGCCACAGCGTCCGCGTAGCTAACCCCGGCATCCAGGAGTGTGTAGTAATGGTTTGCGATGCTGAACCCAGTAGTTTTGTCCTTGTCTTTGGGGCGCCCTTTTTTCTTTGGTGGAAGACGGTCCAAAAGTAGCGCTTGGGTGACTATGGCGTTCACCACTTTCTGAAAATCTGGGTCAATTTTTTCACCATCCAATACCAGCCCCGCAAGCGTTACCAACGCGTCATAGTCAGCGCCGTTTTCGTCGTTCGCCAACGCCCTAAGTGCACACTCTTCTCTGCTTGGGATGGATATTCGCTTACGTTCCATGCTTTCCCTGTTTTCGCCCCTGACAAAGGACCAGCGCAGCCCGTCAGGGAAACGGGTTTTCGGGGATCAGTCTAGTGCTGGCAAAACGGTTTTACTTCTGTGCTGCGCGCAGCGGGATTACTTCTGCACCGATGCGCAGCTTGTCCAGATAGTCCGACCAGCGCTGCATCATGTCTCGCCGTGCAGGCAGGTGCGCCGTGCGGTTGTAGGCCCGTCCATTGGGGTCTTTCACCGCGTGGGCCAATTGGTGTTCGATCAGATCCACCCGCTCACTCAGCAGCTCATCCATGATCGTGCGTGCCATGGCTCGGAACCCGTGGGCGCTGTGAACATCTTGCGCATACCCCATGGCGCGCAAAGCCCCGTTGATGGTGTTTTCAGACATCGGCCGTTCACCGGTGCGCAAGCCGGGGAACACATACCGCCCATGGCCTGTGAGGGGTTGCAGGCTGCGCAGAATTGCCACCGCCTGGGTAGACAGCGGAACAATGTGGTCGGTCTTCATCTTCATCTTGCTGCCCGGTATGCGCCACTCTGCCGCGTCCAAGTCCATTTCTACCCATTCGGCTGTGCGCAGTTCACCGGGTCGCACAAACACCAGTGGTGACAACTTGAGCGCTGCCACTGTGTAGGGGTGCCCGCTGTAAGCGAATATGGAGCGCAGCAGTTCACCCGCCTTTTTGGGTTCTGTGATGGCTGCATAGTGTTTGGGCGCGGCCCTTGTCAGCGCGCCTTTCAGGTCGGGTGTTGGGTCGCGCTCTGCGCTGCCGGTGGCTATGGCGTAGCGAAACACCTGCCCAATGTGTTGCTTGACGCGCTGCACGCTCTCTAGTGCGCCCCGAGCTTCCATGTGTCGCAAAGTGGCCAGCACGTCACGCGGGCCAATGGTCGATATTGGCATGGCTCCAAGGTACGGGTAAACGTCATGGGCCAGCCACTTTTCAATTTTCCTGGTGGTGCTGGCCATCCGATCAGCCGCCGTCTTCTTCAGCCAGTCGCGTGCCACCGCTTCAAAGGTGTTTGCAGCCTCTGCCGCCTTGGTTAGTTTTTCCTGACGCTTGGCTTCCATGGGGTCGATCCCATCGGCCAGCAGTTCCCGTGCCTTGTCACGCCTCTGGCGGGCTTTGGCAAGCGACACCGCCGGATATACACCCAGCGCCAGCGTCCTTTGCTTGCCCAGGAACCTGTAGCTCATGCGCCAGTACTTTCCGGCTTCCTTGACATGCAGATACAGCCCCTGTCCGTCGGCGTGCTTTTCGCCCACCGTTGTGCCGTTGGGCTTGATGTTTTTCACGAAGGTATCTGTCAGCGCCATGGATGCCCCTTTTGTTGGTATCTCTGGTGCTGGCATTTCCAGATACCGACATAGATACCAACGTTTTGTTGGTATGTCATGTTACGAGGCGATAGCTGGTGAGACAAGAAAAAACCCGCGACGCTAGGAAGCGTGCGGGTTCTTGAGGCTTTGTGAGGCCGTCTGACTCTAGTACGTGGTGCCCGGGGCCGGAATCGAACCGGCACGCCTTGCGGCGGGGGATTTTGAGTCCCCTGCGTCTACCAATTTCACCACCCGGGCTGGAATCTGGGAGACAGAAATTATGGCACAGTGGGGCCCATGAACTACCCAACCATTGAAGACGCCATCGGTAACACGCCGCTGGTGGCGCTGCAGCGCATCGGTGCGGCGGACAACCAGGCTCGGGGCAACGTCATTCTGGGCAAGCTGGAGGGCAACAACCCGGCGGGCTCCGTCAAGGACCGGCCGGCGGTGTCCATGATCCGGCGCGCCGAGGAGCGCGGCGAGATCAAGCCCGGCGACACGCTGATCGAAGCCACCTCGGGCAACACCGGCATTGCGCTGGCCATGGCCGCGGCCATCAAGGGTTACCGCATGGTGCTGATCATGCCGGAGGACCTCTCGATTGAACGTGCGCAGACCATGAAGGCCTTTGGCGCCGAGCTCATCCTCACGCCCAAGAGCGGCGGCATGGAGTACGCCCGCGATCTGGCCGAAAAGATGCAAGGCGAAGGCAAGGGCCGCATGCTGGACCAGTTCGCGAACGCCGACAACCCACGCATCCACTACGAGACCACCGGCCCCGAGCTCTGGGAGCAGACCGGCGGACGCATCACCCATTTCGTGAGCGCCATGGGCACCACCGGCACCATCACTGGCGTGTCGCGCTTTCTCAAGGAAAAGAACCCGGCCATCCGCATCGTGGGTGCCCAGCCCAGCGAAGGCTCGCGCATCCCCGGCATCCGCAAATGGCCCACCGAATACCTGCCGAAAATTTACGACCCCAGCCATGTGGACGAGCTGGTGTACGTGAGCCAGGGTGATGCCGAAGACATGTGCCGCCGCCTGGCGCGCGAAGAGGGCATTTTTGGAGGCATCTCGGCGGCAGGAGCCTGCTGGGTCGCCCTGCAGATTGCGCAGCAGGTGGAAAACGCCACCATCGTCTTCGTCGTTTGTGACCGCGGCGACCGCTACCTGTCCACCGGCGTGTTCCCGGCCTGAACAGGTGAGCGCCGAGTACCGTTTCTGCCCCTGCTGCGCCACGCCGCTGACGCTCACGGGCGCCGAGGAGGACGGCGGTTTCAAGGAGCGGCTGCGTTGCCAGGCCTGCGACTTCACGCACTGGAACAACCCCACGCCCGTGCTCGCGGCCATCGTTCAGGTCGGTGAGCGGGTTCTGCTCGCGCGCAACGCGGCCTGGCAGAACCGCATGTTCGGTCTGATCACCGGATTCATGGAAGCGGGTGAGACGCCCGAAGAAGGTATCCGGCGGGAGATTGCCGAAGAAACCGCGCTGGAGGTGACGGCGCTGCAGCTGGTGGGTGTGCACGACTTCCAGCGCATGAACCAGATCATCATCACCTACCACGCGCAAGCCACCGGCGAGATCCGGCTTTCGCCCGAACTGGTCGAATACAAGCTGCTGGCGCCGGCACAGCTGAAGTGCTGGCGCGCGGGTACCGGGCTGGCCCTGGCCGACTGGTTGCGAGGCAAGGGCATCGAACCGGTGTTCATGGAAACGCTGCCCTCAGACCCCCATCAGGCGAACGCTGCCAAGTCGCTCTGACACCCGTTGCCCGTTGGGGTCCACGGCCACCTGGCCGCGGATTGGCTGGACATCCGCTTGACATAGAATCGTTCAACCACAGGAATCCCTCCATGAACGCCGACAAAGAACTTGATGCCCGCGGCTTGAACTGCCCCCTGCCCATCCTGAAAGCCAAGAAAGCCCTGGCTGACATGACCAGCGGACAGATCCTTCGCGTGGTGTCTACCGATGCCGGGTCGGTGCGTGATTTCCAGGCCTTTGCCAAGCAGACGGGCAACGAACTCGTGGAACAGCAGACGGTGGGCACCGAGCATTTCACGCTGCTCAAACGCCGTTGAGGGCGTGAACGGTTGTTGCCCTGAGCCGCAACAACCCGATACGTTGTTTCCATGGAAGTCCTGCTGATCGACCCACTGGTCCCCGAGGCCCTGAGCTGGTTGCGCGAGCGCTACGAGGTGGCCTTCCGTCCGGATCTGGCCGACGACCCGGTCGCGCTGCGCAACACCGCCTACAAGACGCGCGCCATCGTCCTGCCACCCCATGTGGTGGTGTCGCAGGAATTCCTGGACTTTTCACCCAAGTTGCAGCTGGTGGCTCGCATGCAGATATCCAGCGACAACACCGATCTGGAGGCCTGCGCCCGGCGCCACGTGCGCGTGGTGCAGGCGCGCAGCGCCACGGTGCGCTCCAACGCCGAGTACCTGCTGTATGGCCTGCTCATGCTGTACCGCCGGGGCATGATCAGTGCGTTGCTCGGTCGCCAGATGGCGCAGGTGCGCATGGGGCGGGAGCTGGCGGGCAGCACCGTGGGTGTGCTCGGGCTGGCCCCGGTGGCTCACACGCTCGCGCCCATGCTCAAGGGCCTGGGCGTGCGCCTGCTGGGCTACGACCCGGCCGTGCACCATGCCGCGCCCATCTGGGCCAAGCTCGGTGTGGAGCCGGTTCCGCTCAACGATCTGCTGGCGCGTTCCGACGCGGTATCGCTCCAGGTGGTTTATGCCTCCCGCTTCCGGGGCTGGATCAACGAGCGGCTGCTCAACCACTGCAAGCCTGGCCAGCTGTGGGTCGGTGTGAGCCGCAGCTCGCTGTTCGACCCGGAGGCCCTGGCCCTGGCCCTGACCGATGGCCGCATCGACGCCTGTCTGCTCGACGGCGCCAATCCGGCTTTTGCGGCCGAAGGCACGCCGCTGTACAACGTGCCCAACCTGCACCTGACGCCGCGCCTGGGTTCTCATACCCGCGAAGCCAAGCTGCGTGCCAGCTGGTACGTCGCTCACCGCATCCACGAGACGCTGTCGCCTGCGACAGCCGCGACAAAACAGAGCGAATTCTCCGAACTCGACAGCCTGAACCACCCGTCCGACCTGGAAGACCCGCAGGCGGTTTCGCCGTCGCAGTGGGAGTCGCTGGCGGTCCACCACCGGCCCTGAACGCGGTTCAGGTCCGCGCGGTGGCGGGGTCAGTTGCCCAGTCGCGCCAGTTGCTCGCGCACCTTGGCCAGCGTGGCCGTGAAGTCGGCTACACGCTTCTTTTCCTGATCGATCACCGCCGGCGGTGCCTTGGCCACGAAGGCCTCGTTGCCCAGCTTGCTGTTGGCCTTCGTGACCTCGTTTTCGAGGCGCGTGGCTTCCTTGGACAGGCGCACTTTTTCGGCGGACACGTCGATCTCCATGAACAGGCACAGACGCGCCTCGCCCACCACGGCCACGGGAGCGGCCTGCGCGGCGGCGGCCCAGGCTGCCTCGTCGGTGAAAACCTTCACCTCGCTCAGCTTGGCCAGGCCCTGCAGCACGGCGGCATTGGCTTGCATGAAGGCCGTGTCGCCCAGCACGTAGAGCGGCAGGCGGGTGGCGGGCGAGACGTTCATCTCGCCGCGCAGCGTGCGGCAGGCGTCCACCAGGCCCTTGAGCTTGGCCACAGCCGCTTCGGCGGTTGGATCGATGCGCTCGGGCTGGCTGACGGGGTAGGCCGCCACGCTCACCGACTCGCCCGCGCGGCCCGCGACAGGCGCGACCTTCTGCCAGAGTTCCTCGGTGATGAACGGGATGACCGGATGGGCCAGGCGCAGGATGGTCTCCAGCGTGCGGATCAGCGTGCGGCGGGTGGCGCGCTGCTGCGCTTCGTTGCCGGTGTTGATCTGCACCTTGGCGATTTCCAGGTACCAGTCGCAGAATTCGTCCCAGACGAACTGGTAGATCGTGTTGGCCACGTTGTCCAGCCGGTATTCTGCGAAACCCTGGGCCACCTCGGCTTCCACACGCTGCAGCTTGGAGACGATCCAGCGGTCGGCGGGGCTGAACTCCAGGTAACCGCCGGGCAGGCACTCGGCCGCACCGTGGTCCTTGAGGCCGCAGTCCTGGCCTTCGCAGTTCATCAGCGTGAAGCGCGTGGCGTTCCAGAGCTTGTTGCAGAAGTTGCGGTAGCCCTCGCAGCGCTTGCTGTCGAAGTTGATGCTGCGGCCCAGCGACGCCAGTGCGGCGAAGGTGAAGCGCAGCGCGTCGGCGCCGTAGGCCGGGATGCCCTCGGGGAATTCCTTTTCGGTCTGCTTGCGCACCTTGGGCGCGGTCTCGGGCTTGCGCAGGCCGGTGGTGCGCTTGTCCAGCAGGGGAGCCAGCGAGATGCCGTCGATCAGGTCCACCGGGTCGAGCACGTTGCCCTCGGACTTGCTCATCTTCTGGCCCTGCGCGTCGCGCACCAGGCCGTGGATGTAGACGTGCTTGAACGGCACGCGGCCGGTGAAGTGCGTCGTCATCATGATCATCCGGGCGACCCAGAAGAAGATGATGTCGTAGCCCGTCACCAGCACGGTGCTGGGCAAATACAGGTTGTAGTCGTCGGTGGCGGAGGGCGCCCGCTGCGCCGCCGGGCCGCCCCAAGGCGCAGCAGCCCCCTCGGGGGGCAGCGAGGACGCGCCAGCGCCGAGCGTGGGGGCTACAGCGTCGGGCCAGCCCATGGTGGAGAAAGGAACCAGGGCCGATGAATACCAGGTGTCGAGCACGTCTTCGTCGCGCGTGAGGATCTTGCCCGCGCCGGCCTGGGCCTGTGCTTCTTCCAGACAACGCGCCACGTAGACCTGGCCCTGCTCGTCGTACCAGGCCGGGATCTGGTGGCCCCACCAGAGCTGGCGGGAGATGCACCAGTCCTGGATGTTGTTCATCCACTGGTTGTAGGTGTTGACCCAGTTCTCGGGCACGAACTTCACCTCGCCCGACTGCACGGCGGCGATGGCCTTGTCGGCGATCGAGGTGCCGCTGGTGTTGTGTTCATTGCCCTTAGAGGTCATGGCGACGAACCACTGGTCCGTCAGCATGGGTTCGATCACCTGGCCGGTGCGGGCGCAGCGCGGCACCATGAGCTTGTGCTTCTTGGTCTCGACCAGCAGGCCGGCGGCTTCGAGGTCGGCCACGACCTGTTTGCGGGCGACGAAACGGTCCAGGCCGCGGTATTTTTCGGGCGCGTTGTCGTTGATGGTGGCGTTGAGCGCCAGCACGCCGATGATGGGCAACTGGTGGCGCTGGCCGACGGCGTAGTCGTTGGCGTCGTGGGCGGGCGTGACCTTGACCACGCCGGTGCCGAATTCGCGGTCCACGTAGGCATCGGCGATCACCGGGATCTCGCGCTCGCACAGCGGCAGCTTCACGTACTGGCCGATCAGCGCGCTGTAGCGCTCGTCTTCCGGATGCACCATCACCGCCACGTCACCCAGCAGGGTTTCAGGGCGGGTGGTCGCCACCGTGAGGTGACCCGAGCCATTCACCAGCGGGTAGGCGATGTGCCAGAGGAAACCGTCTTCCTCTTCGCTTTCCACCTCCAGGTCGGACACGGCCGACATCAGCACCGGGTCCCAGTTCACCAGGCGCTTGCCGCGGTAGATCAGGCCCTGCTGGTAGAGCTTCACGAAGGTGTCGGTGACGACCTTGCTCAGCTTCTCGTCCATGGTGAAGTACTCGCGGCTCCAGTCCACGGAATCGCCCATGCGGCGCATCTGCGTGGTGATGGTGTTGCCGCTTTCTTCCTTCCATTCCCAGACCTTGGCGACAAAGTTCTTGCGCGCCTCGGCGGGCGTGGGGCCCATGTCGTGGCGGCTGATGCCTTTTTCCTGCAACTGGCGCTCCACCACGATCTGCGTGGCGATGCCCGCGTGGTCGGTGCCCGGCACCCAGACCGTGTTGGCGCCGCTCATGCGGTGGTAGCGCGTGAGGCTGTCCATGATGGTCTGGTTGAACGCATGGCCCATGTGCAGCGTGCCGGTCACGTTGGGCGGCGGCAGCTGGATGGCGAAGGACGGCGCGCCTTCCTTGGGCGCGCCCGTGCCGCGGAAGCCAGCCACGCCGTAGCCACGCTGCTCCCACTCGGGTCCCCAGTGGGCTTCGAGCGCGGCGGGCTCGAACGATTTGGAGAGCGATTGCAGGCCGGGTTGGTGCAGGGTGTCGGACATGGGTGGGCGCAGAAGTGGATCGGCGCCCCGCAGGGCGCCGACAGGGTGAACTCGGGAATGGCCTGATTTTATTCCGCGGCGGGGGTGGGTATCTCGCGGGCCGCTTCGATGCATTCTTGCAGCACCCGAGAGTCGCCCACCTGGTTGGCCAGCAGCAGGATCAGCCGGGCATTGAGCAGTTCGCTGTCTTCGCGGCTCAGGCCTGCATGGGCATCGAGCAGCTGTTCGTAAAAGGCGTCAGCGTCCTGGAAGTGGAGGGCGAGTTTCATGGTTGATCTCCGCGCAGTCCGAGGCAACGTTCGATGGCCGACACCAGTTGGGCGTCGACCGACTCGCCGGTGGCGGCCAGGTAGCCGTCGGGACGCAGCAGCGCCCAGGCGTGGCCAAAGACATGGCAGGCGCCCTGCAGGTGGCCCTGGTGGTCGCGGATATGCTCCAGCGCCTGCGGCGTGGCGTCGGGCCCGAGCACCTGCACGCTGCGCACCGGCGCATCCAGACACAGCCGCCGCAAACGCTGCAGGGCCGCGGCCGACAGATCGCCAAACACCAGCACCAGCAGGCCGCCCGCGGCCCAGTCAAGCAGCTCGTTGACGCAGCCTCGGGTACCGTCGGCCCAGGCGAAACGCACGTTCTGCACCGACAGCCCCGCGCCGCCGCCAGCCCGGTAGGTGCACGCGCTGGAGCGGCTGTAGGGGTTGGCCACCGCCATGCGCCCGGTGTTGATCAGGCTGCGCGCAAACGGGTACTGCCTGGCCAGCCCGATGGTGGCCTGGCGGAACAGCCGCTCGATGCCGGCGGCCGGGCGCAGAAACCGTGCGGTGCGGTTGGTCACGCACACGTTTTGCTGCGCGGCCTCGATGCGTTCCTCGTTGTAGCTCGCCAGCAGGGAAGCGTCTGCCTGGCCCTTGAGTACGGCCGCGAGTTTCCAGGCCAGGTTGTCGGCGTCCGCCACGCCGGAGTTGCCCCCGCGTGCACCAAACGGGCTCATGACCTTGGCCGCATCGCCGATCAGGAACACCCGCCCGTGGCGCATGGCGTGCACGCACTCGCTGCGGTAGGTGTAGGGGCCGACCCAGACGATGTCCACCTCCACATCGGCACCGAAATGGCGCGCCAGCCGTTCGCGCACCGCTGGTTCACGGCTCACGGCTTCTGGGTCGCTGTCGGGTGCCATCTGGTAGTCGATGCGCCAGACCTCGTCGGCCATCAGGTGCTGCCAGACCGCGCGGTTTTCGTTGAATGGCGCCTCGATCCAGGTGTGGCGCTCCACCGGCGGATGTCTGGAAAAGCGCACGTCGGCGATGCACCAGCGGTCATCGCCCCGTCGGGTGTCAAACGGCACTTGTAGCCACTGACGCAACGGGCTGTTCGCGCCCGTGGCGTCGATCACGTGTTCGGCCTCCATGCGGTAGCGGCCCGCCGGTGTGTCCACGGTGAGCGTGGCGCATGTGTCGTTTTGCTCGAAGGCCACCAGCCGGTTCTGCCAGCGCAGCTCCACATGGCCGAGCCCGTGGATGCGCTCGACCAGATAGCCTTCGACATAGAACTGCTGGATGTTGATGAACGGTGGCTGGCGCGAGAGATGGAAATTGCCTTGCTGCTTCAGATCGAAGCTGAAGACCTCATCCCCGCCCGCGAAGGTTCGCCCCACACTCCACTGCACGCCCTTGGCAGCCACCCGCTCGTAAATGCCCAGGCGTTCGAAGATTTCCAGCGATTTCTGCGTGTAGCAGATGCCGCGCGAAGAGGCGCCTTTGACGCCCACGGTGTTGTCTTCGTCGATCAACACCGAGGCCACGCCGTAGCGGGCCAGCGAGCAGGCCAGCGTCAGCCCGGTGAGGCCGCCGCCGACGATGACCACGGTGTGGCGCACCAGGGGGTCGCCCTGCAACTCGGGGGGCGCTTCAAACGGGTATTCGGGCAGGTCGTAGCCCGAGCCACCGCTGAATTCGTATCCGTTTGTGGGTCCGGTTTCCCGGTACGTGTCGACGTGGCTGTTCATGGTCTCCTCACGGGATCGGTGCTCGCGGGCTGTCACTGCGGACAGTCGTCTGGCTGCGGCCTGAGTGGCGCGGCTGACAGCCCTCAGCGCAATCGCGATGCCAGTTTGAGGGTTTCCCGCTGGGCTGTCGATGGTGTTGAGAGTTGTTATCAATACTATCAACGAGATAGTCATAAACAATTTGCCACATAGGCCAGAACAATTAGACGAGGTCTGCCAACGGGCGTAAGGTGCCATCTGTCTCAACGGGGTGTTCCGGCGTGGGCACCTGGTTGGGCGTTTCTTCAACCACGACAAGGAGATACCCCATGGCCGCATTGAAAGGCTCGAAAACCGAGCAGTGCCTGAAAGACGCCTTCGCTGGCGAATCGCAGGCCAACCGCCGTTACCTGTACTTCGCAAACAAGGCCGACGTGGAAGGCCAGAACGACGTGGCCGCGCTGTTCCGCTCGACCGCGGAGGGGGAAACCGGCCACGCACACGGCCACCTGGAGTTCCTGGAGCAGTCGGGCGATCCGGCCACCGGCCTGCCCATCGGCCCCACGCGCCAGAACCTGGAATCGGCTGTCGCTGGCGAAACCCACGAGTACACCGACATGTACCCGGGCATGGCCAAGACCGCGCGCGAGGAAGGTTTCGACGAAATCGCCGACTGGTTCGAGACCCTGGCCAAGGCCGAGCGCTCGCACGCCAACCGCTACACCAAGGCGCTGAACGAGCTGGTCGATTGAATGGACCCACCCCCGCCGCGCTGCGCGCGACCCCTTCAAGGGGGCTGAGGACCGCGGCTCCGAGCCTGCCTGCGCAGGCTTGGACGGGACGAAGAGTCAGCGACTTTGACGCTGACGCGGCCAGCCAGGCACGCTGGCGGCCCGGCGGAGCCGGTTCCGCGGCGGCGTTCTGGGCGCGTGCTCCGGACGCCGCTTTTGAAAGGGCTGCACCCGTGGAGTCTTTTCAAAAGCCCCAGAAAAACCCGCACAGACGAGGAGATGAGACATGGCAACCGAAGGCAACCTGCAGGCTCCGACGCGGCACGCACTCGACTGGAAGGGCCCCGACTTCCACGACGAGGAAAAGTGTTTTGTCGAGCTCGAACGCATCTTCGACATCTGCCATGGCTGCCGGCGCTGCGTGAGCCTCTGCGGGGCGTTTCCTACGCTGTTCGATCTGGTCGACGAGAGTTCGACCATGGAGGTCGACGGCGTCGCCAAGCCCGACTACTGGAAGGTGGTCGACCAGTGCTACATGTGCGACCTCTGCTACATGACCAAGTGCCCGTACACGCCGCCGCACGAATGGAATCTGGACTTCCCGCACACCATGCTGCGCGCCAAGGCCATCAAGTTCAAGAAGGGCGAGGTCAAGCTGGCCGAACGTTTTCTCGCCTCCACCGACGTGCACGGCCAGTTCGCCGGCATTCCCGTTGTGGTGCAGGTGGCCAACGCGGTCAACAAGACCAAGGCCATGCGCAGTGTCATGGAAAGCGTGGCCGGGGTGGACAAGGACGCCTGGCTGCCCGAACTGGCGACGAAAAAATTCCGCTCCGGCACACCAGAGGCCACGTCGTCCAACGTGGTGAATGGCGAGAAGACGCCGGGCAAGGTGGCCATTTTTTCCACCTGTTATATCAACTACAACGAACCCGGTATCGGCCTCGACCTGCTGAAGATCCTGAACCACAACGCCATTCCGTACGTGATCGTGGAGAAAGAAAAGTGCTGCGGCATGCCCAAGCTGGAGCTGGGCGACCTCGACTCGGTGCAGGCCAGCAAGGAGGTCAACATCCCGGTGCTGGCGAAGTACGCGAAAGACGGCTTCGCCATCCTCGCCGCGGTGCCGAGCTGTGCGCTGATGTTCAAGCAGGAAATCCCGCTCATGTTTCCGGACGACGCCGACACCCAGCTCGTGAAGGAGCACATGTGGGACCCGTTCGAGTACCTCATGGCGCGCAAGCGCGACGGCCTGCTGAAGACCGAATTCCCGCAGCCGCTGGGCAACGTGAGCTACCAGATCCCCTGCCACGGCCGGGTGCAGAACATCGGCCGCAAGACCGAAGAAATGTTCAAGATGATCCCCGGCACCACGCTCAACACCATCGAACGCTGCTCGGGCCACGCGGGCACCTTCGGCGTGAAGAAGGCCTACCACCAGCAGGCCATGAAAATCGGCAAACCGGTGTTCAAGGCCATGGCGACCATGAAGGACGGAGCCAAACCCGACTACATCAGCTCCGACTGTCCGCTCGGTGGCCACCACATCGCGCAGGGTTTTGAAGTCAATGGCCTGGGCGCGCCCGAGCTGCAGCACCCGCTGAGTCTGGTGGCCAAAGCCTACGGATTGAAATAAGGAACACCCGATGCAACTCACCGGACACATCACCCCCGACAGCCTCATGAGCCTGGAGGCCTACAGCAAGTGGCGCAAGGCGCACAAGCCCGAGGTCATCGCGCACCGCAAGCTGCGCAGCGTGCAGCTGGGCGAACACATCAACCTGCAGTTCGAGAGCGAGATGACCATCCGCTACCAGATCCAGGAAATGCTGCGCATCGAAAAGATCTTCGAAGAAGAGGGCATCCAGCAGGAGATCGAGGCCTACGCACCGCTGGTGCCGGACGGCAGCAACTGGAAGGCCACGGTGATGATCGAGTACACCGACGCCAACGAGCGCAAACGCGAGCTGGCGCGCCTGATCGGCGTGGAAGACCGCCTGTTTGTCGAGGTCGACGGTCAGGCCCGTGTCTACGCCATCGCCGACGAAGACCTGGACCGCGAGAACGATGAAAAGACCAGCGCCGTGCACTTCGTGCGCTTCGAGTTCACGCCCGCCATGTGTGCCACAGTCAAGGCCGGTGGCGCCGTCAAACTGGGCTGCGACCACACCCACTACCCGGCCCACACCCAGATCCCCATGGAAACGCTGGCCAGCCTGGCCGGCGACCTGAAGTAACCGGTCCCGTTGGTCATAATCGGGCTTCCTGCGGGAAGCCCTTTTTGTGTTTCCTCCCGCTGCGTCCACGACAACATGCTGTTCCTCATCTCCCCCGCCAAGGCCCTCGACTTCGAGACGCCGGCCCACCTTGCGACCCACACCCAGCCGCTGTTCGTGAAACAGGCGGCCGAGCTCATCGACGTGATGCGCGACAAGTCGCCGCAGCAGATCGCCGATCTCATGGGCCTGTCGGACCCGCTCTCGGGCCTGAACTTCGCGCGTTACCAGGCCTGGGTGCCGAGGTTCACCGCGAAGAATTCCAAGCAGGCGGTGCTGGCGTTTGACGGCGATGTCTACGGCGGGCTCGACGCAAAGAGCCTGGGCGAAGCCGAACTCGACTGGCTGCAGCAGCACCTGTGCATTCTCAGTGGCCTCTACGGCGTGCTGCGTCCGCTCGACTGGATGCAACCCTACCGGCTGGAGATGGGCACGCGCCTCGTCACGCCGAAGGGCAAGAACCTGTACCAGTTCTGGGGCAGCCAGATCGCCGACTACCTCAACCAGCGCGCCCGCGCCGACAAGAGCCCGGTCGTGATCAACCTTGCCAGCGAAGAGTATTTCAAGGCGGTGGACCGCCGTGTGCTGCAGCCGCGCGTGGTCAGCTGCGTGTTCGAAGAGCGCAAGGGCGACGGCTTCCAGATCATCAGTTTCTTCGCCAAGCGCGCGCGTGGCCTGATGGTGCGCTACGCGGTGAAGCACCGCGTGACCACGCCCGAGCAGCTCAAGGGCTTTGATCTGGACGGCTACCGGTTTGTGGCGGCCGCATCCGACACAGACCGGCTGGTGTTCCGCCGCGAACAGAAGCCCTGACCCATGACGGGCGACACCATGGTGCAAACCATCACCCCCGAGTTGCGCCGCTGGATCGTGGAGCAGACCGTCGCCGGTTTTTCGCCCGAATCGGTGCTCGATGCCATGGTGAAGGCGGGCTGGCAGAAGGAGCTGGCGGCCTCGGCGCTGGAAGACAGCTTGCGTGAACACCTGGGGCAACGCGGGGGCGGCCGGGCCGGGGATGCGGCGCCAGCGGCCGTGCCCCGTTCCCAGAGCGCCACAGCAGCGCCGCGCCTGCCCGAGATCAGCCTGTCGCCCTCACTGCTGTGCCTGGACGCCGGCGACCGCCAGGTCCGTGTGCTCGCGACGCTGGCGCTGCCGCGGGTGGTGGTGCTGGGCGGGCTGTTGAGCGACGAGGAGTGCGAAGCGCTCATCGATTTGGCCCGTCCGCGCCTGGCGCGCTCCCTCACGGTGCAGACCCAGACCGGGGGTGAAGAACTCAACCCCGACCGCACCAGCAACGGCATGTTTTTCACCCGCGGTGAAAGCGAGCTGCTGCGCCGCATCGAGGCGCGCATCGCCCGCCTGGTGAACTGGCCGCTGGAAAACGGCGAGGGCATGCAGGTGCTCAACTACCCGGTGGGTGCCGAATACAAACCGCATTACGACTACTTCGACCCGGCCGAGCCGGGCACGCCCACGATCCTGCAGCGCGGCGGGCAGCGCCTCGCCACGCTGGTGATGTACCTCAACGAGCCGGCCGAGGGCGGCGGCACCATCTTCCCGGACGTGGGGCTCGAGGTGGCGCCGCAACGCGGCAACGCCGTGTTCTTCAGCTACGACAAGCCCAGCCCGATCACCCGCACGCTGCATGGCGGCGCGCCCGTGGTGCAGGGTGAAAAATGGGTCGCGACCAAGTGGCTGCGCGAACGCGAATTCATCTGAACCGATCTTTCATGAACCTCCCAGAACATTCCCAGCTCGGCAAGGCCTCGGCCTACATCGACCAGTACGACGCGTCGTTGCTGTTCCCCTTGCCGCGCGAAGCGAAACGCCGCGAGATCGGTATCACCGGCAGCATCCCGTTTCTTGGCGCTGACATGTGGACCGCGTTCGAGCTGAGCTGGTTGAATGCGCGCGGCAAGCCGCAGGTGGCGCTGGCGCACATCACCGTGCCTTGCGAGAGCACGCACATCGTCGAGAGCAAGTCGTTCAAGCTCTACCTCAACAGCTTCAACAACACCCGGATGGAGAGCGCCGACGCGGTGCGCGAACGCATCCGCGGCGACGTGAGCGCGGCCATCTGGAGCGGCGGCCCCGTCAAGGCCGGCGCCGGAGTGCGCCTGTTGCTGCCCGAGCTGTTCGACTGTGAACCGGTCAAGGAGCTGGAAGGTTTGTCGATTGACCGGCTCGACGTGGAATGTGACCACTACCAGCCTGCGCCCGAGTTGCTGAGCGCCGCCCTGGATGAAAAGCCGGTGGAAGAAACCCTGGTGAGCCATCTTCTGAAGAGCAACTGCCTCGTCACCGGTCAGCCCGACTGGGGCAGCGTGCAGATCCGCTACAGCGGCCCGCAGATTCACCAGGCCGGCCTGCTGCAGTACATCGTGAGTTTCCGCAACCACAACGAGTTCCACGAGCAGTGCGTCGAGCGCATCTACACGGACATCATGGCGCGTTGCAAGCCCACCAAGCTCATGGTCTACGCCCGCTACACGCGCCGCGGCGGACTCGACATCAACCCCTGGCGCAGCAGCCACCCACAGCTGCCGCCAGCGAACGTGCGCACCGCGCGGCAGTGAGGCCGCCGGCGCTCACAACATCTTCTGGATCAGCGCGCCTTTGAACAACACCGGCCCGGTCGGACCGGTTTCGCTCGGCACGCCGCCCTTGGGCTCCAGGCTGATTGCCAGCGCCGGCACTTCGCGCACGTCGCGCTGGTCGGCCGCCAGCTGCAGCAGCTTCTCCTGACTCAGCACGCCCAGTGAACGCGGTGCCGCGCCGGGCGGCAGCGCCCAGAGCTGCAGGGACTTGTCGGCCGCTTCCTGGTAGCCACCCACGCGCTGCAGCGTGAGGCGGCCGTTCTTCGGGTCGAAGGTCACCAGCATGGACGCGCTGGCCTGCTCGTCATTGAGCACGGCCACGTATTCGATCTGCGGTTGCGCTGACAGCTGGGCCTGCAGCTCACCGATCTGCGCACCCATCTCGTCGCGCAGGCCCACGGCCGTGACGACCGCCAGCACCGTGGCCAGCGCGCCGGCCGCGGTGGTGCCGCGCCACAACGCCAGGCTGCGCAGCCAGCCGCCCGGTTTGGGTGGCGCTTTCGCTTCGTGCGCGGCGGCCATGGCGGCCTGTTCGCGCTCGGCTCGCACGAGGTTGTCAATGCGCGTCCACACCGCGGGCGAAGGTTCGACGGGGGCCTGCAGCTCGTTCATGCTGGCCACGCGGCTTTGCCAGATGAGCGCGGCCGCGCGCACCGGTGCCTGTTCGCGCGCCAGCGCTTCAAAACGGCGGCGCGCACCACCGCGCAAGGTGCCCAGCGCGTAGGCGCTGGCCAGACGGTCCAGCAGTTCGGGGTGTTGGGGCAAGTTCATGCAAACCTCGCCATGCATTGGCGCAGGTGGTCCAGCCCGCGGCGTATCCAGGTTTTCACCGTGCCCAGTGGCAGCTTGAGCTGTTGCGCCAGCTCGCCGTGGCTCAGGTCGCGCAGGTAGGCCAGGCTCACCACCTCGCGTTGCCGGTTCTCCAGTCGCCCCAGGCACTGGTGCAGCGCCCAGGCCTGCTGGCTCGCGAGGCTGGTGTCCATGGGATTGGGGGAGTTGCCTTCGAGCGTGTCGGCCATCGCCTCGTCGATTTCATCGGTCAGGTGTTCACGCTCGGCCTTGCGGCGGCGCAGCAGGTCCAGCGATCGGCTGCGCACGATCAGGCCGAGCCAGGCCATTGGCGGGCTTAACGACGCGCGGTAGTCGGGCGCGGTGCGCCAGATCTGCAGAAAGGTCTCTTGCAGTGCGTCTTCGGCCCACTCGTTGTTGCGCACCACCCGCATCGCGAGACCGTAGAGCTTGCCCGAGGTCTGGTCGTACAGCGCTTTCAGGGCGGGCTCGTCGCGCCGGGCCACGCGGTCGATCAGCGCCATGAGTTCGTCGTCGGGTTGGTCTCGCATGCGCGCATTGTGCGGGAGCGCCCGACCCGCCGTGGACCACAGGGTCTTGAACGGGGCCAGGCCGATCATCATGGCCGCCGCCGGCGGGGCAACACCTGGGTGGGCACGCTCAGGGCGGTGAGCGGCGTCACGTTGAGCGCGGTGGGCGCGGCTTCGACCAGCTGGTCGGTGTGCCACACGCGCAGGCGCGCCGCGCCTTCGGGCACGCCCTGCAGCGTGGCCACACCCGCGGCGTCGGTCTTGACGGCCCAGGGCGAGTCGGTGACGAACAGGAAGCCGCGCATGGAGCCGTGGATGTGGCAACCCAGCTGCAGCGGGCCCGCCTGGCCGAGCGTCACTTCGGCGCTTTCGGGTGGTAGGCCGTCAGCCTTGCCGCCCAGCCGCAGTTCAAACCCCGCGCCCGGTCCGGCGGTGAGGCCGGCAAGCCCGGCGGGCAGGCCGCGCACATGGTGTTCCCAGCCGTCGAGGTTGGTGAAGCGCACGCGCGAACCCACCGGCACCAGGGTCAGCGCCGGATCGAACCGCATCTTCTGCTGGGTGATCGTCGCCTGCACCGGCGCAGGCACCGGTGGCTTGGTGCCGTTGACCGGCTCGACCAGCACCACGGCGTCGGCCAGCGGCTGGCCATCGCGCGCGAGCAGGGTGATCTGCACCGTGGCCGCCTGGGCGGCGCCTGCGAGCAGCGCAATCGCGGCAGCCGCGGCGCCTGACAAGGCCCCGGCCTTCATCGCGTGTTCACCACGTCGCGGTGCATCGGCGCGAGCAGCGCGAGCAACTGGTTCTGGCGGGTGAACGGGATGCCGCGCGCGTCCATGCTCACTTGCAGCACCTCCACCAGCGCGTTGAAGTGGCTGCGCGTCACGTCCATCTCGGCATGGGCCTCTTTCATGTCGGGGCCCTTGTAGACGCAGGGGCCACCCGCGAGCTGGCAGACCTGGTCGGTCAGCTGCTTGGCGAGGTTGTCGAGCTTCGTTTCCTTGAACTGCTCGCCGATGCGGGCATCGGCCTTCAGGCGGATCACGAAGTCGTCCATCAGGGCGCGGATGCCGGCCTGTTCGCCGAAAGCCTGGTACAGCCCGGGCGCGGGCGCCACCGGGTAGGCGGAGGCGGGCGTGGCTTGCAGGGGAGCGGGCATGCTCTGGGCCAGGACGTGCCCGCTGCCCATGGCGAGCAGGGTGAGGGCGGTGGCGGTGATGAGGTGTTTCATGTCGGTCTTCATGGGGTGATGGGATGGGGAATGCTCAGAAGGCGATCTGTGCCGAGAGGTAGACGCCGGTCTGCTTCCTGTTGCCGGTGGTGGCGGGCACGATGCGTCCCAGGTCCACGTAGGCGGCGGTGAGCGAGACGTTTTTGCTCGGCGCCCAGGCGATGAAAATGTCTTTCCAGTCGTCGGCACGCAGGCCGTCGCCCAGGCCCGCGGCGGCGCCCGCGCGCTGCAGCTTGTTGGGCATGGCGCGGTACTCGAAGCCCACGGCCACGTTCTTGCTCAGCAGGTAGGCGACCGAGAGCTCGGGCATGAGCTCGTAGCCGTTGTCCGCGCCGCCCAGCCGGGCGCCAAAACCGAGCAGGCCGTTCTGGTTGGCCTGGGTGGCGCGCAGCGTGCCGTTGACCACCACGCCTTGTGCGAGGAAGAGCTTGGTCGCGCTCACGTAGAAGTCCACGCCATCGCGTTTCGCGCCCAGCGCGTCGAGCGTGCCGTCGAGCCCGCTGGAGCGCAGGCGCTTGGCCTGAACGCCCACGGCGATCTGCGGCATCAGCGAGTCGCTGTCGAGCACGGCATCGCCGGCCACGCGCAGCTTGGCGCCCAGGATGTCCTGCTTCAGGTGCAGGCCGGGCAGACCGAGCAGCGTGCCGGTGATGCCGGTGTCGAAATCCTGATGGCCGAAGGAGAGTTCCAACCGGTCGTTGAAGCCCACGGCCACGCCCGCCGCGGTCAGGCCGTGGTCCCTCGTTTCGGCTCGGCTCAGGTAGGCCGACACGCCTTTTTCGCCCTCGGTGGCCTGGCTGCCGATCACGGCCCAGGGGCTGATGCCGCCGCCGGCCGCGCCTTCCACCGTGCTCACGCCGCCGGTGAGCAGCAGCTTGCCGGTGTCGGCCTGGGCGGGTGTGGCGGCAAGCAGGGCGGCCGAGGCCGCCAGTGCCAGCAGGGTGGTCGATGTGGCCTGGGGGCGACGGGTCTCGGTGAGGTGATTCATGGGGTGGTTCATCGCGTGTTGGGGTGAAGTGTTTGCTGGTGGGGTGTCGATGCCAGCGCGGGGTCTGCACAGCTGGCCCACCCACTACGCAACCCGGCGCCGTGTGGATTCAGCGATGTGAATCACCTCAAAAATTTGTGGGTTTCTGAATCCACCCGTTGGGGCGTCTGCGTATCCGGGGTGTCGGCAGCGCTGGTCCCACCCGATCAACGCCACCGGCCCCACGACAACCGAACCCACCCCACCTCAAGGAAACACCACCATGTCACGCTCCACCTCTTCCGCTTTCACCGCATCCACCCCGCTGATCGCCGCCACCCCGTCACGCCGCTCCTTCATGGGCACCGGCGGCGCGCTCTCTGCCGTCGCCGTGGCCCTGCTCGCCGGCAAAGACGTCATGGCCGCCGGCATGAAGGGCGACATGTCCAAAGACGTGTCCATCCTCAATGTGGCGCTGGGCCTGGAGCACGAAGCCATCAACGCCTACCAGCTCGGCGCCGGCAGCGGCCTGCTGCAGAAGCCGGTGCTTGATGTGGCGGTGCAGTTCCAGGGCCACCACAAGACCCACCGCGACGCGCTCATCGCCACCATCCAGAAGCTCGGCGGCAAGCCGGTGGCCGAGATGAAGCTGGAGGAATACGCCAAGGCGCTCAACGCTGCTTCGCTGAAGAGCCAGGGCGACGTGCTCGACCTCGCGGCCCGCCTGGAGCTGGGCGCGACCAACGCCTACCTGAGCGTCATTCCCGCGCTGGGTGACCGCGAACTCGCCAAGGTGGCCGCCCGCCTGGCCGCCGACGAGACCATGCACTTCACGGTGCTGAACAACGCCCTCGGCCGTACGTTGCCGCCGGGCGCGTTCTCGTTCGGCGCCTGATCCGCGTGTTTTTCGGGCCGGGGACGGTTGGCCGCCCCGGCTATTTCGCTGTCACACCCGTTCTTCTTTCAACCGCAACGAGGAGTTTTTCCATGTTCATCAAAACCACCCTGGCTGCCGCAGCAGCCCTTGCCCTCACAGCTTGCGCCTCCAAGATGAGCGCACCGGCCATGGCGTATTCGCAGGTCGGCCTGCCCGCCACCGTGCAGGTGCCCGCCGGTCACAAGGTCGCCATGGAAACCGTGGGTGTGGGCCAGATCACGTACGAGTGCCGCGCCAGGAAAGACATGGCCGGCCAGTTCGAGTGGGTCTTCGTCGGCCCCGATGCCATACTGATGAGCCGCAACGGCCAACAGGTCGGCAAGTACCACGGCCCGCCCGCCACCTGGGCCAGCATGGACGGCTCCCAACTCACCGCCACCCAGCTGGCGGTGGCGCCCGCTGCGGCCGGCAGCATCCCGCTGCAGCTGGTGAAGGCCAACCCGGCGATGGGCATGGGCGCCATGCAGGGCGTGACCTACATCCAGCGCGTGAAGACGCAGGGCGGCGTGGCTCCTGCCATGGCCTGCGATGCGGCCAAGATGGGCAGCCAGCAGATCGTCAATTACCAGGCCGACTACATCTTCTGGAAGGCCGCGTGAGCCAGGTTCACACCGCGCGGTTGAAACCTTCCAGCAGGTTCACCGCGTTGGTGCCCACCGCGTCCACCGCGTAGCCGCCCTCGAAGGTGAACACCGTGGGCAGGCCGGCACTGGCCAGCGCCTCGCCCACGGCGAAGTAGTCGGCGCTTCGCAGCGTGAAGCCCGAGATCGGGTCGCCTTCGAAGGTGTCCAGGCCCATGGGAACCACCAGCGCGTCGGCGTTGAAGGCGTTCACCGCGTCCAGCGCCTGGCCGAGCGCCGCGCGCCAGGTGGCGAAGTTGGTGCCGCGCGGCAGCGGCAGGTTGAGGTTGAAGCCCTCGCCCGCACCCGCACCGCGCTCGTCCGCATGGCCCAGGAAAAAGGGGTACTCGGTCACCGGGTCGCCGTGGATCGAGACCGTCAGCACGTCCGCACGCTCATAGAAGATGGTCTGCGTGCCATTGCCGTGGTGGTAGTCCACGTCCAGCACCGCCACACGCTGCTTCCCGCCGTCGCACAGCGCCTGCGCCGCAATCGCCGCGTTGTTCAGGAAGCAGTAGCCACCCAGAAAGTCCGGCCCTGCGTGGTGGCCCGGCGGGCGGGTGAGCGCAAACACCGAGCGCGCACCGCCCAGCACCTCGCGCGCCGCCGCCAGCGCACAGGCCGCGCCACCGCGCGCCGCGGCCCAGGTGCCCGCCATCAGCGGTGAGCCCGAGTCAAAACAAAACAGGCCCAGCCGCGCCGCGAAGTTCTGCGGCAGCACGTCGGTGCGGAAGGCGTGTTGGTTCCCCAGCGGCCAGACCGAGGGCAGGGCATCGCGCAATCCGTTCGCCGGGTCCATGGCCACCCACTCATCCCAGGCGCCGGTCAGAAACTGCGTGTAGCACGCGTCGTGCACGCGGGCGATGGCAGCGTCCAGATCGACTTCAGCCACCTCGGGGGTTTCCAGCGCCCCCAGCGACCGGCGCTGCAGCTCCGTCAACACGAAGTCCAGCCGCGCCGGCACCTCGTGGCACGGCACCATCCGGCCGCGGAACATCTCTTCGCGTCCCTGGTGCAGGGCGTGGTGGGGGTTGTGAAAGGTTTTCATGCGGCGCAGTGTCGCATGGGGCTCGTCGTTGCCGGGCACCACTTCGCCGGGGCATGAACGGTACCGAACAGTTGTGCGCCGCGAAGCCCGCTACGATGCGATTTACGGCCCGCGCCTTGAACCGAGCCCCTGCACATGACAACGATCCAGCACCCTTCGCGCACCCGCACCCGGCAACTGATCGGTTTGGCTGGCTGGATGGCCCTGTGTTTTGCCACCGCCGCTGCGGGCGCGGTCGCGTCGACCAACGCCAAATCGTTCTACAGCGGGCTGGTGCAACCGGCCTGGGCACCGCCCGGCTGGCTGTTCGGCCCGGTGTGGGCGACCCTGTTCACCATGATGGCCATCGCCGCCTGGCTGGTCTGGCGCGCGCCGGCAGAGCCCGCCGCACGGCGCTGGGCACTCGGCCTGTTCGTCGTGCAGCTCGCCGCCAACGCCTTGTGGAGCTGGCTCTTCTTCGCCTGGCAAAAGGGCGGCTGGGCGTTCGCAGAAGTGCTGGTGTTCTGGGTGCTGATCGCGCTCACCTGCGCCGCGTTCTGGCGCATCCGGCCGCTGGCCGGCGCCCTGCTGCTGCCCTATCTTGTCTGGGTAGCGTTTGCCTCGTACCTCAACTGGGTGCTGTGGCAGGCGAATCCGGCGATCCTGGGTTGAACCCCCTGCTTCCGCTCTGTCTTCAGCGACCCCGATTCCTTATTCACCACCCAAGGAGCATCCATGTCATCCGGAAAAATCCTCGTCGCCCAGGGCGGCGGCCCGACTGCCGTCATCAATCAGTCCCTCGTGGGCGTGGCGCTGGAGGCGCGGCGCTTCCAGAACGTGAAGCTGGTCTACGGCGCGCGACACGGCGTGCGCGGCATCGTGGACGAAAACTTCGTGGACCTCACGCAGGAGACCAGCCACAACCTCGAAGCCGTGGCGCGCACGCCGGCTTCGGCGCTGGGCTCCACGCGCGACAAGCCCGACCTGAAGTACTGCCAGGAAATCTTCAAGGTTCTCAAGGCACACGAAATCGAGCACTTTTTCTACATCGGCGGCAACGACTCGTCGGACACGGTGCGCATCGTGAGCGAAGAGGCGCGCAAGGCCAACTACCCGCTGCGGTCCATCCACATCCCGAAGACGATCGACAACGACCTGGTGGGCAACGACCACACGCCCGGCTTCCCGTCGGCGGCGCGTTTCGTGGCGCAGGCTTTTGCCGGCGCCAACCTCGACAACGCTTCACTGCCCGGCGTGTACGTGGGCGTGGTGATGGGCCGGCACGCGGGCTTTCTCACCGCCGCATCGGCGCTGGGCAAGAAGTTTCCGGACGACGGCCCGCACCTGATCTACGTGCCCGAGCGCGTGTTCGAGATTCCGAAGTTCCTGGCCGACGTGAAGGCCATGTATCAGCGCCACGGCCGCTGCGTGATCGCGGTGAGTGAAGGTATTCACGACGCGTCGGGCCAGCCCATCATCACCCAGCTGGCCAAGGACATCGAGAAGGACGCACACGGCAATGTGCAGCTCTCGGGCACCGGTGCATTGGCCGATCTGCTGTGCGAAGAGATCAAGAACAAGCTGGGCATCAAGCGCGTGCGCGGCGACACCTTTGGCTACCTGCAGCGCAGCTTCATCGGTTGTGTTTCCGACGTGGACCAGCGCGAGGCGCGCGAGGTGGGCGAGAAGGCGGTGCAGTTCGCGATGTGGGGCAGCGTGGACGGTTCGGTGGCGATCAAGCGCACCGGCTTCTATTCGGCCGACTACGAGCTGCTGCCGCTGGACGCGGTGGCCGGCAAGACGCGCACCATGGAAGACGAGTTCATCACCGCCAGCGGCACCGACGTGACCGACGCTTTCCGCCTGTACCTGCGCCCGCTGCTGGGCTCCGACATGCCCGACGCCTACCGCCTGCGCAACAACCCGGTGGCCAAGGTGCTGCACAGGGGCTGAACGGGGCAGGGGGTCGGGGTCCCGCTGTCGCGCCGATTGGGGATTGATCTCTTGTGATCCGCTGCGGGGGCTGATAGCCTGCAGCTTCGCCGTCGCACTTCCGGCGCTGCCGGTGCACGGTGCACGTCCTGCCCTCTGTGACCTTTGTCAGAAAGCGAGCGATCCGTGAACCCTGCCATCCTGCCCACCTTCCGTTTCCCCGAAGGCACCTGCATCGCCCAGGCTCAGCCCCACATGGGGGTGCCCGTGACGCTGAATTCCCCCGGTCGAGCGGTCATGACCGACCTCACCCATGTGCGCGCCGCCACCATCGCGCCCGACATGGGGCTGAACGAGGCGCGCCAGACCATGATCCACCAGGGTGTGCGCCTGCTGTTCGTGGTCAGCGAGATCCCCTGGATGGACGGACTCATCACCTCGACGGATCTGGAGGGTGAACGCCCGATGCAGGTGATCAACCAGCGCGGTCTCCGCTACGAAGACCTGACGGTGGCCGACGTGATGTCTCCCCTGGGCCAGCTGGATGCGATCGACCTCGACGATCTCGCGCACACCACGGTCGGCAAAGTCGTGGCCACCCTCAAGCACGTGGGCAGACGCCACATGCTGGTGGTGCAGAAGGGGGACGACAGCCAGGGACCGCGGGTGCGCGGCGTCATTTCTCAAACGCAGATCGAGCGCCAGCTGGGCAAGCCCATCGATGTGATCGAACTCGCGGGCAACTTCGCCGAGATCCGGGTGTCGCTGGCGGCCTGAAGCGCGCTGGCAGACAGTTGCCGGCTCAGCCCAGCGCCTTGAACGGCTGCAGCGGTGAGAGCGGCGTGAAGCCGCCCGGGCGTTTTTCTTTCATGGCGGCGATGGACTCGCGCACATGCGCGTTGCTCCAGATCGCGCCCTGCAGCCAGCCCATCTGGCGCAGGCTGTCTTCCACGGAATGGTCGCGTGCGTAGTTCACGGCCTGCTTGGTGCCCCAGATAGCGATCGGCGGCTTGCTGGCAATCTCTTTCGCGCACAACAGCGCCGCGGCGAGCATGGCCTCGGCCGTGTCGAACACTTCGTTCACCAGCCCGTAGGCCAGCGCTTTGGCGGCGGGCAGGCGGCGGCCGGTGTAGGCCATCTCTTTCACCACGGCGAACGGGATCAGCTTGGGCAGGCGCTGCAGCGTGCCCACGTCGGCCACCATGCCGATGTTGATTTCCTGGATGCAGAAAAACGCGTCTGCCGTGGCGTAGCGGATGCAGGCGGCGGTGACCATGTCCACCGCGCCGCCGATGCAGCCGCCCTGGATGGCGCAGATCACCGGGAAACGCAGGTTCTCGATCTTGGTGAAAGTGGCCTGCATGTCGGTCAGCAGATCGAAGATGGCGGCGCGGCCTTCGGGGCTCTGGTCGTCCATGGTGATGGCGCCACTGAAGGTTTCCAGCGCCATGCCGGCGCTGAAGTGTTTGCCGGTGCTGCTGATCACCAGCGCGCGCGCCGTGCCTTCGGTGTGGAGGGCGGTCAGCACCTCGTCCAGCTCGCGCCAGAAGGTGGGGTGCATGGTGTTCATCGCTTCGGGCCGGTTGAGCACCAGGTGGGCGACGTTATCCGTCAAGCTCAGGGAAAAGCAGGTCGGTGTGGTCATTGGAGGCCTTGTCTTTGTGGGGTTTGGAAGGAAGCGAAGCACTGTAGCCCGAGGCCTCTTCGCCTTCTGTCCCGGGCTTGACCAGCTTGCCCACGCGCACGCCCAGCAGGCGGATGCGCCGGCTCAGGTCCACACGCTTGAGACACTGGCCCGCCTGGCGGCGGATGGTGGCAGCGTCGTCGGTGAAGTGATCGATCGTCACGTCGCGCGTCACGCTCTGGAAATTGTCATACCGCAGCTTGATGCCGATGGTTTTGCCCGCATAACCCTTGCGTTGCAGGTCGTCGGCGACCTGCTCGCACAGCGTGGTGAACACCGTGCCCAGCTCGGCGCGGTCACGCACCGCGTGCAGGTCGCGCTCGAAGGTGGTTTCGCGGCTCATGCTCACCGGCTCGCTCTCGGTCACCACCGGGCGCTGATCGCGGCCCCAGCTCACTTCGTGCAGCCAGTGGCCGTAGCTCTTACCGAAGTGTTCGATCAGCCAGCCGGGCTCGCGCGCCGCCAGTTCGCCGATGGTGTGGATGCCATACCCCTGCAGCTTCTCATCGGCCTTGGGGCCCACGCCGTTGACCTTGCGGCAGGGCAGCGGCCAGATCTTCGCCTCCAGATCGTCGGGCCAGACGATGCTGATGCCGTTGGGCTTGTTGAATTCGCTCGCCATCTTGGCGATCAGCTTGTTCGGCGCCACGCCGATGGAGCAGGTGATGCCGGTGGCCTGGAAGATGCTCTTCTGGATCAATCGCGCCAGCACGCGCCCGCCCTCGCGCTGGCCGCCGGGCACGTGGGTGAAGTCGATGTAGACCTCGTCCACGCCGCGGTCCTCCATCACCGGCGCGATCTCCAGGATGGTGCTCTTGAACAGGCGCGAGATGCGGCGCACCTCGTCGAAGTCCACCGGCAGCAGGATCGCCTGCGGGCAGAGCCTGGCCGCCTTCATGAGCCCCATGGCCGAGCCCACGCCGAACTGGCGCGCGGGGTAGGTGGCGGTGGTGATGACGCCGCGCCCGGTGTAGCCCGAAAGGCGGGGGAAAAAATCAACCGGGATGCGGCTGAGGTCGCCATCGGTCCAGTCGCGTTCCGGGTAGGCCTCGCGCAGTCGGGCCAGCACATCGTCCTCGCGCCGCCGCCCGCCGCCGATCACCACCGGCAGGCCCTTGAGCTGCGGGTAGCGCAGCAGCTCCACCGACGCAAAAAAGGCGTCCATGTCCAGGTGCGCGATGCGCCGGGGCAGGGGGGCGTGTGGGTTGGTGGGGGCGGTCACGGCGCCAAGCATAGCGCTGTGGATGCGCGGTGCGGCGGGCTAAGATGGTCCATCTGCGCAGCGCCGTCGCGCTGCCGTTTTCTGGGAGCGCCAACATGAACGCACTGTCCCGCCTGATCGCCGCCCTGCTCGTGGGCGCGGGCATCGCCGTCGCCGGTTTTTCGGTGAGCCAGGGTCTGGAGCGCTTCCGCATGTCGGACCGCTCAGTCACCATCAAGGGCCTGGCCGAAAAGGATGTGGAGAGCGACTTCGCCATCTGGACGCTGAGCTTCCGCCGCGCTGGCAACGAGTTCGGCACCGTGCAGCAGGCGCTGGCCGCCGACCGCGAAAAGGTGCTGGCCTTTTTGAAGGAGCGCGGATTCACCGACGCCGAACTCGAAGCCCGGCCGCTCCAGGTGCAGGACCTGATGGCGCGCGACTACGCGCAGGGCAACGTGCCTTTCCGCTTCAACGGCAGTGGCCAGGTGCTGGTGAAGACGAGCCGCGTGGCCGATGTGGCCAGCGCCGCGCTGGCGGTGGACCCGCTGATCCAGGGTGGCATCCAGCTTGGGGGCGACGGCGAAGGCGCCAGCGGCCCGCGCTACCAGCTGCGCGGCTTCAACGACATCAAGGCGCCGCTGCTCGCCGAAGCCACACGCAACGCGCGCGAGCAGGCCGACAAGTTCGCGGCCGAAGCGGGGGCCAGCCTCGGCCCGTTGAAAAACGCCAACCAGGGCGCGATCCGCATCACCGGCACCGACGGCAACGACTTCGATGACGGCAGCTCGCGCAGCAAGCGGCTGCGCGTGGTGAGCACGTTCGAGTATGAGTTGAGGTAGAGCACCCCCCGCAGCGCTTCAAGCGTCGGGTCGCGCTTCGGACGCCTCTGCTGCGGGCGTGTCGCCTTCCATGTCCCCGGGAATGCCTGACCAGCTTTCCCAGCCCGGGCCAAAGGTTTCGATGGGGTGCTGCGTGCGCTCCGAGCCGTTGCCGCAGAGCAGGTCGTCGGTGGCGCAATAGCGGTCACAACCCCAGCAGTTGCGCTCGGGGTGGGGTGGGTTGACCGGGAAGCGTTTGGCCATGACCGAAGGCGGTTGGCGCACCCGGAACCTCAGATCGACTTCTGCACCAGCCAGCCCTTGAACAGCCAGGGCAGGCTGGGGCTGGCGCCGGCGGGCACGCCGCCTTTGCTCTCGGCGCTGACGGCCAGCTCGGTCACACCTTGCAGATCGGTCTCTTTCACCGGCATCTGCAGCGTCTTGTATTTGCTCTCGATCACACCCAGCGAGCGCGGCGCGGCATCGCCCGCGATGGCCCAGACCTGCATGCTGTCTTCGCGGCCTTCTTTCACGTCGTTGAGCCGCTGCAGCAGCAGGGCACCGTCCTTGGGGTTGTAGGTGGCGAGCATGGCGGGTTTCTGCTGGTTGTCCTGCAACAAGGCCACCTGGCGGATCTGTGGCACCTCAACCAGCCGGGCCTGGGCGTGCTGGATCTGCGCCTGCAGCTGCGTCATCAGGCTGCTGTGGGCAGCCCAGCCGATCAGCAGCACGAGCAGCAAAAAAATGGCCAGTGCGCGCCACCAGGGGCTGACGCGGCGGTCGGAAATTTCGGTGGAGTTGATGGATGTCATGGCGGTAGCGGTTTTCTTTTTCCCATTCAGGTGAAGTGGGATTACCATCGGCCCCTTTTCGGGAGTTTCAGGCACGGCGCATTCTCCCACGCACCCCCACGTCAGACGACTTCGCTGCGATGTCCATCAACGAATCCGACCAAACCATCACCGACTGGCCCGACAGCGGGTCAGAGGTGCCCACGCTGCCCGTTGGCCGCCTGGTGTATGCCAGTGTGTGTCTGGTGCAGGAGGCGGTGCTGGACGAGATGCGCCGCATCCGCGACCACGCCTTGGCACACAACGGGCCGGAGGGCATTCGTGTGGCGCTGCTGTACATGAGCGGCTGGTTCGTCGAATGGATGGAGGGGCCCGAGGGCGCGATCCAGGCGCTGTTGCAACGCGTGGCGCAGGATCCTCGGCACCAGGGGATCAAGGTGATTCACCGCAGCGTGGGACGGCCCCGGCTGTTCCGCCCCTGGATCGGCTCCATCGTGCAGACGCCCGAACGGCCCGATGCCTTTGGCCTGCGTGTGTTCGAACAGCTGGACCGGTTCGAGGCTGGCCAGGTGGTGGACCCGGCCAGCGTGTGGCTGGCGCTTTGCTCGCCGGCCGTGGCCGCCATGCCGACACCCTTGGGCCAGTACCCCCGGATCATGCTGCTCTCGGCGCGAGGCGCCCGGACGTTCGACCTGATCACCTGGCTGGCGAGCGTGCAGCGGCAGCCCCTGGTGCGGCGCCGCTTCGCTGGCGCTGCCGACGATGCCCCCGATGTGGAGAGCGACTACCTCGACCTGCCGGCACACGGTCGGCAGGGCCTGCGGCTGATCGCGAATGCCCGCAAGGGGCTGGCCATGGGCATGACACACGCGTTCCTGCCCGATTACACGGCCGTGGTGGTGCTGCTCGACCAGGATCCGGCCGCCAACCAGCGCATCGTTGATCGGGTGCTCGCGGCCTGCCGCCAGGTGCACCATTTGCCGACCATCGTGGGACTGGGAACGCAAGCGGAACTGACCACCGATTTGATGGAACAGGTCGAGCGCCAGGGACTGGCCTGGCTCGCAGCCCGCACCCGCACGGGCAAGCCCGATCTGGGGGACTACTGGGTGGCCTTGCTGCCAGCGCTGAACGCGCTGGAGTGAATGGGCACACCCCCGTCGCTTGTTCGCTGCGCGTAACCGCTCCGCCCCTCAAGGGGCAGCGCGAGTGGCCCGGCGGAGCCGGTTCCACCGCGCTCTGGGTTGGGCACGTCGCTCCGGCTAAACCCTCAAGCGGCCTTGGGGTAGGTGCCGGGCAGCAGGATGCTCTGGTCCACGTTCTGGATGTTGGTGTGGCCGCAGAAGGCCATGGTGATGTCGAGTTCCTTGTGGATGATCTCCAGCGCTTTCAACACGCCTTCTTCACCCATGGCACCCAGGCCGTAGACCATGGCGCGGCCGATCATGGTGCCGCGTGCGCCCAGCGCCCAGGCCTTGAGCACGTCCTGCCCGCTGCGGATGCCGCCGTCCATCCAGACCTCGATCTGGTCACCCACCGCGGCCACGATGGCGGGCAGCGCCTCGATGCTGCTCGGCGCACCGTCGAGCTGGCGGCCGCCGTGGTTGCTGACCACGATGGCATCGGCCCCGCTGGCCACAGCGAGCTTGGCGTCTTCCACGTCCATGATGCCTTTGAGGATCAGCTTGCCGCCCCATTGCTGCTTCACCCAGGCCACGTCTTGCCAGTTCAGCGTCGGGTCGAACTGCTCGTTGGTCCAGGACGCGAGTGAACTCATGTCGCTCACGCCCTTCACGTGGCCCACCAGGTTGCGGAAGGTGTGGCGGCGCGTGCCCATCATGCCCAGCACCCAGCGCGGCTTGGTCGCGATGTTGAGCACGTTGCCCAGCGACGGGATCACCGACGCTCGCATCTTGTTTTTCAAATCCTTGTGGCGCTGGCCGATCACCTGCAAATCGAGCGTGAGCACCAGCGCGCTGCACTTGGCCACCTTGCAGCGTTCGATCATTCGGGCCATGGCCTCGCGGTCGCGCATCATGTAGAGCTGGAACCAGAACGGCGCGGTGGTGTGTTCGGCCACGTCTTCGATCGAGCAGATGCTCATGGTCGACAGCGTGAACGGGATGCCGAACCTTTCGCAGGCCTTGGCCGCCTTGATCTCGCCATCGGCGCTCTGCATGCCCGTCAGCCCCACGGGCGCGATGCACACCGGCATCTTCACGGCCTGGCCCACCATCGTCGTGGCGGTCGTGCGGTTCTCCATGTTCACCGCCACGCGCTGGCGCAGCTTGATCTTCTGGAAATCGTCGCTGTTGGCGCGGTAGGTGCTCTCGGTCCAGGAGCCGGAATCGGCGTAGTCGTAGAACATGCGCGGTACGCGTTTTTTGGCCAGCACGCGCAGGTCTTCGATGGTGGTGATCACGGTCATGGGTTTGTCTCCGGGGTGTCGTTGGGTGAGCTGCAGGCGATGTTAGCGAGGCGGGCCGGAAATGGCTTGTGAAAGCGGGACAGTGGGGGTTGAAATTTCTGATGCCCCAACCGGGGGATGTCGCCGCGCCGAAGCGCCTTGGAGGCGTCAGGTGCCCGGCGTATCATGATCTGGCTGGGAGCCCACGCACCGGAGGAACACCATGACGCACCGTTTTTCGAAGCACGCCGTTCAAGTCCTTCAACCCCTGGCGGCAGCCGCCACACTGGCGCTGGCGCCTGTGGTGGCGCAGGCGCAGACGGCGCCCACGCAGTTGTGGGTTGACCTCTCCACCTCCACCATGACCGGCATGCCCGAGATGATGCAGGGCGGTGTCGGCGGCATGATCGGCGGGCTCTTCGGCGGCGGTCGTGGCGGTGGCGGCTCGCAGACCTACGGCCACGCCAGCGGCCGTTTCATCCAGCAGGGCAGCGGGCCCAGCCTGACCGGCGCCTTCCCGCCCAACCGCGTGATCGACCTCGCGCTCTACAACCCGCGCAAACCCGGCACCGAGGCTGCGCTCGCGATCCCGCCAACCATGGGCATGGGCGAGCAGCTGCCGCTGGTGCCACCCAGCCCGAGTTTCAAGGAGCCGGGTGACAGCGCGCCCGGCGAGGTGCCCGAGGTCAAGGGCCGCCTGCTGGTGTACTGGGGGTGTGGTGAGAAAGTGCGCCCCGGTCAGCCGAAAGTGATCAACCTCGCCAGCAACCCGGCGCAGTGGGCGCCGGTGCTGGCCGGGCGGCACGCGCCCGAGCGCGCCGCCAAGGTGGGTGCGCAGCACGCGCTCTACCCCAACGAGAAGAACACCGTGAACCCGAAGGCCGACACCTCGCTCGTGGGCGAACACCAGGTGCGCGGCGAAGGCGTGCCCGAGTCCATGCGCTTCCAGCTGGCCGAGCGGCAGGACCTCATGTCCGCCATCCGCCTGCAGAGCCAGGGGCAACTCACGGAGAGCATCCAGCTGAGCTGGCTGACCGTGCCGCGCGCCCACGCCTACCACCTGCACGCCATGGGCGCGGTGGGGCAGGACATGGTGCTCTGGTCGAGCGCAGACAACGGCGACGCCGGGCTCGGCCTGTTCGACTACCTCACCGAAAGCACCAGCGCCAAGTGGGTGAAAGACAAGGTGCTGCTGTCGCCGGGCACCACCGAGTGCGCCGTGCCGCAGGGCATCTTTGCGAGCCCGGGGGGCGAGGCGGGCGGCGCCATGTTGCGCATGATCGCCTACGGCCCCGAGAGCACCCTGAGCCACCCGGCGCGCCCGGCCAACGCGCCCAAGTCCTGGCAGCCGGAGTGGACGGTGCGTGTGCGCACCAAGAGCCAGACCATGGCGATGCTGGGCATGGACATGGGGGGCATGGCCGGCGGCAGCGAGAGCAGCAGCGACAGCGCTCCCGCCGAGGAGCAGGCAGAAAAGCCCTCGGGTCTGCCCGGCGCGGCCGGCAGCATCCTGCGCGGCATCTTCGGCCGCTGAACCGGCGGCGCGCTTCAGCTGGCGGCGGGCAGGGCCTGCGCCCGCTCGGCGTCCGACAGCGGTTCCAGCCAGCCCAGCTGCTGTTCCAGCACCGCCACGGTGGCTTCCGACGCATCGGCGCCGCGCGCCTGCCGCTCGGTGATGCGCGCGCGCAGCACGTCCACCGGCGCCTCGCAGGCGAGGATGTGAAACGGCACGCCCGCGCCCTGCGCCAGCGCCGCGAAATCGGCGCGCTCGGCCGCGCGCAGAAAGGCCGCATCCACCAGCACCGTCCAGCCGTCGGCGAGCAGCATGCGCGCGCGCGACAGCAGCGAGGCGTAGGTGTCAACGTGGGCCTGCGGGCTGTAGAGCCCGGCGTTCAGACCCGAGCCGCTGGCCGCCAGCGCACTCATGCCGTGCAGGCGCTTGCGCTCCACGTCGGAGCGCAGGCGGATCGCGCGTCCGCTGGTCTCGGCGGCGAGCCAGCGGCTGGAGGCCCAGGTCTTGCCGCTGCCAGAGAGGCCGTGGGTGATGAGCAGTTGCGGTGCGGGTGGGTGGGCGATGTCGCGCGCCAGCGCGAGGTAGCGCCGGGCTTCGGCCAGACACGCGTCGGCTTCGGGCGAGGCGCCTGCGCCGCCCAGCTGCCCCAGGCGTATCGCCGCCACCTTGGCGCGCACCCCGGCGCGGTAGCTGGCGAAGAAGGTCCACACGGTGTGCGAAGACACATCGCCACTCGCATCGAGCCAGGCGCTCAGCAGCACGTTGGCCAGGCCGGGGCGGCCGTGGGCCAGCAGGTCCATCCAGACAAAGGCCATGTCGTTGGCCACGTCGATCCAGCGCAAGCCGTCGTTGAACTCGATGGCGTCGAAGGGCAGGACCTCGTCCTCGATCAGCACCAGGTTGGCCAGGTGCAGATCGCCATGCCCCTCGCGCACGCGGCCCTTCTGCCGGCGCCGGGACAGCAGCGGTTCGATGGCGTTGAAGCGCTGCTCGGTCCAGTCGCTCAGCTCGCGCACCAGGGCGGCGTCGGCGGGGTCGGTCAGGGCCGTGCGCAGGGTGCTGAAGTTGTCGCGCGGCCAGCGCATGGCCGCGGTCGGGTGGCCCCAGGGGTCACCGTTGCCGGCCACCGCGGCCCGGGCCTGAAACGCCGCCATGCGCCGCGCCAGCCCGCTCATGTGTTCGGGCGTCAGCGCGCCGCGCTCGCACAGGTGGTCCAGCCGGGCCGCCTCGTCGAAGCGGCGCATCTGCACCGCGAACTCGATCGCCTGCCCGGCGTCGGCCTTGCCGGGCTCGCCCCAGCGCGGCGCCTCGGGCGTGCCGACGATGGGCAACACGCCCAGGTAGAGCTGCGTCGCGGGTTGGTCCAGGTTCTGGAAGCGCCGGTTCACCCGGATCTCGGTCTCGCTGGCCTGGCGGCGCAGGGCCAGGGTGCTGAAATCCATGAAGGGAAAACGCACCGGCTTTTTGATCTTGTAGGCGAAATCCCCCGCCAGCAACACCCAGGCGCCGTGCGTTTCCATCAGCTCCACGCGTTCCACCGGCTGCGGCTGCACGGCGGCGTACCGCGCCGGCTCCAGCAGGGCGGTGATCAAGGGCGGCAGCGCATCGTTCATGCGAGCCACTGTAAGCCAGCTCCCCCTGACGCTGCCTGACACCCTTCTTTCCTGGCTGCTTCAGAGGTGAAAATGATTTCCCAGCGACCCCCATAACGACGCCCGGAGACAGCAACCATGAACCTCGCCCACCTGCTCGAACGCGTGGCGCTTCAAGAACCTGCGCGCCCCGCCATCTTCAGCGGCGCCCGGTGCGTGGCTACCCACGGCCAGTGGGCAGATCGCGCCGCGAGAGTGGGCGCTCACCTTATATCTGCCGGTCTGGCGCCCGGCGACCGCGTTGTGCTCTTCATGCGCAACCACCCGCGCTACCTGGAGCTGATGTTCGGCGCCTGGTGGGCCGGGCTGGTGGTGGTGCCGGTCAACGCCAAGCTGCACCTGAAAGAAGTGCAGTGGATCGTGGAGAACTCGGCCGCGCGCTGGGCCTTCGTGACCAGCGACGTGGCGCCCGACCCTGCGGCGCTCACCGGGCTGGACGGCGTGATGGACGCCGAATCCGCCGCCTGCACCGCGTGGCTGGAAGAGGGCGAAGCCCTGCCCGCCATCGAAGAACGCGCCGCCGAAGACACCGCCTGGCTGTTCTACACCAGCGGCACCACCGGCCGCCCCAAGGGCGTGATGCTCACGCACCGTAACCTGCTCACCATGGGGCTGACCTACTTCAACGACGTGGACGCCATCGCGGCCGGCGACGCCATCGCCTACGCCGCGCCCATGTCGCACGGCGCCGGCCTCTACGCCATCCCGCACCTCATGGCCGGCGCGCGCCACGTGGTGCCCGCCTCGGGCGGCTTCGACGCGGCCGAGCTGTTCGCGCTCGGCCGCCAGCTCGGGCCGCTCTCGCTGTTCGCTGCGCCGACCATCGTCAAACGCATCGTCGACGAGGCCGAGGCGGAGGGCTTCACGCCCCAGAAGTGCGGTGAAAGCTTCAAGACCATCGTCTACGGCGGCGCGCCCATGTACGCGGCACACATCCAGCGCGCCCTGCGCGTCATGGGCCCGCGCTTCGTGCAGATCTACGGCCAGGGCGAAAGCCCCATGGTCGGCACCGCCCTCAGCCGCGCGCACCTGGCCGACACGGCGCACCCGCGCTACGCCGAGCGCATCGCTTCCGTGGGCGTGGCGCAGACGCCCGTGCGCATCCGAGTGGCCGGGCCAGACGGCGAGCCGCTGCCGCCGGGCGAAGTGGGCGAAGTGCTGATCCAGGGCGACAGCGTCATGGCCGGCTACTGGCGCAACCCCGAAGCCACCGCCGCTGCCGTGCGCGACGGCTGGCTCTGGACCGGCGACATGGGCGCGCTCGATATCGACGGCTTCCTCACCCTCAAGGACCGCAGCAAGGACCTCATCATCAGCGGCGGCAGCAATATCTACCCGCGCGAGGTGGAGGAGGTGCTGCTCACCGCGCCCGGCGTGGCCGAAGTGGCCGTGGTCGGCGCGCCCGACCCCGAGTGGGGCGAAATTGTGGTGGCCTTCGTGGTGCCGTTGTCGGGCGCTGCGCTGGATGCCAAGGCGCTCGACACCTTCTGCCTGGACCAGATCGCCCGCTTCAAGCGGCCCAAGCGCTATCAGATCGTGGATGCGCTGCCGAAGAACAACTACGGGAAGGTGTTGAAGACGGAGTTGCGGGAGCGGCTGTAGATCGGCAAGCGAGCGCGGGTCCATTGATGAAGCTCAATCGTGCTGGCTTCTTGCGGCATATAAGGAGGGCGGTGCGTGCGCCACGCGCCGGGCCGGTGCCACCGACCCGCTTGCCTTGATTGAAAGACATCAGGCTTTTCAAACAGGAGGATCAATCATGCAGACCAACGCACTCCCTCACTACGACATGTCGGTCAACACAACCGGCTGCTGCTTCAAGTTCAACCCCGACGGTTGGGATGCGCAGGAGCTCCACTTTCGTGACAAACCGTTCGTGCGTGCCAAGACGCACAGCCTGATGCACGTGCCCATTGACATGGGCAGGGTTTTCTCGCGCGTGCAGAAACACATGGAAGACGCCGGCGCCATTGACGGGTCGGACACCATCGTGCTCTCGCGCGACACATCATCTTTCGCCGGAGAGCATTTGTTCGCGGTGCCAAAGGCGGTACCGGAAGAAGAGATGACCACGCTCTCGGGCGACTTCGTCACCAAGGTCTTTGAAGGCCCCTACCAAGAGGCCCGCCACTGGCACGAGGCCATGGCAGAGCTGGCTCGCGCCCGCGGCAGCGAGCCGAAATCGATCTGGTTTTTCTACACCACCTGCCCGAAATGCGCGAAGGCCTATGGGAAGAACTACGTGGTGGGTGTCGCCGAGGTCTGACGGATCGGCTTGCGGGGGGCGGGGCAAAAGGCAAGACCCCGTTGTTCGCCAGGCGCTCGACGCCTTCTGCCTCGTGATCCGTTCCCATCAAGCCGCCTGCGCGCCCAGGTCCTGGATCTGCTTCACCCAGCGCTGCACCTGCTCGGGCTTGGCCTCGCTGGCCGGCCCGAGGTGCGTCAGCCGGGTGGGCTTGAGGCCGACGAACTCCAGGATCTGCCCGCGCAGCTGCCAGATCAGGGCGTTCCTGTAGGCCAGCCGCATGAACCAGCCCGGGGTGTCGGAGGTGATCACCACGCGCGCACTGCGCCCCGTCAACATCGGGAGCGGCAGGCCGAGCAGGCTCTTCTTGCGGGTGTCGAAGGCCCTGCCCGGCAGCAGCGCCCGGTCAAACAGGCCTTTGAGCTTGGCGGGCAGCCCGCCCCACCACATGGGCGTGGACATCATGAAGTGCTCGCTCCACGACAGGTCTTGCAGCAGTTGCTCCAGCGCGGGCTCCAGCGCCTTGGGTTGCTGGTAGTCGACCCAGCCGAAGTCGGCGTCGAACGCCAGGTCGTGCAGGTGGGTGAGTCGAACCTCGTGCCCGGCCTGGCGCGCGGCGTTGGCATAGGCCTCCACCAGGGTGCGGGACAGCGAACGTTCGGCCGGGTGGCCGTTGAGAATGAAGATGCGTTTCACGGGCGTGCTCCTATAAAATTGACCGGAGTCAAATTTATAGATCAAAAAATGACCAAGGTCAATATAAATTGACTGAGGTCACTTTATGGCCGCCCATGCCCCATGAAAAAAGCCGTCCAGCAGCGAACCCTTGAAACCCGCTCCCGACTGACCTCGGTGGCGGACCAACTCGTCGCCGAAAAAGGCTTCGAGGCCCTGCGCATCGAAGAAACCGTACAAGCCGCGGGCGTGGCCAAGGGCACGTTCTTTGCCCATTTCAAGGACAAGGACGAGCTGATGGACCTGCTCATCGGCCAGCGCATCGAGACCCTGCTCGACCGCATGGCAGCCGAACCGGCGCCGCGTGACGCAGACCAGCTGGCCCAGCGCCTGATGCCGCTGGTGGAGCTGATGTCGTCAGAGCGCTACGTGTTCGACCTCATCATGCGGCGCTCGGGCGCCATGGCGGTGGAAGAGATCGGCCCCATTGCCCTCAGCTTCGGCCGGCTCGGCGAGCTCGTGGGTCAGTGGCTGGTGCAGGGCGCGTTCCGCAAAGACGTGCCGATCGAGATCCTGGTCGAGGGCGTCGAGGCCTTTCTGATGCAGACCCTGGCGCTGAACTTCTGCGCCCTGCACAAGGACAAGACCATGAAGGCTCGGCTGCAGCCTTACTTGCGCGCCTGGCTGGCGCCTGCGGCGGGATGACTGGACCCAACCCGCAACTTACGCCCGGGTATTTGGCGTGGGCCGATGGGTATGATAGGGTAATACCTCTACATACTCTAGGAGGGCACCATGCCATCAACCGCCATTCGCCCTGTTGCGATCAAGATCGACGAAGACACCAAAGCCCGCGTGAAGCGCTTGGCTGATGCGCGCCAACGCACTTCGCACTGGCTGATGCGCGAGGCCATCACGCAGTACGTCGAGCGGGAAGAAAAGCGCGAGGCCTTCCGGCAAGACACGCTCCAAGCCTGGGAAACCTACCGTGCTACGGGCGTGCACGTGACGGCCGAAGAAGCCGATGCCTGGTTGGCAAAGCTCGAACAGGGCGAGGACGTGGAACCGCCTGAATGCCACGCCTGATCTGGTCCCCGCAGGCGCTGCTCGATGTGCAGCGCCTTTATCGCTTCCTGGCGATCAAGAACACCGACGCGGCCCAAAGGGCTGTGCAAGCCCTGCGGCAGAGCGTGAGGGTGCTCGGGCAACAGCCTGGTATTGGACGCCCCATTGAAGACATGCCTGTCGAGTTCCGGGAATGGGTCATCGACTTTGGAGACAGTGGTTACGTGGCGCGGTACCGCGTGGATGCGGAGGCCATCGTCATTCTTGCCGTGCGGCACCAGAAAGAAGCGGGCTTCTGAACTCTTCAGCTAAGCACGGGCATTGGGCTCGATGGCAAAAGGCAAGACCTGAATCCTGCGCTTCCTCGTTCTCATGGCGTTCGAACAGCGCCAGACAACGGCCCACGTAGAGCGCCGCTGCGGTGGACAGCAACGGTATGAGTGCGACCCACCAGTAGTCCGTGACGGGGTTTGCCACCACAAAGAACAGTCGATTGGCCGTTGTGACGGCCTCAGGTAAATACGCTGCCAGATGCACCACCGTGGGGGCAATGAAATTGGCGTGGTGAAAAGCGAGCAGTATGGGTGGCAGCAGCCAGGCAGTGAACAAAGCCAGCGGGCGGAGCGACCCCATAACCGCCAGCATGGCGAATCGTTGGTTCAGACGCGAAGCCAGGTGGGGCACGGTCGCCCGCCAGCTGCGCACGAAGATCAGCGCGCTGGCCGACAACCATGCTACGAAAACCTCGAGCACAAAGGACACTGTGCTGCCTGCCGGGCCGCCCAAGGCTGATAGGCCTGCATCGGCCGCTCGGGTCAGCACGTCGCACACCACAAACACGCCCAGCGCGGCCCCGCTGGGCAGCCAAGACCTGTCTCTGCTGTCCATTCCGAGCCAGCGTGGCCGCAATATCAGCAGCGGCACAACGTAGCTGATCAGCACGCCCAGACCAATGGCCACCCTGCTGTGTTGCGCATGCCATGCCCACAAGACAGCGCCGGTGAACCCCAGGGGCACCAGCATCCAGCCCGATAGCAGTTGCTGCCTGAACGCCCAGCGCAACCCAGTGGGGCCGCTATCGAGTCCAAATCCGCGACGCCCAAGGCCTGCAGCGCTCGCCGCCACAGTGCCGCGGTCGCGTACGCAAGGCTCGCCATCGCCAGAAACAACAGCCCGAAAGCTTGCAACGGTTCCAGCGGCACCGAAAAGTGCTGCATCACCTGTGCCAAGTCGGCAGGCTCAAACACCCCTGACGCCATGTCGTCACGAGCAAAGTCCCCCAACGCAAGCTGCAGCTAGACGGTGGCAAGAAAGGCGTGCAGGGTCCACCACGCGGCGAGCCCCATGCTGCGTATCAGGTTGCTGCGATTTGTCGTGCGGTTCCTCATGGGATCAAGTGTCGATTCAGCCCTGAGACATCCCAAACCCGTCCGCGCGCAGGGTGAGGCCGATCACCTGAGGGTGCGTGAGTTCGCAGTCGATGCGGATGTCGAACGGGCGCGGCTGGGCGTCGTTCATGGGGCGCCCTCCCTGGGCGGCGTTGTTGTTGACTGATGGCTTGGCGGCCATTGTGTACGTTTCGTTACCCCGGTGACAAGCGACTCGGACCGGGAGGGGCGTAGGGGCGGGTCAAGTTGTGGGTGCGGGGCGCCGATAAGCACTGAACACCTCTCAAGGATTCCGCATGGACATGAATGTCTCTCCCGCTCTGCTCATGGATCGCGAGATTCAGATGAGCAACAGCCAGACCGCGCAGGAAGCGCAAATCCTCGTCATGAAAAAAGCCATGGACATGCAGGAGTCAGCGTCGGCGGCGTTGCTGAACGCCGTGGCGGGCAATCTGCCGCTGGCGGGCAGCGGGCAGCGGGCAGCGGGTCGGTGGGGACACAGGTCAACACGATGGCTTGAGGCCAGCGCCGCCGCTACGGCCGCCGCAACATCCGCGCCGCCAGCACGCTGGCCAGCAGCACCAGCGCGCTGCCCGTCAGCGCGGTGAACTGCAGTGCGTCGGTGAAGGCGGCGCGGGCCATGAGGGTCAGTGTTTGCGCCGCGTCGGCGGGCAGGCGTTCGGCCACCGCGAGGGCGCCGCCCAGGGTGGCCAGCGCTTCGGGTGGCAGGCCCTGGCCGCCGGCCTGCGCGAGCTGCTGGCGGTTGATCAGCGTGCCCGCGCTGCCAAACAGCGCGATGCCCAGTGCGCCGCAGAATTCCGAGCTGGTTTCGGCGATGGCCGAGGCGGCGCCCGCGCGCTCGGGGGGTGCCGAGGTGATGATCTGTTCGGTGCCGATGGCGAACACCGGCGCCATGCCCAGGCTGACCACGACCATGCCGGCCACCAGCACCCACAGCGCCCAGGGGCCGTCGGCCCACACCATCAGCAGCATGCCGGCCGCTGCCGCCGCGAGGCACCACACCATTACCGGCCCGGGCCCGAAGCGCCGTGCCAGCCAGGGCGCCAGCACCAGGGAGCCGAACACGAAGCCGCCCGCCCACGGCACCGTGGCCCAGCCGGCCTGCAGTGGCGAGAGCGCCAGCACCATCTGCAGGTGCTGGGCGATGAAGATGTAGATGCCGAACATGGCCAGGCACGACAGCCCGTAGGCCATGATGGCGGTGCGGAAGGTGGGGATGGCGAACAGCCGCAGTTCGAGCAGCGGGTAGTCGATGCGCTTCTGGCGCCGCACGAAAGCCACGCCGAGGGCCAGCCCGGCGAGCAGCAAGGCCAGCCGCCCGGGACTCGGTCCGTGTTCGGCCATGGCCTTGACGGCGTAGATCAGGCCGAGCACGGCGCTCAGCGAGAGCAGCACGCTCGGCGCGTCGATGCGGCCGGCGTTCTCGTCGCGGTACTCGGGCAGCAGGCGCGGCCCCAGCACCAGCAGCAGGGCCATCACCGGCACGGCGGGCAGGAACACCGAGCCCCACCAGAAGTGCTCCAGCAGCCAGCCGCCGACCAGCGGGCCGATGGCGCTGCCGACCGAGAACGCGGTGATCCACACGCCGATGGCGAACTGGCGCTGTGTCTTGTCGTGAAACATGTTGCGGATCAGTGAGAGCGTGGACGGCGCGAGCGTGGCACCGGCGATGCCCAGCAGCGCGCGCAGCACGATCAGCTCGTTGGGGGTTCGCGCGAACGCGGCCAGCACCGAGGCCACGGCGAAGAAGGCCGCGCCAATCAGCAGCAGGCGGCGGCGCCCGATGCGGTCGCCCAGCGTGCCCATGGTGATCAGGAAGCCGGCGAAAAAAAAGCCATAGATGTCGATGATCCAGAGCAGTTGTGAGGCGCTGGGCACCAGCGCCCGGCTGAGCGCGGGCACGGCCAGGTTGAGCACCGTCAGGTCCATGGCATAGACCAGACAGGGCAGGGCGATCATGGCCAGGCCCCACCACTCGCGGCGGGTGGCCCGGGCGGGCGGGGTGTCCGGCAAGGTGGACGGGGCAGGGTTCATGGTATCGGCGGCATCGGGCACGGGCTTGTTCCGCCCGGTACGAAGGCGGGGCCAAGGCGAATGACAGGGACGAAGTGCCCCCTCATACCACGACGATCACCCCGTCCGGATTTCGACATCCGGGCTCTGCGAAGGGGCGGTTCCGTTCAGGCCGACAGAACAGCGTTGCCCGTGGGCAGGGTCACCGTCGGAATGCTGCTGGCGTCCTTGATCACCTGGCGTTGCGGCACGTAGTGCAGCAGCACGTCGGTTTCCTTCTTGACCACGGCATAACACTCGCAGCTCAGGGCTTCGAGTTTGGGGCGGTCCAGCACCTTGATCAATCCGCGTCCGTACGAAATCACACCCAGCTGCTGCAGCTTCAGCGCCGCCTGGGTGACGCCCTCGCGGCGGACACCGAGCATGTTGGCGATGAATTCCTGCGTCATGGTCAGCTGGTTGCCGGAGAGCCGGTCCATGGACAGCAGCAGCCAGCGGCAGAGTTGCTGGTCGATGGCGTGGTGCCGGTTGCACACGGCGGTCTGGGCGACTTGTGTGATCAGGGCCTGCGTGTAGCGCAGCATCAACACCAGCAACTCGCCATGGCGCTTGAACTCATCCTTCACCCGCGACCGGGGCAGGCGGTAGGCATGACCGGCGCTTTGCACCAGCGAGCGGCTGGGCGTGCTCTCGCCACCCATGAACAAGGTGATGCCCAGCAGGCCTTCGTTGCCCACCACAAGGATCGCGGTGGAGGCGCCGTTTTCCATCACGTACTGCAGCGAGACGATGGCGTCGGTGGGGAAGTAGACGTGGCGCATGGGACGCCCTGATTCGTACATGAGCCCGCGCAGCGGCAGCGCAACCAGTTCCAGATAGGGGAACAGCCGGTCCTGAACTTCCGGTGACAAGGCGGCCAGCAGATGGTTCTGCCGAGGATGAGGCTGGATTTTGGTTTTGGTGGACATCTCGATGCTCTGGGGGAGCTGGAGCTTGTATGACACCCGCTCAAAATTGCGTGGAGCATACACGCACAGCGCGTGCGGGGTCTGCGGGCTGCACAGAGGCCTTGTAAGAACGGGGCATCACCAGGTCGTGCGCGTCTTCAGCAACGTGAAGCGCTACCCGCGACTGCGCGCTCAGACCGCTGGACGGGTCGGCGCGGGCGTGTTCAGCTGCAGCTGACGCTGCCGCAGCCGCTCATCGTCGCCGGCCGCACCCGGTCCGGGTCGGCCAGGGTTTCGGTGCGGCTGTCGAAACCCACGTCTTTCAGGTGCAGGGCGAGGCCGGCGTCCATGCTGGCGGCGTGTTGCGGGAACCATTCGACCAGCGCCTCGGCCAGGCGGGTGATGATTTCCGGGTCGTCGTTCTGATAGTGGGGAATCACCGCGTGCAGCGTTTCCATGATGGTCGCGTGGTGCGAGGCGTGGCAGTTGTCGGCGGTGAAGCCGGTGGCGAGCATCCAGCGTTCTTCCTGCGCAAAGTGGGCGGCGGTGTGCTCCACAAACTCGCGGTAGAGCGGCAACTGCTGGTCTTGCGGGGTGGCGAGCAACTGGTTGAGCAGGGTGACGAACTCTTCGTGCGTCTCGTCCATGCGGGCATCGCCGGTCTGCAGGCCGGGGGCCCATTCCAGGCCGGTGGTGACGGGGGCTTCGGGCGTGGCGGTGGTGTTCATGGGGCGCAACTGTACGGGGTGGGCGGGCCGGGGGACTTGATGGAGGTCAAGCGCCGCAAGACACCGATTGTGCCAGCGGGCGCCGTCTATGATGGCGACGGCGCACCCGCCGGGCCGCGCTTTCCAGCCACCACAGCCAGGAGGAACCCATGGGATTCGTTGACGCGATCAAGACCTGTTTTTCCAAGTACGCCAGTTTCAGCGGCCGCGCGACGCGCTCTGAATACTGGTGGTGGGTGTTGTTTGTGGTGCTGGGCGGTGTGGTCACGGGGGCAGTGAACGACGTCCTGAACGGTGTTTTCGGCCTCGCCATCCTGGTGCCGTCCATCGCCGCGGCGGCTCGCCGCCTGCACGACATCGGCAAGAGTGGCTGGTGGCAGCTGGTGGGTTTCATTCCCCTGCTGGGACTGATCCTGATGATTTACTGGACCGTGCAGCCCAGCCAGGGCGACAACGAATACGGTTCGGCCGGGCCGCTGACCGCCGGGATCTGAGCCAGGCGCCCGCTCAGGCCAGGCGGGCGCGGTGGCGCGTGATCTGGCTCAGCACCTGGACCGGCGCGGTGCCACCCAGGGTGTTGCGGGCGTTGAGGCTGCCGCGCAGGCTCAGGCACTCGTAGACGTCTTTTTCAATGCTGGCGTTGAAGCCCTGCAGCACCGCCAGCGGCAGTTCGGACAGATCGCAGGCGTGGCTGGTGGCGGCTTTCACGGCGTGGGCCACGGTTTCGTGGGCGTCGCGGAAGGGCAGGCCTTTTTTCACCAGGTAGTCGGCCAGGTCGGTGGCGGTGGCGTAGCCCTTCTTGGCGGCTTCTTCCATGGCGATGGCGTTGACGGTGATGCCGCCTTCCTTCTGGCCCGTGGCCGGGTTGGGCTGGCCGCCGACCATCTCGGCAAAGATGCGCAGCGTGTCCTTGAGCGTGTCCACCGTGTCGAACAGCGGCTCCTTGTCTTCCTGGTTGTCCTTGTTGTAGGCCAGCGGTTGGCCCTTCATGAGCGTGAGCAAACCCATGAGGTGGCCGAACACGCGGCCGGTCTTGCCGCGCGCGAGTTCAGGCACGTCGGGGTTTTTCTTCTGCGGCATGATCGAACTGCCAGTGGTGAAGCGGTCGGCGATCTTCACGAAACCGAAGTTCTGGCTCATCCACAAAATCAGCTCTTCGCTGAAGCGGCTGATGTGCACCATGCACAGGCTGGCGGCGGCGGTGAACTCGATGGCGAAGTCGCGGTCGCTCACGCCGTCCAGGCTGTTCTGGCAGACCTGCGGGTTGCCTTGTTCATCCACCATGCCCAGAGTGACGGCCACACGCTCGCGGTCCAGCGGGTAGGTGGTGCCGGCGAGGGCCGCAGAGCCCAGCGGCAGGCGGTTGGTGCGGCGGCGCACGTCGGCCAAACGCTCGGCGTCGCGGGCGAACATTTCCACATAGGCCAGCAGGTGGTGCGCAAAGCTCACCGGCTGCGCCACCTGCAGGTGGGTGAAGCCGGGCAGGATGACCTCGACGTTCTGCTCGGCCACGTCCACCAGCGCAGTCTGCAGTTCAACCAGCAGGTCAGAAATCAGGTCGATCTCGCTGCGCAGCCACAGGCGCACGTCGGTGGCGACCTGGTCGTTGCGGCTGCGGCCGGTGTGCAGGCGCTTGCCGGCATCGCCCACCAGCTGGGTCAGGCGGGCTTCGATGTTCAGGTGCACGTCTTCCAGGTCGAGCTTCCACTCGAACGTGCCGGCTTCGATCTCGGAGCGGATCTGCGCCATGCCGCGTTCGATGGACGTGCGGTCGTCGGCGCCGATGATGCCCTGTGCGGCCAGCATTTCCGCGTGTGCCAGGCTGCCGGTGATGTCGGCCAGCCAGAGGCGTTTGTCAAAAAACACGCTGGCGGTGTAGCGCTTGACCAGTTCGCTCATGGGCTCCGAGAATAGGGCGGACCAGGCTTCGGATTTCTTGTCGAGTTGGTTGGTGGACATGGTGGTGCCAGCGGCTGGGTAGGGAATTGGAGGGCGGCGGGTGCGCCGGGCCGGGCTGGCCGGGTTTTACAAACGGATCTGTGCTGCCCATATCGGGCGGTCGCGGCCTATAGTGCGAGCCATGCAAGACTCCCGAATTTTATCGAGCTTCCAGGACCTCGCACCAGCGTCCGGCACGCGGCCCCTGCGGCGCATGCCCGAGCCGGTGCGCGCCAGCGAACTGGTGTTCGACACCTGCAAGGTCGGCGTGGTGCTGCGGGCGGTGCTGTTCGTGCAGGCCGTCGTGTGGGTGGCGGCAATGTTTGACGCCCAGGGGTGGTGGGCCTGGGCCGGCCAGATGGCCATGCTGACAGGCGCTGCCCTGCCCGCGACACTGGTCTGGTTGCTGGGCGTGTGTGCCCTCAAGCGGCCTCTGGGTCGCCTGCCGATGCCGGCGCAGTGGACCGCGGGCACCTCGTTGGGGGCCTTGGCGGCGTTGTATGGCTGTGCGCTGCTGCACTGGATGGGGCTGGTGGATCCGGCGCCCTGGCTGGCCAGCGCGGCCTCGGGTGCGTTGTTGGCGGCGGTGCTGGTGGCGGCGCTGGTCTGGCGCGCCCGCGCCCGCACACCGGCGAGCACCGCCGCGCGGCTGGCCGAGCTGCAGGCCCGCATCCGGCCGCACTTTCTGTTCAACACGCTCAACAGCGCGATCGCGCTCGTGCGGGCCGAGCCTGCCAAGGCCGAGCGCCTGCTCGAAGACCTGAGCGAACTGTTCCGTCACGCACTCGCTGACTCCAAGGAAGCGGTGCCGCTGAGCCAGGAACTGGAGCTGGCCCGGCACTACCTGGCGATCGAGCAGGTGCGTTTTGGCGCTCGCCTGCGGCTGGAATGGAGCATCGACGAGTCGGCCTCCGAGGCCCGGCTGCCACCGCTGATCCTTCAGCCGCTGGTGGAAAACGCGGTCAAGCACGGCGTGGAGCCCAGCCCCACCGGTGCCGTGGTGCGCATCAGCACGCAGCGGCGTGGCAGCGTGGTGGTGATCAAGGTGACCAACACCGTGCCGGCGGGCAGCGGCACCAGAGGCAACGGGCTGGCGCTGGACAACGTGCGCCAGCGCCTGGCCCTGTTGCACGACGTGCAGGGGCGGTTTCAGAGCGCACTGGTCGATGGCGTGTTTCAGGTTCGCCTTGAAATACCGGTATAAGCTGTTGTTTCGAGCCTGACAGCAAGGGAGCGTGGCATGGCATTGAAGGTTTTGATCGTTGACGACGAAACATTGGCCCGTTCGCGGCTGCGCACGTTGCTGGGCGATTGCGCCGATCCGCGCACCGAGATCGTGGGCGAAGCGGCCAACGCGGTGCAGGCCATGGAGCAGATCCAGCGCACGGCCTGCGATCTGGTGCTGCTGGATGTTCACATGCCCGGTGTCGACGGCATGGCGCTGGCCGCCAGCCTGCGTCAGATGGTATCGCCGCCGCAGATCATTTTCGTCACGGCCTACGCTGAACATGCGGTGCAGGCGTTTGACCTGGAAGCCATCGACTACCTGACCAAGCCGGTGCGACTGGAGCGCCTGCAGCAAGCGCTGCAGAAAGCGCAGCGCCTGCGCAGTGTGGGTGGCGAGGGCGCCGCGGCAGATGCGCACGGTGCAGCGGATTGCCTGCTGATCCAGGAGCGCGGACGCAGCGAGCGCGTGGCGCTGTCCGATGTGATCTACCTCAAGGCCGAGCTGAAATACATCACCGTGCGCACGGCCGAGAAGGAGCACATCTACGACGGCGCCTTGAGCGATCTGGAACAGAAGTACGCGCACCTGTTCGTGCGCGTGCACCGGAATGCGCTGGTGGCGCGCCGCCGGGTGCGGGCGGTGGAGAAGCACAACGATCCGGTGGAAGGCGAGGGCTGGACGGTGCGGCTGGATGGGGTGGACGAGCGGCTGGCCGTTTCCCGTCGCCAGCTGGCTGCTGTGCGTGAAGCGCTGATGAGCTGAACGGGCTTCTTTGGCGGTGCTCGGTTTTATCGGCGGCTTGGGTCTCCGGTCACTCCGGTCATCGGCAACCGGGGTGACCGATTCCGCTCATGTCCCCCGGCGGCTGAAGCCGCCTCCTCCTTTACTTCGCTGCATCAGTCACCCCGTTTGCCGATGACCTTCATGGCGAACGGACTGCTCAATGCTGGAACGCCCACGCGGCTCTGGCTGGCGAGGACATGGCGTTCTGCATAGCGAAGTAAAGGAGGAGACGGCCGCAGGCCGTCGGGGGACATGAGCGGCGCAGAGCGCCATGGCCTCGCCAGCGCGCGAGGTTGACGAACGGAACAAAGCTTCAGACCTCAGCCGCCTCAATCAAGAACCGAACCCGCCGCTGACCCTGCCACTCATCCGCATCCAGCCGGAACGCCAGCTTCACCCGCTCGGGCAAAGGTTCGGTGTGGCCAAACCAGATGCCGTCCACCGGGTCGCCCTGGTGCTTCATCTTCAGCGCCAGGTGCTTCTCTCCGACAAGCCGCTGCGACACGATCTGCAGCTCTTCGCAGAACACCGGCGGCGCAAAACCCTGGCCCCACACCTCCTTGTGCAGCGTGTCCACCAGGTCGGTGCGGCGGTACTGCTTGTCGAGCGCGCCGTCGGCTTCCATGCGGCGCTGCAGCGTGGCGGCGTCGAGCCATTCGTGCGCCACCTGCTGCAGCGCGGCTTCAAAAATGTCCAGGTGTTCTTCGTCGATGGTGCAACCCGCCGCCATGGCGTGGCCGCCGAAGCGCAGCAACACGCCCGGGTGGCGCTTGGCCACGAGGTCGAGCGCGTCGCGCAGGTGGAAGCCGGCAATGGAGCGGCCCGAGCCCTTGAGCTCGTTTTCCTTGCCCTCGGCGCCGCTGGCGGCGAACACGAAGGTGGGCCGGTGCATCTTGTCCTTCAGGCGCGAGGCCACGATACCGACCACGCCTTCGTGGAAGTCCGGGTCGAAGACGATCAGCGCCGGTGGCGGCTCTTCGGATTCGTCGAACATCTCTTCGGCCAGCATCAGCGCCTGGTCGCGCATCTCGCCTTCAATCGCTTTGCGCTCGCGGTTGATGCCATTGAGCATGCGCGCCAGTTCGTCGGCGCGCAGGCCATCGTCGGTGGTCAGGCACTCGATGCCCAGCGTCATGTCGGCCAGGCGGCCGGCGGCGTTCAGGCGCGGGCCCAGCGCAAAGCCGAAGTCGAAGCTGGTGGCTTTTTGAGGCTGGCGCGCGGCCACGTTGAACAGCGCCGTCATGCCCGGCGGCATGGCGCCGGCTCGCACGCGCTTCAGGCCCTGGGCCACGAGGCGGCGGTTGTTGGCGTCAAGCTTCACCACGTCGGCGACCGTGCCCAAGGCGACCAGGGGCAGCAGCGTGTCGATCTTCGGTTGTGACTTGGCATCGAACACACCCCGTTCGCGCAGCTCGGCGCGCAGCGCCAGCAGCACGTAGAACATCACGCCCACGCCGGCGATCGACTTGCTCTCGAAGCTGCAACCCGGCTGGTTGGGGTTGACGATCACGCAGTCGGCGGGCACCACGACCTCGCCGCCTTTCAGCGCGGGGAGGTGGTGGTCGGTCACGATGACCTGCAGGCCCAGCTCGCGGGCGGCGCGCACACCGTCGAGGCTGGCGATGCCGTTGTCCACGGTGACCAGCAGGTCGGCGCCCTGCGCCTTCACGCGCTTCGCGATGGCGGGCGTGAGGCCGTAGCCGTCGGTCACGCGGTCGGGCACGAGGTAGTTCACGCGGTCAAAACCCATGGGTGCGCCCAGCAGGCGCAGGCCGCGCAGGCCCACGGCGCAGGCGGTGGCGCCGTCGCAGTCGTAGTCGGCCACGATGCAGATGGCTTTGTTGGTCGCCATGGCGTCGGCCAGCGCGCGGGCGGCTTCCTGTGCGCCCTTCATGGAAGACGGCGGCAGCAGCAGCGAGAGCGCGTCGTCGAGCTGCTCCTTGGCGGTGATGCCGCGCGCGGCAAACAGGCGCGCCAGCAGCGGGTGCACGCCGCCTTGCTCCAGTGCCCAGGCGGCGCGGGGGGGGACATCGCGGGTGATGATCTTCATAGGGTTTCGAGGGCTTTCCAGGCAGGTTCACGGCCCAGCAGTTTTTTGAACAGGCGTCCCAGGCGTGCGCCGGCGCCGTGTGGGGCGTTGACCCAGGTCTGCGCGCAGCGCTCGCCGCAGAGCGTGAGCGTGACCGGCTCAGCACGACGGGCTGCGTCCAGCAGGGTTTTGATCTCGGTGGCGTCGAGCTGCGCCCAGGCCTGTTGCCAGGCCGTCCAGTCGGCGCGCAACGCGGCCTGGCGCAGGGTATTGGGGACGGTGGGTGCGGGTCGCAGCGGTGCGGGTGCTTCCAGGGCCCCCGCACCGCTGATCCAGAAACCGTTGACCGGCAACAGGCCCCGCGCGGTGCGCGCATCGTGCACCGGGTGCGTGTAGAACAGCATCTGTGCTTCGCTCTGCAGGCGCTTGAGCAGCTGGCTGCCGGCCGGGTTGGCGGGGCTCTGGGGCATCCAGCTGTCCACCGGGCGGCCGCTCACGCGGTCCAGGCTGGCGCAGGCGATGCCGCGCAGCGGCTCGCCGCTGGCGTGCCAGAGTGTGGCCGACTCAAAGCGCAGGGTGATGCCGTCTTCGGCGCAATAGGGCTTGAATGCGTCGAACAGGCCACGGGCGTCTTCATCGGTCAAGCCGATCTGCTCGCCCGGCAGCAGGCTCACGTGATCCGTGCCGATCTGGAAATGGCAGGGGCTGAACCAGGCCTGTGGCGTGGCGGGTTCGGCACTCCCGGCGGCGGCCCAGGGGATCTGGCCGTCGTCACAGGCTGAACCATCGGCCTTCACCAGGCCCCGGATCTGCGCCAGCGCGCGCTCGTGCGGCAGGCTCAGCGAGTGCTCGTCACCGCTGTCGGTGGTCGCAGGTGCCAGCTCAGCCAGCAAGGCCCCCAGGTTCGGCAGGTTCAGGCTGTTCAGCACGGTCTGGCACTCCGGCGCACTGGCGCTGGCAAACGGGATCAGCAAGTGCTGGGGCAGAGAGGACGGGGCTTCTGGGGCCATGGAGGCAACGGACATGGGTGCGATTGTCGGGGATGCCACAATCCGCACTGGACTTCATGATGCAAACCCCCTACGAACTCATACTCGGCTGGCGCTACACCCGCGCCGGCCGCGCCACCCGGCGCAACGGCTTCATCTCCTTCATCTCGGGCGTGTCCATGCTGGGCATTGCGCTGGGCGTGGCGGCGCTCATCATCGTGCTGTCGGTGATGAACGGCTTCCAGAAGGAGGTGCGCGACCGCATGCTGGGCGTGCTTTCGCACATAGAAATTTTCGAGCCGGGTGGCCAGGCGATCCCCGACCTGGCGGCCACGCTGGCCACCATCGAGCGGCATCCCGAGGTGCTGGGCGCGGCGCCTTTCGTGGGCGCTCAGGCGCTGATGGCGCGGGGTGAGGACATGAAGGGCGCGCTGGTCCGGGGCATCGATCCGGCGCTGGAGCCCAAGGTGACGGACCTCGCAGCCGATCTGGCCGACACCGTGTTGCCGCGGCTGGTGCCGGGTGCGTTCGGCGTCATTCTGGGCGGTGAGCTGGCACGCAGCCTGGGGGTGGGCACCGGCGACACGGTGACCCTGATCGCACCCAGCGGTCAGGTGACGCCCGCCGGCGTGGTGCCGCGCATCCGCCAGATGACGGTGGTCGGCACCTTCGATTCGGGCCACTTCGAATACGACTCGGCGCTGGCCCTGCTGCACCAGGAAGACGCCGCGCGCATCTTCCGCGTCGAAGGGCCCACCGGTGTGCGCGTGAAGATCAAGGACCTGCACGCCGCGCGCGAGGTGGCGATTGCCATCGCCGCCGACCTCGATCCGGGCCTGCTGGTGCGCGACTGGACGCGCCAGAACCGCAGCTGGTTCGCGGCGGTTCAGCTGGAAAAACGCATGATGTTCATCATCCTCACGCTGATCGTGGCGGTGGCGGCGTTCAACCTCGTGTCCACGCTGGTGATGACGGTGACCGACAAGCGCGCCGACATCGCCATCCTGCGCACGCTGGGCGCCAGCCCGCAGAGCATCATGGGCATCTTCATGGTGCAGGGCGCGATGGTGGGCATCATCGGCACCGGCGCCGGCCTGCTGCTGGGGCTGGGCGTGGCCTTCAACATCGATACCCTCGTGCCCGCGCTGGAGCGCCTGCTGGGCGCGAGCTTCCTGCCCCAGGACGTGTACCTCATCAGCAGCATGCCCAGCGATCCGCAACAGGGCGACATCCTGCCGGTGGGCCTGATTTCGCTGGTGCTGTCGTTTGTGGCGACCATCTACCCGAGCTGGCGTGCGAGCCGCGTGAACCCCGCGGAGGCGCTGCGTTATGAGTGACCAGCCCATGTCTCCCGTTGTTCTCCAGGCCACCGGCCTGACCAAACGTTTCTCCGAAGGCCGGCTCGATGTGACCGTGCTGCAGGGCGTGGACCTGACGGTGCGCAAAGGCGAAACCGTGGCCATCGTCGGCGCTTCCGGCTCGGGCAAGAGCACGCTGCTGCACCTGCTCGGCGGCCTGGACGCGCCCACCAGCGGCAGCGTGCAACTCATGGGGCAGACGATGTCGGGCCTGAGCGCGACGCAGCAGGGGGCGCTGCGCAACCGGCACCTGGGCTTCGTCTACCAGTTCCACCACCTGCTGCCCGAATTCAGCGCGCGCGACAACGTGGCGATGCCGCTGTGGATCCGCCGCCTGCCGCGTGCTGAAGCGGCCGAAATCGCCACCCGGACCCTGACGCGCGTCGGGCTGGCCGGGCGCCTGCACCACCGACCGTCCGAACTGTCGGGTGGCGAACGCCAGCGCGTGGCCATCGCGCGCGCGCTGGTGACGCAGCCGGCCTGTGTGCTGGCCGACGAACCCACCGGCAACCTCGATCGCGCCACCGCCGACGGTGTGTTCGAACTCATGATGCAGCTCGCCCGCGATCAGGGCACGGCCTTCATCGTCGTCACCCACGACGAGACGCTGGCGGCGCGCTGCGGGCGCGTGCTGCGCCTGACGGCCGGTGTGCTGACCTGAGGGTTCAGGGCCGGGTCTGGACGAAGCGCAGCGGCTGCGCCATGCCCTGCACGTGGATCAGCAGCGTGCGGCCCTGCAGCTCGTAGCGCTCGGCCTTCTGCAGGGCAGCGAGATAGCGCGCCTCCTGCTCGTTCGCCGGCCCCATGCAGGCCATCTTGGTCGAACCCATCTGGTCGAAGCCGATGTGGCCCTGCGTGATGCGGACCGAACCGAAGAAGCGGTTGCACGAACCGTTGCCGGCGACGCGACCCGCCTCGGGGAAGGTCAGCGTCGCCTGCGAGCGCTCCATCACGGCGCTGTCGCCCAGGGCTTCCAGCCGCCACTCGGTGCCCGTGAGCGAGGGCGCGGCGGGCTGTCCGGCGCAGGCGGCCAGCGAGAGGGAGATGGCCAAGCAGGCGAAGGGGCGGACGAAACAAGAGGTCGAATGGGACATCGGGGGCTCCGGGGCCGCACGGTGTGCCCCACATCGGGCACGCTTCAGGCGGCACAATCAAGGTTATACCGCCATGTGGATCGACACCCATTGCCACCTCGACGCACCCGAATTCGGCGCTGAACACGCGCTGGCGGTGGAGGCGCGCGAGAGGGCGCGTGGGCTGGGCGTGGGCTTGTGCGTGATCCCGGCGGTGGAGCGCAGCAACTTCGACACCGTTCGCCGGCTGGCACACCGGCTGGGCGACGCCTACGCGCTGGGCATCCACCCGATGTGCGTGCCACAAGCGCGCGACGAAGACCTGGATGCGCTGGACGCGGCGCTGACCGAACACCGCGACGATCCGCGGCTGGTGGCGGTGGGCGAGATCGGGCTGGACTTCTTCGTGCCTGCGCTGTGCGAGCCCGCCATGCGCGAGCGCCAGGCCCGCTTCTACCGCGCGCAGCTGCGGCTGGCGCGCCGGCACGGCCTGCCGGTGATCCTGCATGTGCGGCGCAGTGCCGACCCCTTGCTGGCCGCGCTGCGCGAGCTGCCGGTGGCGGGCGGCATTGCCCACGCTTTCAACGGCAGCGCGCAGCAGGCGCAGGCCTTTCTGGACCTCGGTTTCAAACTCGGCTTCGGTGGCGCGGTGACGTTCGATCCGGCGCTGAAATTGCGTCGCCTGGCCGCCGAACTACCGCTGTCGGCGCTGGTGATGGAAACCGACGCGCCCGACATCCCGCCGCATTGGCTGTATGCAACGGCGGCGGAGCGCGCAGACGGGCGCTCGCAGGGGGTCAACACGCCGGCCGAGCTGCCGCGCATTGGGCAGGTGGTGGCGGATCTGCGGGGTGTGCCGACCGACGCGCTGGCGCGGGCGACCAGCGCCAACGCCCTGGTGGCGCTGCCGAAACTGGCGGCTTTGGCAGCGGGAGGGGCCGTGGCTTGAGCCGCCTGCAGGGTTTGCCGCCGGTGCTCGACGCGGGCACGCGCCTGCTGGTGCTGGGCAGTTTTCCGGGTGTGGCATCGCTGCGCGCGCAGCAGTATTACGGCCACCCGCAGAACCAGTTCTGGAAGATCCTGGGGGCGCTCTGGCAGCAGCCGCTGACCACGTTGCCGTATGCCGAGCGCATCGCCGCGCTGCACGAGCATGGCCTGGGGCTGTGGGACGTGTACGGCGCCTGTGAGCGCGAGGGCAGTCTGGACGCCGACATCCGCGCCGCCGAACTCAATGACTTCGCAGCGGTGCAGCGGCAGTGCCCGCTGCTGGAGGCGATTGCGCACAACGGGGGTGAGAGCTTCCGGCATGCCAAGCACACGTCGGCATTCGGACTGCCGGTGTACAAGTTGCCATCCACCAGCCCGGCGAACGCGAGCTGGTCGTTTGATCGCAAGCTCGCTGCGTGGGCTGAGGTGTTGCGGCGGCATGGGGTTGCTGTTTAGCACCCTTTGCCCATAGACCTCGCGGGCGCTTGCTGCGTCGGTGCGCTCTGCGCCGCTCATGTCCCCCGGCCCGGCTTCGCCGTGCCTCCTCCTTTACTTCGCTATGCAGAACGCACCGCCACAGCAAGCTGGAGACGTGGGGGTGATCCAGCGTCGAACTGAGAAATGGTGGTTGGGACGTCGACGTCGGGTGGCTGACGCAGCGAAGTCAAGGAGGAGGGCCGGAACGGCCCGGGGGACATTCGCGGAGTCGGCCGCGCGGCGTCATCGTCCCCGCACCATGCCAGCCAGAAACACGAGCCCGGAAGAAAAACCACCCGGCGCGAGAAAAGCCCAGACGGCTTCCCTGTTCATAATGATCGCTTTGCAGTTCCAGAAGTGACAAAGATGCAGTATTGGTTGCCCGTCCGCGCAGCGACGGATTCAGGGGGTTCGCCCGCCCGCCGCCCCATGGCATGGTTTCCCCGCCTGTTGGGCGGCGATCGCCCGGGAGTCCGGGCATGAAGAGCGGAGCCAATGCCACGGCCCGCCGCCGTACCGGGCCGCAGACCCTGCCCGACGTGACCATGTCCGAAGACGGCGAGGTGCGTTTCCTGCACCTGGGGACCGAGTGGATCCAGGGATCGATGATCATCGACGCGCCGTTCGACATCGAGCTCGACTATGTGCAGCGCATGATGGCCTGGCTGCTGTTCGTGGAGCCCGATTCCGTGGGCAAGCGCCGCGCCATGCAGCTCGGGCTGGGCTCGGCCGCGTTGACCAAGTTCCACTTCAAGCAGTTGCGCATGGACACCACGGCGATCGAGATCAACCCGCAGGTGCTCGCGGCCTGCCGTGGCTGGTTCAAGCTGCCGCCCGACGGCCCGCGCCTGCGCGTGCTGCTGGCCGATGCGGAGCAGGAAATCCGCAACCCGGCGCACACCGGCCAGATCGACGCGCTGCAGGTCGATCTGTACGACCACGAGGCCGCCGCACCCGTGCTCGACAGCCCCGATTTCTACGCCGACTGCCGCTCGGTGCTGACCGACGAGGGCGTCATGACGGTGAACCTCTTTGGCCGCGACGCGAGCTACGAGCGCTCGCTGCAGAGTATCTGCGCGGCGTTTGGTGAAGGCGCGGTCTGGGCTTTCAAGCCCACGCGCGAGGGCAACACCATCGTGCTGGCGCAACGCACCGCCGACCGCCCCACGCGCATGGCGCTGCTGGCGCGGGCCGAAGAAATCCAGTCGCGCTGGCGCCTGCCAGCGGTCAAATGGCTGCGCATTTTCAAACCGGTTGACTGAACGTGTCATGAAAACCACCACCACCAAGGCCCCTGCGCCCAGGCCCGCTCACGAACCCGGGCCGCTCGACTGGCGCACGCTGGTGGGCTGGCTGCGCGAAGATGGCGTGATCTCGGCGGACGAGGCGGCCCGCACGGTGGCGCGCTGTGCGTCGGCGCACAGCGCCCAGCACCCGCTGCAGCGGCTTGCGGTGGTGGGCGTAGCGCGCGAGGCCGACGGACATGTGCTTGACATTGAGCAGCTCACGCAGTGGCTGGCCGGACACAGTGGCATGGATTATTTCCGCATCGATCCGCTGAAGGTCGACGTGGGCAAGGTGGCCGACGTGATGAGCGCGGCTTACGCCGAGCGCCACAAGGTGCTGCCGGTGCAGGTGGGTGTGGCCGAGGTGGTGGTGGCCACGGCCGAGCCCTTCATCCGCGACTGGGTGCCCGAGGTGGAGAGGCAGACGCGCAAGAGCGTGCGCCTGGTGCTGGCGAGTCCGCAGGACGTGGCGCGCTACACGGCCGAGTTTTTCGCTCTCGCCCGATCGGTTCGTGCGGCGAGCAAGCTGGGTGGCCAGGGGGGGTTTGGCAGCTTTGAGCAACTGGTTGAACTCGGCAAGGCCAACAAGCAGCTCGATGCCAACGACCAGCACGTGGTGCAGGTGGTGGACTGGCTCTGGCAATACGCCTTCGACCAGCGTGCGAGCGACATCCACCTGGAGCCGCGGCGCGAGCAGGGCGTGATCCGTTTTCGCATCGACGGCGTGCTGCACCCGGTCTACCAGATGCCCATGGGCGTGATGAACGCGATGATCGCGCGCATCAAGCTGCTGGGCCGCATGGACGTGGTGGAAAAGCGCCGTCCGCAGGATGGCCGCATCAAGACCCTGCGCCCCGGTACGGGCACGGGCGCGAGCGCGGTGCGCGGTGACGAGGTCGAGATGCGCTTGTCCACCCTGCCCACCGCCTTTGGCGAGAAGCTGGTGATGCGCATTTTTGATCCCGAAGCCACAGTGAAGGACCTGAGCGCGTTGGGTTTTGCGCCGCACGACGCCCAGCGCTGGCAGTCGCTCACCAGCAAGCCCTACGGCATCGTGCTGGTGACCGGACCGACCGGCTCGGGCAAGACCACCACGCTCTACGCCACGCTCAAGCGCCTGGCGACCGAAGAGGTGAACGTGAGCACGGTGGAAGATCCGATCGAGATGATCGAGCCCGCCTTCAACCAGACCCAGGTGCAGCCGCACCTGGACCTGGACTTTGCCCAGGGCCTGCGCGCCCTGATGCGGCAGGACCCGGACATCATCATGGTCGGCGAAGTGCGCGACCTGCCCACCGCCGAGATGGCGGTGCAGGCCGCGCTGACCGGCCACCTGGTGTTCACCACGCTGCACACCAACGACGCACCCAGCGCCATCATGCGGCTGATGGAGCTGGGCATCCCGCCTTACCTGATCAACGCCACCGTGCTTGGTGTGCTGGCGCAGCGCCTGGTGCGCACCCTGTGTCAGGCCTGCCGCGTGCGCGAGGACGATGCAGGCACCACGGCGTCGCGCGAAGCCCTGGCCGAGCTGGTCAAGCCCTGGCAGATCAGCGGCAAGTACCGGCCTTATCGACCGGTGGGCTGTGTCGATTGCCGCATGACTGGCTACCACGGTCGCATGGGCCTGTACGAACTGCTCGTGGTCACCGAGACCTTCAAGAGCAAGGTGAGCCGCGAGCCGGTGCTCGAAGCATTGCGCAGCCAGGCGGTGAAGGACGGCATGCGGCCGCTGCGCCTGGCCGGGGCGGCGCGCGTGGCTGAAGGCCTGACGACGCTGGACGAGGTGCTGGCCTGCACGCCGCCCGTGAACGGCTGAAGGCCATCGCCCCCACACTCCGCCGCTGCGCGATGTGCCAAACGTTTGACCGGATCGTTGTCCATGATTTTCAGCAAGGGCTTATATTCCGGTCTCCACACGTCCGCTTGCTGAAATGTCCGAGATGATCCCGATCAAGACCGAATCCGCCTGGCGCGGCACCGCCGATTGCCGCAACTGCGGCATCCGCGAGATGGTGCTGTTTGCCGACCTGCGCGAAGAGGACTTCAACCTGATCCACGCGCCCATCGACGACCTCGAATTCAGCGCGGGTCAGCCGCTGGTGCGCATGGGTGAAACGGCCACATCGCTTTACACCCTGCGGTCGGGGGTGATCAAGCTGGTGCGCAACACGGTGGACGGGCGCCAACGCATCGTGCGCGTGCTGCGCTCGGGTGATGTGATCGGTCTTGAAGCCCTGATGGGCCCGGTGTACGACTCCGATGCCATTGCGCTGACCAACATCAAGGTGTGCCGCTTGCCACTGCAGGTGATCCAGCGCCTGAACCGCGAAACGCCGCGGCTGCACCAGCGCCTGATGGAGCAGTGGCACCACAGCCTGAAAGAAGCCGACGACTGGCTGGCCGAGCTCAATTTCGGCAACGCGCGCCAGCGGGTGGCCGGACTCATTCTCAAGATGCGCGCCGAGCACGACGTCACGGTGGCCAACCTGTTCTCGCGCGAAGACATGGGCGCGATGCTCGATCTCAAGCTGGAGACGGTGAGCCGCACGATCTCGGCCTTCGAACGCGAGGGCCTGATCGAACCTCTCGACAAGCAGGGCCGCGCGTACCGCGTGGTCGACGCGGACCGGCTCTCGGCCCCCAAGGCCTGAGAGGCTGTCCCGAGCGGTCTTGGCCCGGCGTGACAGCAGGTCGCGCGGGGTCTGCCGATAATCGGAACGATGCCTTCCCCTTCCGCGCCACCCGTACCCCACCTCGCCACCGGTCTGCTGCTCGCCAGCGCCGGCTCCATCGCCTTCAGCGGCAAGGCCATCATCGTCAAGCTCGCGTACCGCCACGGCGTGGACGCGGTGACGCTGATCATGTACCGCATGCTGTTCGCGCTGCCGCTGTTCCTGGCGCTGGCCTGGTGGGCCAGCCGGGGCAAGGCAGCCCTCACCGGCAAAGACTGGCTCGGCATCGTCGGCCTGGGGTTCACCGGCTACTACCTCGCCAGCTTTCTCGATTTCTGGGGCCTGCAATACATCAGCGCCAGCCTGGAGCGGCTGATCCTGTACCTCAATCCCACGCTGGTACTGGTGCTGGGCTGGTTCATCTACAAGCGGCGCATCAGCGGCCTGCAGGCGCTGGCCATGGCCGTGAGCTATTGCGGCGTGCTGCTGGTGTTCGGGCACGAGGCCGGCTTCCAGGGCCCGAACGCGGTGCTCGGGACGCTGCTGGTGTTTGGCAGCGCCATCAGCTACGCGATCTACCTGGTCTACAGCGGTGAGCTGGTCAAGCGCCTGGGCTCGCTGCGACTGGTGGGGCTGGCCACCAGCGTCGCCTGCGGCCTGTGCCTGCTGCAGTTCGTGATCCTGCGCCCTTTGAGCGCGGCCGACGTGGCGCCCGAGGTGATCTGGCTCTCGCTGCTCAACGCCACCTTGTGCACCTTTGCACCGGTGCTCATGGTCATGATGGCGATCGAACGCCTGGGCGCCGGCCTGACCGCGCAGACCGGCATGATCGGCCCCATGTCCACCATCGTCATGGGCGTGCTGATCCTGGGCGAGCCGTTCAACGGCTGGATCGTGGCGGGCACGGTGCTGGTGCTCGCGGGTGTGTTTCTGGTGACGCGTTTCGGCAAGCCCGCTGCGGGCCAGTGATTGTTTTTTTGACAAGGAGACACGGACATGGACTTCGGCATCAAAGGCAAATGGGCGCTCGTGTGTGGCGCGAGCAAGGGGCTGGGGCTGGGCTGCGCGCAGGCGCTGGCGGGTGAGGGCGTGAACGTGGTCGTGGTGGCGCGCGGGCGTGAAGCGCTGGAAGCTTCGGCCGCCGGCATCCGCACCGCGTCGCCCGGCGTGCAGGTGATCGCCGTGGCCGCCGACATCACCACCACAGAAGGCCGGGCAGCGGCGCTGGGTGTGGCCGGCGGGCCGGGTACGGCATTCGACATCGTGGTCACCAACGCGGGCGGCCCGCCGCCGGGCGACTTCCGCAACTGGGACCGCGAGGCCTGGATCAAGGCCGTGGACGCCAACATGCTCACGCCCATCGAACTCATCAAGGCCACGGTGGACGGCATGGCCGCGCGCGGTTTCGGCCGCATCGTCAACATCACCAGCAGCGCGGTGAAGGCGCCGATCGACATCCTGGGCCTGTCCAATGGCGCACGCAGCGGCCTGACGGGTTTCGTGGCCGGCGTGGCGCGCAGCGGCCTCGCGGCGCAGGGTGTGACCATCAACAACCTGCTGCCCGGCAAGTTCGACACCGACCGCCTCAAAGGCACGTTGGCGGGTGCCGCCAGCAAGAGCGGCAAGAGCGTGGACGAGGTGCGCGCGGTGCAGATCGCCCAGGTGCCGGCCAAGCGATTCGGCACACCGGATGAGTTCGGCGCCATCTGCGCCTTCCTCTGCAGCCAGCAGGCGGGCTACCTCAACGGCCAGAACATCCTGCCTGATGGCGGGCTGTACCCAGGAACATATTGATCAGCGCCGCGACGACACCAGAATCCCGCCGACGATCAGCACGAACCCCGCCGCGTGGTACAGCTGCGGCAGCTCGCCCAGCAGCGTGGCCGACATCAGCGCGGCGAACAGCGGTGTGAGGTTGTTGAAGAAACCTGCGACCGTGGGCCCCACGCGTGCCACGCCGATGCCCCAGCTGCGGTAGGCCAGCAGCGACGGGCCAACCGCCACGTAGACCAGTGCCATGATCAACGGCCAGCCCCATTGCATGTGGCCGGTGGGTGCGGGCGGCAGGGTCAGCCATTCGGCGCCGGTCATCATGCCCGACCAGCCCAGGCCAAAGACGATCTGCGCCAGCAGGAAGGCGGCCCAGTCGGCCTTGATGTCGGGCGCGTAGCCGCCTTCGGGCGGGCGCACCAGCAACCAGCTGTACCAGGCCCAGGTGAGCGCGGCCAGCAGCATCCAGCCGTCACCCGCGACCAGCCGCAGCGCGCCCAGTTGCGCCAGCTCACCACGTGAAAGTACGACCGCCACACCGGCCAGTGAGAGCGCAGCGCCCACGGCTGCGCGGCGCGAGACCGGCACACCGTAGAGCACGCGGCCGAGCAGCAGCATCCAGATCGGGATGCTGGAGGCCACCAGCGTCACGTTGATCGGTGTCGAGGTCTTGAGCGCCATGTACTGCAGGGCGTTGTACAGGCCCACGCCGAGCAGGCCCAGCAGCGCGAAACGCCGCCGCTGTGGCCACAGGCCGCTGCCCGGGCGCAGCACCCAGGCGGCGAGCGGCAGCAGCAGCACGCCGGCGAGCACCCAGCGCAAGAGGTTGAAGGTGATCGGTGGAATGGAGCCCTGCATCATCCGCCCGACCACGGCGTTGCCGGCCCACATGAGCGGCGGGATCAGCAGCAGGGCGATGGTGGACGGCGTGAGGCGGGCGGGTGTGGACATGCGGCGACTGTACCCACACGGTCATGTCCCGCGCTGGAGCGGGGCCTGTGCATCTGGCCCGCAGGCGACACGGCCGTTTCGTGGCAGCATGTGGGTCGTTTCAAAAAAAGCAGGAGATTCCCATGACCCAGACCAGCCGCGCCGTGCGCATCCACGCCAACGGCGGCCCCGAACAACTGGTGATCGATACCGTGGACGTGGGCGAACCCGGCCTCGGCCAGGTGCGCATCCGCCACAAAGCCATCGGCCTGAACTTCATCGACGTGTACCAGCGCAGCGGCCTGTACCCCAACACCATGCCGCTCGCGCTGGGCATGGAAGGCGCGGGCGTGATCGAAGCCGTGGGCGAGGGCGTGACGCACCTGAAGGCGGGCGACCGAGCCGCCTACGCCGCCAACCCGCCCGGCAGCTACTGCGATGTGCGTGTGATGCCGGCCATGAACGTGTGCCAGCTGCCCGATTCGATCAGCTTTGAGACCGGCGCGGCCATGATGCTCAAGGGCCTGACCGCGATGTACCTGCTCAAGCGCTGCAAACCGGTCGAGGGGCTGGAGCGGGGTGACTTCGTGCTGTTCCACGCGGCGGCTGGCGGTGTCGGACTGATCGCCTGCCAGTGGGCCCGGGCGCTCGGTCTGCGCCTGATCGGCACCGCGGGTTCGGACGAAAAATGTGCGCTCGCCCGAGAGCACGGTGCCGAGTTCACCATCAACTACCGCAGCGAAGATTTCACCGCCCGTGTGAAGGAGATCACCGGTGGCCAGGGTGTGAAAGTGGTCTACGACTCGGTGGGCAAGGACACGTTCGACAAGTCGCTCGACTGCCTGATGCCGTTCGGCCTGATGGTGAGTTTCGGCAACGCCAGCGGCCCGGTGGCGCCGTTCGCGCCCGGCATCCTCGGCCCCAAGGGTTCGTTGTATGTGACGCGCCAGACGCTGTTCACCCACATCACCAGCCGCGAGCGCACGCAGGCCATGGCCGACGAGCTGTTCGCGGTGGTGGGCAGCGGCGACGTGAAGATCCGCATCGACCAGCGCTTTGCGCTCACCGATGTGCAGGCTGCCCACCGCAGCCTGGAAGCCCGACAGACCACGGGCTGCACCATCCTGTTGCCCTGAGCAGGGAGCACCCGCACGCGCCTTCGCCGCGAGGCTCAACCGCGAGGTGGTGCCTTGGCGGGTTTTTCTGGCGGTGGTGGCGGCTGGTGCCGTGTGGCCAGGTAGAAGCCCAGGATGCGCGCCACATAGGCTCGTGTTTCCGGAAAGGGCGGCACGCCCTGGTGGCGATCGACCGCGCCTTCGCCGGCGTTGTAGGCGGCCGAGGCCTTGACCACATCGTGATCGAAACGCTGCAGCAGCCAGCCCAGATAGGCCAGGCCACCTTCGATGTTCTGCTGGGGGTCCAGCGGATTGCGAACGCCAAATCGGCGGGCCGTGGCGGGGATGAGCTGCATCAGGCCCTGCGCGTTCTTGGGCGACACCGCGAGCGGGTTGAAGTTCGACTCCGCGCGCACGATGGATACCGCGAGGCGCGGGTCCACGCCGTAGTAGGGCGCGCGCTCCTGTACCCGCTGGGCCCAGCGGCGGCGTTCCCGGTTCAGCTGGTCCAGGTAACGTTTCACCACTTCGTGGCTCACCGGCTCGGTATGGTTTTCCAGCGACCCGGCTGTTGGCTCGGGCATGCATGGCGGGCGCTGCCCGTCCCCTGGGACCGGACCGGCCTCGGTGAAAAACCGGATGGCCTCGGCGTGGCCGTTCTGGGCCGCCAGTGCCAGCATGAAGCGCCCCTGGGCCTGCGCTTTCGGCACGCTGCGCTGCTGCAGCAGCAGGTGGCCGAGCCGGTACTGGCCATCCGCACTGCCCTGTCGCGCCGCGCTGCAATAGTGTTGCGCTGCCAGATGAAAGTCCAGTGCGCGCATGGCCGTCTGGCCTTGCTCCAGCAACTGAGGCAGGTCGGGCCCGCCGTCGGCTGCAGCCTCGGGGGGGTGGTCGCCCAGGGTGCGCAATGAAACGACGATGCCGGTGTCAGCGCCCACCGCCGGCACCGCGCCGGCCAGTGTGGCCAGCGTCAGCAAGGTCTGCCGCCAGCGCACCGTGTGCTCCCATCAGGCCAGCGCCACCACTGGTTGCGGTGCCACGGTCCGCAGGGCCGTGCGCAGGTGGCTCAGGGTGCTGTCCACGTCGTGCCACTTGTCGAGACCAAAGAGGCCGATGCGGAAGGTCTTGAAGTCCGTGCCTTCGTCGCATTGCAGCGGCACGCCCGCGGCGGTCTGCAGGCCTGCGGCGAGAAATTTCTTGCTTGACTGGATGTCGGGATCGGTGGTGTAACTGACCACCACGCCCGGCGCCTGGAAGCCCGGCGCCGCCACGCTGGGGAAACCGTGTTCTTCCAGCAGCGCGCGCACGGCGCGACCCAGGGCGATCTGTTCATCGCGCACTTTGGCGTAGCCGTAGGCCTCGGTTTCTTTCATGGTGTCGCGCAGCCGCAGCAGGGCGTCGGTCGGCAGCGTGGAGTGGTAGGCGTGGCCGCCGCCTTCGTAGGTCTCCATGATCTGCAGCCACTTCTTGAGGTCCATGGCGAAGGTGGTGCTCTGCGTGGCGTCGATGGCTTTCCGGGCGCGCTCGCTCAGCATCACCATGGCGCAGCAGGGTGAGCTGCTCCAGCCCTTCTGGGGCGCAGAAATCAGGATGTCGACACCAGTGGCTTTCATGTCCACCCACATCGCGCCCGAGGCGATGCAGTCCAGCACGAACAGGCCGCCCACGGCATGCACCGCATCGGCCACGGCGCGCAGGTAGTCGTCGGGCAGCATCATGCCGGCGGCGGTTTCCACGTGCGGCGCGAAGACCAGTGCCGGTTTTTCTTGGGCGATGGTGGCTTTTACCTCTTCAATCGGTGCCGGCGACCAGGCGGCTTGCGCGCCCTCGGCGGTACGGCGCGCTTTCATGACCGTGTGGCTGGCGGGGATCGAACCCATGTCGAAAATCTGCGTCCAGCGGTAGCTGAACCAGCCGTTGCGGATCACCATGACATGTTTATCGTGCGCAAACTGGCGCGCCACCGACTCCATGCCGAAAGTGCCGCTGCCCGGCACCAGCACCGCCGAATGCGCGCCGTAGACGCGCTTGAGCATGGCCGAGATGTCGGTCATCACGCCCTGGAAGCGCCTGGACATGTGGTTGAGTGCGCGGTCGGTGTAGACCACCGAAAATTCGAGCAGGCCGTCGGGGTCGACGTGGGGCAGCAATCCGGGCATGGGGTGTCTCCTGGCAGGTCGCTCTGAAAGAGGGTCTGCCAGATTAGCACAGGGCTGTGAAGACTGCACCCCCCCAATGGGCAGCCCCCTCGGGGGGCAACGACCCGCGCAGCAGCGGAGTGGGGGTCGCGTTTTTCCGCCGGGCCGCCCCAAGGAAAAACAGCCCCTCGGGGGGCAACGACCCGCGTAGCGGCGGAGTGTGGGGGCCTGTCTATTTGCTCCGGCGCACGCGCAGGATTTCGTCCAGGATCAGGGCGATGGCGCCGATGGTGATGCCCGCATCCGCCACGTTGAACGCCGGGAAATGCCCGCCCGGGAAGAGGCCGGAGAGGAACGACCAGTGGAAATCCAGGAAGTCGACCACGTAGCCGTGCAGCACGCGGTCGATCACGTTGCCGATGGCGCCACCCAGGATGCAGGCGAGCGCAAACGCGAACAGCTTTTGCCCCGGATGCGAGCGCAGCATCCAGACGATGAAGATGGCCGCCACGATGCCCACACCGGTGAAGAACCAGCGCTGCCAGCCGCCGGCCGAAGCCAGGAAGGAGAACGCCGCGCCGGTGTTGTGCACGCGGACCACGTTGAAGAAGCTGGTGACAGTCGTGCTGTCGCCGAGGCGGTAGTTGCCGAGGATCAGCACCTTGGTGAACTGGTCCAGCAACACGATGGCAGCGGCCAGACCCAGCCAGGGCCAGAGGGAGCCTTTGATCCTGGCCATCAGGCGATCACCCGCTGTTCACCGCTGCCGTGCAGGTTGCTCACGCAGCGGCCGCAGAGCGTGGGGTGGGCCGCGTCGGAGCCCACGTCGTCGCGGTAGTGCCAGCAGCGTTCGCATTTCTGCGCCGCACTGGGCGCCACCGCCACCTGCAGTTCGGCGCCGTCCACCACCGTGGCGGCGGACGTGATGGTGACGAACTTCAGGTCGTCACCGAGCGAGCGCAGCAGGGCCGCGTCGTCGGCGCCGGCGGTGATCACCAGCGTGGCCTGCAGCGACGCGCCCACGGCACCCGCGGTGCGCAGGTCTTCGATGGCCTTGTTGGCCACGTCGCGGATGGCGCGGATGCGGTTCCACTTTGCCAGCAGCGCTTCGTTGGCTGATGGCAGCGGCGAGAAGGTCTCGAAGAAGATCGAACCCTGGTTCTTGTCACCCACGAAATGGCCCCAGGCCTCCTCGGCGGTGAAACTGAGGAAAGGCGCCATCCAGCGCAGCATGGCGTTGGTGATCTGGTGCAGCGCGGTCTGGGCCGAGCGCCGCGCCAGGCTCTTGGGCGCCGTGGTGTAGAGGCGGTCCTTCAGCACGTCGAGGTAGAACGCGCCCAGGTCTTCCGAGCAGTAGACCTGCAGCTTGCTCACCACCGGGTGGAACTCGTAGACGTCGAAGTGCGCCAGGATCTGGGCCTGCAGCTCGCTGGCGCGGGCCAGCGCGTAGCGGTCGATCTCCAGCATCTGGTCCAGCGGCACGGCGTCGGTAGCGGGGTCGAAGTCCGACACGTTGGCCATCAGGAAACGCAGGGTGTTGCGGATGCGGCGGTAGGCGTCGACCACGCGGGCCAGGATCTTGTCGTCGATGTTGAGGTCGCCCGAGTAGTCGGTGCTGGCCACCCACAGGCGCACGATCTCGGCGCCGAGCTTGCTGTTCACGCTCTGCGGCTCCACCGTGTTGCCCAGGCTCTTACTCATCTTGCGGCCCTGGCCGTCGGTGGCGAAGCCGTGGGTCAGCAGGCCTTTGTAGGGCGCGCGGTCGTACAGCGCGCAGCCCAGCAGCAGCGAGCTGTGGAACCAGCCGCGGTGCTGGTCGTGGCCTTCGAGGTAGAGGTCGGCCTCGGGGCCTTGCGCGTGGCTGGCGCCATTGGGGTAGGCGTGGGCGTGGCTGCCGCGCAGCACGTGCCAGAAGGTCGAGCCGGAGTCGAACCAGACCTCCAGGATGTCGGTGCTCTTGGTGTAGTGCGGGGCGTCGGCACCGAGGATCTCTTCGGCCGTCACGCGGCTCCAGGCCTCGATGCCGCCCTTTTCGACGATGTCGGCGGCCTGGTCCAGGATGTCCATGGTGCGCGGGTGCAGCTCGCCCGAATCCTTGTGCAGGAAGAAGGGTACGGGCACGCCCCACGAGCGCTGGCGCGAGATGCACCAGTCGGGCCGGTTGGCGATCATGTCGCGCAGGCGGGTCTTGCCGTTCTCGGGGTAGAAGCTGGTGTGGTCGATGGCGTCCAGTGCCAGCTGGCGCAGGGTCTTGGGCGCCTTGTCCTTCGTGAACACGCCATCGCCCTCGTCCATGCGCACGAACCATTGCGCGGCGGCGCGGTAGATCACCGGCGTCTTGTGGCGCCAGCAGTGCGGGTAGCTGTGGGTGATCTTCACCGTGGCCAGCAGGCGGCCGGCGTTCTTCAGCGCTTCGAGGATGACCGGTACGGCCTTCCAGATGTGCAGGCCGCCGAACAGCGGGAAGTCGGGCGCGTAGGCGCCGTTGCCCTGCACGGGGTTGAGGATGTCGTCGTACGCCAGACCGTTGGCGACGCAGGAGTTGAAGTCGTCCACGCCGTAGGCCGGCGCCGAGTGCACGATGCCGGTGCCGTCGCTGTCGCTCACGTAGTCGGCCACATAGACCGGCGACAGGCGGCGGTAGCCTGCGTCCACGTCGTACAGCGGGTGGCGGAAGTTGAGGCCGCCGAGCTGGTCACCCTGGGTGGTGGCGAGCACGTTGCCTTGCAAGCCGAAGCGCTCCAGGCACTTTTCAACCAGCGTTTCGGCCAGCACCAGACAGCCCATGGGCGTATCGACCAGCGCGTAGGTCAGTTCGGGGTGGGCGTTGAGTGCCTGGTTGGCGGGGATGGTCCAGGCGGTGGTGGTCCAGATGACGGCGAAGGCGGTCTTGCCCGCGGGCAGACCGGTCAGGCCGAAGGCGCCGGCCAGCTGGGCGGCATCGTCGGTCTCAAAGGCCACGTCCAGCGTGTCGCTCTGCTTGTCGGCGTATTCGATCTCGAACTCGGCCAGCGAGCTGCCGCAGTCGAAACACCAGTACACGGGTTTCAGCCCCCGATAGACAAAACCGCGCTCGATCACACGCTTGAAGGCGCGGATTTCGCCGGCCTCGTTGGCCGGGTCCATGGTGCGGTAGGGGCGCTCCCAGTCGCCGAGCACGCCCAGGCGCTTGAAATCTTCGCGCTGCTGATCGATCTGCTCGGTGGCGAAGGCGCGGCTCTTGGCCTGCATGTCGTCACGGCTCAGGTTGCGGCCGTGCAGTTTCTCGATCGCGTTCTCGATCGGCAGGCCGTGGCAGTCCCAGCCGGGGATGTACTGGGCATCGAAGCCGGCCAGCTGGCGCGACTTGACGATCATGTCTTTCAGTACCTTGTTCAGCGCGTGGCCGATGTGCAGCTTGCCGTTGGCGTAGGGCGGGCCGTCGTGCAGCACGAACAGCGGAGCGCCCTGGCGGGCGTCGCGCAGGCGCTTGTAGAGGCCGCCGCCGTTCCAGTCGTTGACCCAGGCCGGCTCACGCTTGGGCAGGTCGCCGCGCATGGGGAACGGCGTGTCGGGCATGTTCAGCGTGGCGCGGTAGGCGCTGGCTTCGGGCTTGGCCTCGTTCTTCGGGGCAGCAGGTTTTTCAGACATGGTGGTCGGCTTTCGAATTCGGGATCGGCAAAGGCGGGCTCGGAGGTGCGGCGTGGCGCACGGGGGTGGGGCGGGTCGCCCTGAGCCTGTCAGAGGGCGCGCGGCCCGGGGCTCGGCGCCCCGGCAGCGGCGTTAAATTCGGTCGCGGGTGGTCTGGCGGTGCGTCTGGGTGTGCAGCGACGCAAAAAACGCACGCGCATCGTCGCGGTCCTTGGCAATGCCCCGGGTGAGGGCGTCCAGACCGTCGTACTTCAGCTCGTCGTGCAGTTTGTGCAGCAGTTCCACGCGGATGATTTTACCGTAGGCCTCTCCGCCGGGCAGGCTGGCGGCCATGTTGGCCGGCCAGTCCAGGCAATGGGTTTCCAGCAGCACGCGCCCGCCGTTCACGTCGTCGGGGTCCAGCGAAGGGCGCACGCCGAGGTTGGCCACGCCCGCCAGGGGCTGGCCTTGGGGCGTGAGTCCGTGCACGTGCACGGCAAAAATGCCGCTCGCGGCCGGCTTCCAGTGGGCAAAGCGCAGGTTGAGCGTGCGAAAGCCGTCGCCAGCCCCGGGGCGGCTTTCGGCCAGCTGGCGCCCGAGCTTGCGGCCGTGCACCACGTGCCCGCTCACCGCGTAGGGGCGGCCCAGCAGGGTGGCCACGCGGTCCATGTCGCCCGCGGCCAGCGCATCGCGCACGGCGGAGCTGGACACCCGGATGCCGTGAACTTCGTAACTCTGCATGCGCGCGACGTCAAAACCCAGCTGGGCACCCGCGGCGTCCAGCATGGCGTAATCCCCCGCGCGCTGGGCGCCGAAGCGGAAGTCGTCACCGACCAGCACATAACGCACGCCCAGGCCAGCGACCAGCATGTCCTTGATGAAGGCATGGGGCGGCTGCCCGGCCAGGCGCGCGTTGAAGGGCAGGACCACGCACTGGTCCACACCGCAGCGTTCCAGTTCTTCGAGCTTGTCGCGCAGCGTGGCGATACGGGCCGGGGCCAGGTCGGGCTTGTGGTGCAGGGCGGCAAAGTAGTCGCGCGGGTGGGGTTCGAAGGTCATCACGCAGCTGGGCACATCGCGGTGCCGGGCTTCGTTGTTCAGCAGCGCCAGCATGGCCTGGTGGCCCCGGTGCACGCCATCGAAGTTACCGATGGTGAGCGCGCAGCCGGATGGCGACGCGCTGGTGGCGCCGTGCTGCAGGTTCCAGAGTCCTCGGATGATTTTCATGGGCAATGCCCGCCCCATCCGGGGTGTTGGGCGCGGTTCAGGATGTTTGTCACAGAAGCGCTGTATATTGACACATGACAGGCGGTCCCTCTGGAGCGTGAGGGGCCGTGCTGAAGACAGATTGTCCGGTTGTTTGTCAACATGGAGGTGGGTCTTGAAGGTTCTGAAGCTGTCTGCGCAGGGGCTGCCACAGTCCTGGATCAGCCTGGAAGAAGCCGTGCTGCATTACGCTGCGGATGAGGTGCGCTGGGAAATGGGCGCCGAAGTTGCGGTGTTCCATGGCGGTCACAACGCCATCACCGGACGGCAGTCAATCATCACCATCAACTCCATCATCGGCACCCAGGGCGTGCCGCGCATCAACCCTTTCGACCTGCGGCCCACGCTCACCAACAGCAAACTCTTTGCCCGCGACCGTTGCCTGTGTGGCTATTGCGGCGGGCATTTCCACGAAGAAGAGCTGACGCGCGAGCACATCATGCCGCTGGGGCAGAATGGCCGTGACACCTGGATGAACGTGGTGACGGCCTGCCGCTCGTGCAACCACCGCAAGGGCAACCGGACGCCCGAGCAGGCCCACATGCCCCTGATCTACACGCCTTACGTGCCCAGCCTGTGGGAAGACTTCATCTTGCGCAACCGCCGCATACTGGCGGACCAGATGGAGTTCCTGATGTCCCACCTTCCCAAGAGCTCCCGGCTACACGCCTGAGCGTTCTCGTATTTCACTCCAACTACAATTTAAGGTGCAACTTTTTGTTGCTCATGCGCGTTATTGAACGCTTTATTGGTAGTTTTCAAGGGAGTGAATGATGAAAAGCTTTAATCAAGCAGGTGTTTCTTTGTCTGGTCGCTGGAGCCGGTGGAGCGTGTGTTCTGTGCTCATAGCGGTTGTAGCGGGATGCGGTGGAGGATCTGATCCACTTGGAGTTGCAGATGGTGGCGGGAGTGGCGGTGACTCGTCTTCAAGTGTGAGCGAGCAGCGCTTATTAGAGGCCTATGACAAGGTCTCATGTGGAATGAAAATCGAGGATGTGGAGAATCTCACCGGAGCAAAAGCATCCCCAAATGGCGACACATGGTCTTGGTATGAGTCGTTTTTTGAAGACAAGGCAGAACTCAGGGTTTATGCTGGAACCGCAAGTACTACTTCATATGGGTTTCCAGCAGATGGCATCGCTAGAGCCCATAGTGCGTACTATTCATACGAATCTCGCGGCTACTTTGTGAATCGTGATTTGTGCTCATCTAAGTAATTGCCTCTGAAGAATCCTCCGGCCAGCATGAACACTGGCATCTGAGGCGATTTTGGAGGTCACAAGGGGAGGACTCAGGCAAACACCCCCGCCGTGTCCTCCATCCGCGCCGACACCTCCCCCAGGTGGTGCAGCGTGTCGCCAAAGGTCAACTCCAGCTGGGTCAGCTTCTTGAAATAGTGGCTGCCGATGTACTCGGCGGTCACGCCGATGCCGCCGTGCAGCTGCACCGACTGCTGGCCTACGAAGCGCATCGATTGGCCCAGTTGCACCTTGGCCCGCGCCATCGCGCGGCGGCGCTCGGTCGCCGGGGCGTTCAGCTTCAGGCAGGCGTAGAAGCTCATGGAGCGGGCCAGTTCCAGCTGCATCTTCATGTCGGCCACGCGGTGGCGCAGGGCCTGGAAGCTCGCGATCGCCACGCCGAACTGCTTGCGCGTGTTCATGTAGTCCACCGTCAGCGCCACGGTCTTGTCCATCACGCCCACGGCTTCGGCGCAGGCCGCGGCGATGCCGATGTCCACCGCATGTTCCAGCGCGGTCAGGCCGTCGGTGGTGATCAGGCTGGCGGGTGCATTCTGCAGCGTCAATTCGGCGGCACGGCCGCCGTCCTGCGTGCCGTAGCCCTGGGTGCTCACACCGCTGGCGCTGCGCTCCACCAGGAACAAGGCGAACTGTCCGTTGGCCACCGCGGGCACGATGAAGGCGTCGGCCTGGTCACCGGCGGGCACCACGCTCTTGGCGCCGCTCACCGTCCAGCCACTGCCGGCCGGGGTGGCGGTGGTATTGCAGGCATCCAGCCGGTAGCGCGCACCGCGTTCCTGCTGCGCCAGCACCACCAGTGCCTCGCCCGAGGCGATCTTCGGCAGCCAGGCGGCCTTGACGTCCGCGCCGGCGTAGCCACCGATCACGCCGCCCGCGGTCAGCGTCTGGGCCAGCGGCTCCAGCACGATGCCGCGGCCCAGCTCTTCCATCACCACCATGCCCTCGACCGGGCCCATGCCCAGGCCGCCATCGGCTTCGCTGATGTACAGGCCCGCCAGGCCGAGATCGGCCAGCTCGTTGTAAGCACCGCGGTCAAAACCGCCGGCCTTGACGATGGCGCGGCGGCGTTCGAAGTCGTAGCCCTTGTCCACCCATTTGCGCACGGCGTCGCGCAGATGTTCCTGATCGTCGGAAAAATCGAAGTCCATGTTGTGTCTCCTTAGCCGAGGACCGTCTGGGCCACGATGTTGCGTTGCACTTCGTTGCTGCCACCGTAGATGGTGGTCTTGCGCAGGTTGAAGTAGGTGGATGCGAGCGGCGCGTTGCCCACCTCGCCACCCGGGAAGTCGCCCTGCCAGCCGGCTTCCATGGCTTCTTCGATGAAGGGCGTGGCAAACGGGCCGGCGGCCAGCATCATGAGTTCGGCGTAACGTTGCTGGATTTCGCTGCCCTTGATCTTGAGCAGGCCGGCGATGTCGAGCGAGTTCTTGCCCGATTTCTCGGCGCTCAGCACGCGCAGCACCAGCATCTCCAGCGCCACCACGTCCACCTCCAGCAGGGCGATCTGGTCGCGGAAGCGGCTGTCGTCCCACACGCCTTCGGTTTTGGCGATGCGCTTCAGGCGCTCCAGCTCGCGCTTGGCGCGGTTCACGTCGGCGATGTTGGTGCGCTCGTGGCTCAGCAGGTGCTTTGCGTAGGTCCAGCCCTTGTTCTCTTCACCGATCAGGTTCTCGGCCGGCACCTTCACGTTGTCGAAGAAGACCTCGTTGACTTCGCACTCGCCGTCGAGCAGCTTGATCGGGCGCACGCTCACCCCCGGCGACTTCATGTCGATCAGCAGGAAGCTGATGCCGGTCTGCGGCTTGCCCTCGGTGCTGGTGCGCACCAGGCAGAAGATCCATTCGCCGTACTGGCCCAGCGTGGTCCAGGTTTTCTGGCCGTTGACGAGGAAGTGGTCGCCCTGGCGCTCGGCGCGGCATTTGACCGAGGCCAGGTCGGAGCCCGAGCCCGGCTCGCTGTAGCCCTGGCTCCACCACACGTCGCCGCTGGCGATGCCGGGCAGGAAACGTTCCTGCTGCTCCTTGTTGCCGAAGGCCATGATGACCGGGGCCACCATCACCGGGCCGAAGGGCACGATGCGCGGCGCACCGGCCAGTGCGCATTCTTCTTCAAACAGGTGTTTCTGCACCGCGGTCCAGCCCGGGCCGCCGAACTGCTGGGGCCAGCCGTAGCCCAGCCAGCCCTTTTTGCCGAGTATCTTCGCCCAGCGCTGCATGTCGTCGCGGCTCAGGCGCAGGGCGTTGTGGACCTTGTGGGCGATGTCGGCGGGCAAATTGTCCTTGACCCAGGCGCGAACTTCTTCGCGGAACGCCTGCTCTTGCGGCGTGAATGCCAAATCCATGCTTGTCTCCTGGTGGATGGCAAGTCCCAGATAGCAGGGCCTCGCTCAACGCCGCACAGTTTGGCACGACCGTTCGTTTTACCCCTGTCCGGGCTGCGACAAGCCCAGTTGCTCGTGCAGGTTTTGCAGCTGGGCCCGCAGAGATTCCACTGTCTCCTCCAGGCTGGCCAGTCGACGGGTGAGTGCGATCACTTCGTCTTCGGTGGCACCGCTACCGCTGTGGCTGGCGGGTGCACTCAGCGCGTACATGTCCACCGGACCGCAAAGCAGGTGGGCCCAGCGCTGTTCCCGGGCACCCGGCGCGCGCGGCAGCTTCACCACCAGCGCACCGCCCTTTTCAGGCGAACGGTCCTGCAGCTCTTCGAGGAACGCGTCCACCGAGGCGATGTCGAGGAACTTGTACCAGCGCTCGGTGTTCAGGCGCAGCTCGCCCGCGGTCTGAGGCCCGCGCAGCACCAACATGCCCAGCAGCACGGCGGACTGTTCGGGCACGCCCACGGCGCGCTGGAAGTTGTGTTCGTAGCGCGTGACGCGGCCACCGCTGGTCTCCACCACCATGTGCAGCTGACGCAAGCCGTCGATGGCTTCGGCGATTTCGCCCTCGGTCAGCGAGAGCACCGGTTCCCGGCTCGACTTCTGGTTGCAGCCGCTCTGCAGGCTGTTGAGTGTCAGCGGGTAGCTGTCGGGCACGGTGCGCGCCTTTTCCATCAAGGTTCCCAGGACACGGGCCTCGGTGATGGACAGGGGGCGCTGGTCAAAGCGGTGCACGCGGGGACCGGCGGGAGAGGTTGGGTGTTCCAGGGTCATTACACTTCTTGGCCATGTCAGCCGTTCATAAAAACATCGTTATTCTGATCTCAGGCAGCGGCTCGAACATGGCCGCCATCGTCAAGGCCGCCGAGCGGCGTCATTGGGGTGCTCGGTACGGCGCCCGTGTGGCGGCCGTCATCAGCAACAAGGCCGACGCCGCAGGTCTTGAATTCGCACGCAAACACCAGATCGCCACCGCCGTGTTCGATCACAAGGCCTTCGCGTCGCGCGAAGCCTTCGATGCCGCGCTCATGACCGAAATCGACCACCACGATCCAGCGCTGGTGGTGCTGGCCGGCTTCATGCGCATCCTCACGCCCGGCTTTGTGGCGCACTACGAAGGCGGGCTGGTGAACATCCACCCCAGCCTGCTGCCCGCGTTCACAGGGCTGAACACCCACCAGCGCGCCATCGACATGGGCTGCAAGTTCGCCGGCGCCACCGTGCACCGCGTGACCGCTGAGCTCGACCACGGCGACATCCTGGATCAGGCCGTGGTGCCCGTGCTGCCGGGCGACACCGCGCAAGCGCTCGCCGAGCGTGTGCTGACGCAGGAACACATCATGTACCCGCGCGCAGTGGAGCAGCTGCTCGCCGCCGGCTGATCAGACGCCTTTTGCGAATACCAGGCCCGCGTGTTCCCGCATGGCGTGGAACTTGATCTTCGGCCAGTTGGCCTCGACCGCGCGCAGCGTGGCCGCGTGGTCCACCAGCAGCGTGGGCGCGTCCACGGCGTCCAGCGCCACGCGGTGGCTGTTGGCGTCGATGAACTTCTTGAGCTCGATTTCGCCACCGTCCTCTGGCGCACAGGTGACCCAGCGTGCCACCTGGTAAGGGCTGCCCATGATGCGGGCCTTGACGCCGTATTCGTGTTCCAGCCGGTGCGCCACCACTTCAAACTGCAGCTGGCCCACGGCGCCCAGCAACAGCACCGAGCCCGCCACCGGGCGGAACACCTGGATCGCACCTTCTTCACCGAGCTGGGTGAGGCCGGCGCGCAGCTGCTTGCTGCGCAGCGGATCGGCCACTTCCACGCTGCGGATGATTTCCGGCGCGAAGAAGGGCAGGCCGGTGAACTGGAGGCTTTCGCCTTCGGTCAGCGTGTCGCCGAGCTGCAGCACACCGTGGTTCGGGATGCCGATGATGTCGCCGGCAAACGCCTCGTCCAGCAGCTCGCGCCGCTGCGACAGGAAGCTCACCACGGTGTTGGGCCGCAGGTCCTTGCCGCTGCGCACCACCCTGAGCTTCATGCCGCGCTCGAAATGACCGCTGGCCACGCGCACGAAGGCGATGCGGTCGCGGTGCGCCGGGTCCATGTTGGCCTGGATCTTGAACACCACGCCGGTGAATTTGGCTTCTTCGGGGTGCACCACGCGCTGGATGGCGGGGCGGTCTCCCGGGGGGGGCGCCAGGTCCACCAGCGCGTCCAGCACTTCGCGCACGCCGAAGTTGTTGACGGCGGAGCCGAACAACATGGGCGTCTGTTTGCCGGCGAGGAATTGCGCTTCGTCGAACGCGGGCGAAGCGCCTTCGACCAGTTCCAGTTCGCCTTTGGCCTGTTCGAACTCCGCGCCAAAGCGCTTCAGGCTCTCGGGGTTGTCGAGGCCAGCGAGCACGTCTTCATCGCCGCCGCGGCGGTCCTCGCCCGCAGCGAACACGCGCATCTGGTCGGTGCGGCGGTCGTACACGCCGCGGAAGGTTTTGCCCATGCCCACGGGCCAGGTGAACGGCACGACCGTCATGCCCAGCTCGCGCTCGATCTCGTCCATCAGGTCCAGCGGCGCCTGCACCTCGCGGTCCATCTTGTTGACGAAGGTGAGGATGGGCGTGTTGCGCGCGCGGCAGACCTGCAGCAGGCGCCGCGTCTGAGGTTCCACGCCGTTGCCCGCGTCGATCACCATCAGCGCGGCATCCACGGCGGTCAGCACACGGTAGGTGTCTTCGCTGAAGTCCTGGTGACCGGGCGTGTCGAGCAGGTTGATCACGCAGTCGCGGTATTCCATCTGCATCACGGAGGAGGCCACCGAAATGCCGCGCTGCTTCTCGATCTCCATCCAGTCGCTGGTGGCGTGGCGCGCGGCCTTGCGTGCCTTCACGCTGCCGGCGATGTTGATGGCGCCCGAGAACAGCAGCAGCTTCTCGGTCAGGGTCGTTTTACCCGCGTCGGGGTGGGAGATGATGGCGAAGGTACGGCGACGCTTCACCTGTTGGGCAATTTCGGACATAGCCCATGATTATCGCGGGTGGGACAATAGGACGATGCACCCCAAAGCCCTCCTGGACGAATGTTCCGCCCTGATCGAACAGGTTTTCAAATTTGACCACCCCACCGACGCCGTGGTCGCGCGCCATTTTCGCGAGAACCGGTCGCTCGGGCCCCGCGAGCGCGCCACGTTGTCGGACACGGTTTACGCCATCCTGCGCGAGCGCCTGAAGTTCGAATGGCTGGCCCGCTCGGGCACAGGTTCCAAGTGGCGGCGCCTGGCGATCCTGGGCTTCCCGGGTGATCGCGACTTCCTCAAGAGTGCGTTGACCGAGGTTGAAAAGACCTGGTGGGACCACTGTCTGGCGGTGAAAGATGCCGACCTCATGGCGCAGCACCGCCACAACCTGCCCGACTGGCTGGCCACAGCGCTGGGTGAACAGGTGGGCGACGAGTTCGACGCGCTGGTGGCGAGCCTGAACCAGCCCGCGCCGCTGGACCTGCGCGTCAATGTGCTGAAGAAAAAGCGCGAAGCGGTGTTGGCCGAGTTGCGCCAGGCGGGGTTGGCATGTGAGTCCACCCCATATTCCCCGTTGGGCATCCGCCTGCAGGGCAAACCTTCTCTGGCCAAACTGCCGGCCTTTGTGCAGGGCGACGTGGAGGTGCAGGATGAAGGTTCGCAACTGCTGGCCCTGCTGCTGGATGCCAAACGGGGCGAAATGGTGGTGGACTTCTGTGCCGGCGCTGGCGGCAAGACGCTGGCCATCGGCGCGGCCATGCGCAACAGCGGGCGGCTCTACGCCTTCGACACCTCCGGGCACCGCCTCGATGCGCTCAAGCCGCGGCTGGCGCGCAGCGGTTTGTCGAATGTGCACCCGGTGGCGATTGCGCACGAACGCGACGACCGCATCAAACGCCTGGCCGGCAAGATCGATCGCGTGCTGGTGGATGCGCCCTGTTCCGGGCTGGGCACGCTGCGCCGCAGCCCCGACCTGAAGTGGCGCCAGACGCCGCAGACCGTGGCGGCCCAGGCTGAACTCCAGCAGGCCATTCTGAACAGCGCGGCCCGATTGCTCAAGCCGGGCGGGCGGCTGGTGTACGCCACCTGCAGCCTGCTGCCGGCAGAGAACGAAGCGGTTGCCGCGGCCTTTTCAGAGGCCCACCAGGACTTTGAGCCCGTGCCGGTGGCAGGCCTGCTGGCCCTGGCTCAGGTGCCGCAGGCAGACAGCCTGTGCCAGGGCGAGGATGGTCAATGGCTCCGTTTGTGGCCACATCGGCATGCAACGGATGGCTTTTTTGCTGCCGTCTGGCGGAAAAAGTCCTGAAAGAGCGGCAAATGAGCTATTTCGCCTGAACAGTTTCCCCACGGGGAGCTGCCCGGCGATTGTTGATTGACACCCCCGGCTTTAAAATGGCACGTTGCTTCGCCCCTGTCCTGAACGGGAGCGTTTGGCAGCCTGACGCCTTCGTGGGCGGTTGAATAGGACCTTGATGATTGCTTCTGATTTCGAGTTTTTTGCCAGTTTGTGGGATGGCCTGATCCAGTTCCTGGCCCATGGTCTGACCGGTGCGGCCTGGTGGCAGGTGCTGCTGGTCGCTTTGGTGTTCACCCACATCACCATCGCCAGCGTCACGATCTACCTGCACCGCCACTCGGCGCACCGTTCGCTGGACCTGCACCCCATTCCCTCGCACTTTTTCCGCTTCTGGCTCTGGATGACCACCGGCATGGTGACCAAGGAGTGGACGGCGATCCACCGCAAGCACCACGCCAAGTGCGAGCGCGAAGGTGACCCGCACAGTCCGGTGGTTTTTGGCATCAAGAAAGTGTTCTTTGAGGGCAGTGAGCTCTACCGCGCCGAAGCCAAGAACCAGGAAACGCTGGACCGCTATGGTCACAACACGCCCGACGACTGGGTGGAACGGCACTTCTACACCGGTCGCTCACGCCTGGGTGTGGGCCTCATGCTGATCATCAACGTCGCACTGTTTGGTGTGCTGGGGGTGTCGGTCTGGGCGCTGCAGATGATGTGGATCCCGATCACGGCAGCCGGCATCATCAACGGCATCGGCCACTGGTGGGGTTACCGCAACTTCGAGGCGGCCGACGCCAGCACCAACGTGTCCCCGTGGGGCATCCTCATCGGTGGCGAGGAACTGCACAACAACCACCACACCTACCCGACGTCGGCCAAGCTGTCAGTCAAACCCTACGAGTTCGACATCGGCTGGATGTACATCACCATGCTGAGGTCGGTGGGTCTGGCCACCGTGAAGAAGCTGCCACCCAAGATGGCGTTTGGCGACGTGAAGCCGGTGGCCGACGAAAAAACGCTGGAGGCGATCATCGCCAACCGCTATGAAGTGATGGCGGGTTACGCGCGCGAGATGCGTGCCGCCTGCCAGCGTGAAGTCGAAGGCCTGAAGGCCCGCAGCGCGGACGCGTCCGTGCTGGATGCGGCCCGCCGCTGGCTGCACCGCGATGACGACAAGGTGCCTGCCGACGTCAAGCCGCAACTGGCCCAGGCCCGTGCCGAACACCCGGTGCTCGACAAGATGGTCACGATGCGCGAAGAACTGCGCGCCCTGTGGTCCAGCACGAACGCCACGCGCGATCAGCTGTCGGCCGACCTGCAGGCCTGGTGCCGGCGCGCCGAAGAAAGCGGCATTGCTGCGTTGCGCGACTTCTCGATTCGCCTGCGCTCCGCGCACGCTTGAGCTTGTCCATCCCCCGCCGCGCTGCGCGCGACCCCCTCAAGGGGGCAGCGCTGGCGGCCCGGCGGAGCCGGTTCCGCGGCGTTCCGGGTTAAGGCACTCGCTCCGGATAGATGGTTTTCTCTTCGTCTGGGCAACAAAAAAGCCGCTGTTTTCACAGCGGCTTTTTTGTTGGGGGTATCCGGCTGAATTACTTCAGCTTGATTTCCTTGTAGTCCACGTGCTTGCGAGCTTTGGGATCAAATTTCTTGATCAGCATCTTCTCGGGCGTGGTCTTCTTGTTCTTGGTCGTGGTGTAGAAGTGGCCGGTACCCGCAGTGGATTCCAGCTTGATCTTTTCGCGTCCGCCTTTGGTTGCCATGTTGGTGCTCCTTAAGCTTGGCCGCGTGCGCGCAGGTCTGCGAGCACGGCGTCGATACCGTTCTTGTCGATCAGGCGCAGGGCAGCACCCGACACGCGCAGGCGAATCCAGCGGTTTTCGCTTTCGACCCAGAAACGGCGGTATTGCAGGTTCGGCAGGAACCGGCGCTTGGTTTTGTTGTTGGCGTGGGAAACATTGTTCCCGACCATGGGCTTCTTGCCCGTGACGTCGCAGACGCGTGCCATGAGGACACTCCGATACTTTTATACAGCCGGTCACGCAGGACGCTGGAGACGGTATTCCCGTTCCGCATCTGGCAACCCAGCCTCACCTCGCCAGAAAAGGGTGGCGGTAACCCAAGTTTGTAGCGCACGACCAAAACCGGCCATTCGCAGCAAAGCCTTGAATTATAGCGCGGGCAGGTTGGTCTGGCCAGCGCCGCCCGGCGGGGTGCCCTCAGGCCTCGTTCTGCTCCAGAAAACGCTGGGCGTCGAGTGCCGCCATGCAGCCGGTGCCGGCGCTGGTGATGGCCTGGCGGTACACATGGTCCTGTACGTCGCCGGCCGCAAACACGCCAGGCACGCTGGTCATGGTGGCCATGCCCTTGAGCCCGGATTGCGTGACGATGTAGCCGTCTTTCATCTCCAGTTGGCCTTTGAAGATGTCGGTGTTGGGGCTGTGGCCGATGGCGATGAAGCAGCCGGTGAGCTTGAGGTCTTCGGTCTCGCCGGTTTTCACGCTTTTCAGCCGCACGCCGGTCACGCCGCTCTGGTCGCCCAACACCTCGTCGAGCGTGAAATGGGTCTTGAGCTCGATCTTGCCCGCGGCGACTTTCTCCATCAGCTTGTCGACCAGGATGGGTTCGGCCTTGAACGTATCGCGACGGTGCACCAGACTGACTTTGCGGGCGATATTGGACAGATACAGGGCTTCTTCGACGGCCGTGTTGCCGCCGCCCACCACCGCCACGTCCTGCTCGCGGTAGAAAAAGCCGTCGCAGGTGGCGCAACCGCTCACGCCCTTGCCCATGAAGGCTTCTTCAGAGGGCAAGCCCAGGTACTTGGCCGAGGCACCGGTGGCGATGATCAGGGCATCACAACTGTATTCACCACTGTCACCCTTGAGCACAAAAGGACGTTTGGAAAAGTCGACTGCGTTGATGTGGTCGAAAACGATCTCGGTCTTGAAGCGTTCAGCGTGTGCCTGGAAGCGCTGCATCAGTTCCGGGCCCTGCACGCCATCCACGTCGGCCGGCCAGTTGTCCACGTCGGTGGTGGTCATGAGCTGGCCACCCTGGGCGATGCCGGTGATCAGCACCGGGTTCAGGTTCGCACGTGCCGCATACACTGCAGCCGTGTAGCCCGCGGGGCCGGAACCTAGAATAAGAACTTTGGTGTGCTTCATGGTGCAAATCCCCATCAAAGAGTGGGGGTGTGTGGTTTAGAGTTGAGATTCATTGCGACGCGTTTGGGGCCTTGGCGTCTTTCGCCATGCGGGCGTCCGGTCTTTCGAAGCATTGTAGGGAAGAGCGCTGCATCCGCAGTCTGACCAGAGGTATATACGCATGTCCATCCTGTCCAATCTGGATTTGATTCGCCGGGTCCCGCTGTTTTCCACGCTGACGCAGGCGCAGGCCGAGTCTGTTGCAGATGCGGTCATCAAACGGCGTTTCAAGCGCGGCGAGTGCATCGTTGAACAGGGCAAGAAGTCCAATTTTCTGGCCATCGTGCTGACGGGGCGCGCTCGTGTGGTCACCACCGATGTGCGTGGCCGGGAAGTCATCCTGGCCACCATGAACCCGGGCGACTATGTGGGCGAGATGAGCCTGATCGACAACCAGCCGCATTCGGCCACGGTCCGTGCCGAGGTGCAGACCGATGTGTTGATTCTGGGGCGGCCGGAGTTCGCCCGTTGCCTGCCCGAAAACACCTCCATGGCCTATGCGGTGATGAAAGGATTGGTGCAGCGCCTGCGTTATGCCGACCGCAAGATCGAGTCCCTGGCGTTGATGGATGTTTACGGCCGCGTGGCCCGGGCCTTGCTGGAGTTCGCGCGACCCGACAAGGACGGGCAACTGGTGATTCGGGAACGGGTGTCCCGCCAGGATGTGGCCAAGATGATCGGTGCATCGCGAGAAATGGTCAGCCGGGTCATGAAAGACCTGGAAGACCGGGGGTTCATCGAGGTGGGCGAAGACGGCACCACCGTGGTCAAGGAACGGCTCAACACGCTGGGCTGAAGCCCCTGCGTGGGCTGCGCTGGTCGCGACCCGGATTCTCCCGGCCAATCGCTGCACCTGTTACCGGTTTACCGGCTCCTGGCCCGGGTGGGCTTGGGGTAAGCTTGTTGCCGAACCGCAGCAAGGACCATGACTTATTCACTCAATACACTGAATGCCGACCGGGCTCAAGCCACGCCTGGAGGTATGGCCCGTTTCACCCAGGAGATTGGGCTGGTGGTAGGTGCTGCAGTCCTGGCCTTCTGGCTCCTCGCGTTGCTCAGCCATTCGCTGGCTGATCCGGCCTGGAGCACGACCGGGTCTCGGGCCGAAGTGGGCAACTGGGGCGGCCATCTGGGCGCGCTGCTGGCCGATGCGAGCTACTACCTGTTGGGCTGGTCGGTCTGGTGGTGTTTTTTCGCCGGTTTGCGGGCCTGGCTGTCGGCGTTGGCCGGGCGGTTGCGTGGCCAGCAACCCCAGGCCGTCTCGCGGGATGCGCATGGGGCTGTGCACTGGTGGCAAACCCCTTGGGCGCGTCGTCTGGCCTATGTGCTGGCGTTGCTGGTGTTGCTGAGCGCGAGTGGGGTGCTGGAATGGAGTCGCCTGTATCGGCTGGAGCCGCATCTGCCGGGAACCGTGGGGGGCGTGCTGGGTCATGCGCTCGGACCCGTTGCGGTGCGCTGGCTGGGTTTCACCGGCTCGGCGCTGGCCATGCTGGCTTTGCTCGTGATCTGCCTGCCCAGGGTGTTCCGGTTTTCCTGGGGGCAATGGGCCGAGCACCTGGGCGCCTGGCTGGACAACTGGTTCGAATCGCGCCGCGAAAAACGCGAGGCGGTCGAAGACCAGCGCATCGGGGAGATGGCTGCGCGAGCGCGCGAAGAAGTGGTCAAGGTCGAGCGCGTCGAGAGCGAAGAGCACCACCCCACCCCGGTCCTGATCGAGCCCACACTGGTGGATGTGCCCAAGAGCGAGCGTGTGGCCAAGGAACGCCAGAAGCCCTTGTTCGTCGAGATGCCCGACAGCAAGCTGCCGCAGGTGGATCTGCTGGACAGTGCGCCATTGCACCAGGCGGGAGTGGACAGCCAGACGCTGGAGATGACCAGCCGCCTGATCGAGAAGAAGCTCAAGGACTTTGGCGTCGACGTGCGCGTGGTGGCCGCAGCACCCGGTCCGGTGATCACCCGTTACGAAATCGAGCCGGCCACGGGGGTCAAGGGCTCGCAGATCGTGAACCTGGGGCGCGATCTGGCGCGCTCCTTGTCCCTGGTGTCGATCCGTGTGATCGAGACCATTCCGGGCAAGAACCTGATGGCGCTGGAACTGCCCAACGCCAAGCGGCAGATGATCAAGCTGAGCGAGATCCTGGGCTCGCCGGTCTACAACGACGCCAAGTCGCTGCTCACCATGGGCCTGGGCAAGGACATCGGTGGCCAGCCCATCGTGGCCGACCTGGCCAAGATGCCGCACTGCCTGGTCGCCGGCACCACCGGTTCGGGCAAGTCGGTCGGCATCAACGCCATGATCCTGTCGCTGCTTTACAAGGCCGATGCCAAGGACGTGCGCCTCTTGCTGATCGACCCCAAGATGCTGGAGATGAGTGTCTACGAAGGCATTCCGCATTTGCTCGCCCCCGTGGTCACCGACATGAAGCACGCCGCCAACGGACTGAACTGGTGCGTGGCCGAGATGGAGAAGCGCTACAAGCTCATGAGCAAGCTCGGCGTGCGCAACCTTGCGGGCTACAACGTGAAGATCGACGAGGCCAAGGAGCGTGGTGAAATCATCGGCAACCCGTTCAGCCTCACCCCCGAACAGCCGGAACCGCTCGAACGCCTGCCCTACATCGTGGTGGTGATCGACGAGCTGGCCGACCTGATGATGGTGGTGGGCAAGAAGATCGAAGAACTGATCGCCCGCCTGGCGCAGAAGGCGCGCGCCGCCGGCATCCACCTGATCCTGGCCACGCAGCGCCCCAGCGTGGACGTGATCACCGGCCTGATCAAGGCCAACATTCCCACCCGCCTGTCGTTCCAGGTCAGCAGCAAGATCGACAGCCGCACCATCCTCGACCAGATGGGCGCCGAAAGCCTGCTGGGCATGGGCGACATGCTCTACATGCCTTCCGGCACCGGCTTCCCTGTTCGGGTGCACGGCGCGTTTGTGAGCGACGAAGAGGTGCACCGCGTGGTGGCCTATCTGAAGCAGCAGGGTGGTGAACCCAACTACATCGACGGCGTGCTGGAGAGTCCGGCGAGCGATGGTGAGGGGGGTGACATGTTCGGTGAGGGCGGTGGCGACGGCAACGAAAAAGACGCCCTGTACGACCAGGCGGTGGAGATCGTGCTCAAGGACCGCAAGGCCAGCATCTCCTATGTGCAGCGCAAGCTGAAGATCGGCTACAACCGCGCCGCGCGTCTGCTGGAAGACATGGAAAAAGCGGGCATGGTCAGTGCACTGACCTCCAGCGGTCAACGCGATATTCTGGTGCCTTCGCGCGGTGAATGATGTTCGGGCCTGAACCTTGTGGCCGCGGCCGGGTCCCAATCCACATGATCAAAAAATTGTTTACCACGGTGACCACGGTCACTGCCCTGACATTCACAACCTTGCCCGCACAGGCCGACGGCCTGAAAGACCTAGAAACCTTCCTGAGCGAGGTGGGCAGTGCGCAGGCCGGCTTCACCCAGGTGGTGACCTCGCCGGTGCGCAACGGTGAAACCGTGGCGCGCCGCAAGACGTCGAGCGGGCGCTTTGAATTCCTGCGGCCCAACCGTTTCCGCTTCGAGTACACAAAGCCTTTCGAACAGACCATCGTGGCCGATGGCCAGACGCTGTGGCTGTACGACGTGGACCTGAACCAGGTGACGGCGCGCAAGCAGCAGGAGGTGCTCGGCAGCACCCCCGCGGCCCTGATCGCGGCGGGCACCGATCTGCGTGCCCTGTCCGAAGTGTTTGAGCTCAAGGCGGCGCCCGCCGCGGAGGGCCTGGAATGGCTGGAGGCCCGCCCGCGCAACAAGGACGGACAGTTGCAGAGCGTGCGCGTCGGCTTCCGGCAGGGCCAGCTCGCCGCGCTGGAGATCGCCGACAGCCTGGGCCAGCGCTCGGTGCTGACCTTCAACCAGTGGCAGGACAACGCGCCGATGAAGGCGGAGCGGTTTCGCTTTCAGCCGCCTGTCGGCGCCGATGTGATCCGGCCCTGAGCGTGCACACCGCCTTGAAAGCAGGTCTTTGAGTTCACACGCCGCGCCGCACACGCCGCTGGCCGAGCGCCTGCGCCCGCGCACGCTGGCCGAGGTGATCGGGCAGCACCACCTGCTGGGTGAGGGCATGGCATTGCGGCTCGCGTTCGAATCGGGCCAGCCACACAGCTGCATCCTCTGGGGTCCGCCGGGTGTGGGCAAGACCACCATCGCGAGGCTCATGGCCGATGCCTTTGATGCCCAGTTCATCACCATCAGCGCGGTGCTGGGCGGCGTGAAAGATATCCGGGAGGCGGTGGAGCAGGCTCAGGCCGCACGCGATGGGCTTCAGGCGCAACACACCATCGTTTTTGTCGACGAGGTGCACCGTTTCAACAAGGGCCAGCAGGACGCCTTTCTGCCGCATGTGGAAAGCGGGCTGTTCACCTTCATTGGCGCGACCACCGAAAACCCCTCGTTCGAAGTCAACTCGGCGCTGCTGTCACGCGCGGCGGTCTATGTGCTGCAGCCGTTGGGCGAAGACGATCTGCGCCAGCTGATCGCCCGGGCGCAAGGCATCGGTGCAGTGCCCCCGGTTGAAACCGCCGCCGCCGACCGCCTGATCGCCTACGCCGATGGCGATGCCCGCCGCCTGCTCAACACGCTGGAGACGCTGGCGGTGGCGGCCACGCGCGAGAAACTCGCCGAGGTGACGGACGCCTGGCTGATGCGTGTGCTGGGTGAGCGCATGCGTCGCTACGACAAAGGTGGCGAGCAGTTCTACGACACCATCAGCGCCCTGCACAAAAGCGTGCGCGGTTCCGACCCGGACGCCGCGCTGTACTGGTTCGTGCGCATGCTCGACGGCGGTGCCGACCCGCGCTACATGGCGCGCCGCTTCATCCGCATGGCCAGTGAAGACATTGGCCTGGCCGATCCGCGCGCGCTGCGTCTGGCGCTGGACGCGGCCGAGGTGTACGAGCGCCTGGGCACGCCGGAAGGCGAGCTGGCGCTGGCCGAATGTGTGGTCTACCTGGCCGTTGCGCCCAAGTCCAACGCGGTCTACAAGGCCTTCAACGAAGCCAAGGCGTTCGTGAAGAAGGACGGCACGCGCCCGGTGCCCATGCACCTGCGCAATGCACCCACCAAGCTCATGAAGGAGCTGGACTACGGAAAAGGCTACCGATATGCCCACGATGAGGCGGGCGGCTTCGCGGCGGGTGAACGCTACCTGCCCGATGGCATGGCCGGGCCTGATTTTTACCGTCCGGTCGAGCGTGGCCTAGAAATCCGCATCGCCGATAAGCTGCGCGAACTCAAAAAACTGAATAATCAGAATAACTAATGCAGCGCGATTCGCGCTGATGCAGCCGCGCGGGAAAATCAAAAATCAGGGTAAACCCGCGCCGCATAAGGGCTTACACGCATCGGACCCTCTGAAACGCCTAGCTACAATCCGCCCACCAACCCGCAGTCTGTCCTGTTTCAAGGTCGAGCCTGGCGGGTTTTTTGCTAACTCAAGGCAGACAGACCAGGCACCCGCCTGGCTGGAAAAACACGGAGAAGTTTGTATGGACGTTTTGCTGCAGCAGATCATCAACGGCCTGGTTCTGGGCAGTATGTATGCGCTGGTGGCGCTGGGGTACACCATGGTGTACGGCATCATCGGCTTGATCAACTTTGCGCACGGTGACGTGCTCATGGTGGGTGCGCTCACCAGCTGGACGCTGATCGGCTGGATGTCGAGTGCCTGGGCCGGCATGCCTGGCTGGCTTTTGCTGCTGGTGGCCACGCTGATCGCCATGGTGGTCTGTGGCGTGCTGAACTTCACGATCGAGAAGCTGGCCTATCGGCCACTGCGCAATTCCCCGCGGCTCGCGCCGCTGATCACCGCCATCGGCATGTCGCTGCTGTTGCAGACCTTTGCCATGATCATCTGGGCGCCGAACCCGAAGTCCTACCCGTCGACCCTTTCGCGTGAGCCGATCGAGTTCGCCGGTGCCGTGATCTCGGTGACACAGATCACCATCCTGGCCACCACGGTCATCACGCTGGCTTTCCTCATGTGGCTGGTCAACCGGACCAACCTGGGCCGCGCCATGCGGGCCACGGCCGAGAACCCGCGCGTGGCGGCGCTCATGGGCATCAAGCCCGACATGGTGATTTCCGCCACGTTCATCATCGGCGCCATGCTCGCGGCCATCGCAGGCGTGATGTGGGCATCGAACTATGGCACGGTGCAGCATGCCATGGGCTTCATGCCCGGCCTGAAGGCCTTCGTGGCTGCCGTCATGGGCGGCATCGGCAACCTGGCCGGTGCGGTGGTGGGCGGCGTCGCCCTGGGTCTGATCGAGTCGCTGGGTGCGGGCTACCTGGGCCAGCTGACCGGCGGCGTGCTGGGCAGCCAGTACACCGACATCTTCGCCTTCATCGTGCTGGCCCTGGTGCTGACGTTGCGGCCGTCCGGGCTGCTGGGCGAGCGTGTGGCCGACCGGGCCTGAGGGTCAAGGAACACATCATGATGAACACCAAATCCGGAAAACTCATCGCCTACCTGCTGGGCGCTGTCGCGCTGCTGTTGTTGCCCATCATCCTGCAATCGACCGGGAGCAACTCCTGGGTGCGCATTGTCGACATCGCGCTGCTCTACGTGCTGCTGGCGCTGGGCCTGAACATCGTGGTTGGTTACGCCGGCCTGTTGGACCTGGGGTACATCGCCTTCTTCGCGGTGGGGGGTTACATCTTCGCTCTGGTGGGCTCGCCCCACCTCACCGACACCTTCCCGGCCATCGCGGCCATGTTCCCCAACGGTATCCACATCAGCATCTGGCTGGTGATGATCCTGGCGGCGGGGGTCGCGGGCATTGTGGGGGTCATCCTGGGTGCGCCCACGCTCAAGTTGCGGGGTGATTACCTGGCCATCATCACACTGGGTTTTGGCGAGATCATCCGCATCTTCCTGCTCAACATGGACCGCCCGGTGAACATCACCAACGGCCCCAAGGGCATCAGCCAGATCGACACCATCTCGGTCTTTGGCCTGGACCTGGGCAAGCGCCTGACCATCGGTGACTACACCTTCCAGCCCGTCACGCTGTATTACTACCTGTTCCTGTTTTTCGTGGTGGGGGCGGTGATCCTCTCCTACCGCCTGCAGGACTCGCGCATCGGCCGCGCCTGGATGGCCATCCGTGAAGACGAAATCGCCGCCAAGGCCATGGGCCTGAACACGCGCAACCTCAAGCTGCTGGCTTTCGGCATGGGCGCCACGTTTGGTGGCGTCTCGGGCGTGTTGTTCGCTTCGTTCCAGCGCTTCGTGTCGCCCGAATCCTTCTCGCTGATGGAGTCGGTGATGGTCGTGGCGATGGTGGTGGTGGGTGGTATTGGCCACATCCCTGGCGTGATTCTGGGGGCCCTGTTGCTGGCCGGTTTGCCGGAGGTGCTGCGCCACGTGGCCGGTCCTCTGACCGAATGGACCGGTGGTCGCCTGGGCCCTGAAATTCTGCGCCAGCTGCTGATTGCGCTGGCCATGGTGGTGGTGATGCTGATCCGTCCCAAGGGCTTGTGGCCCTCGCCGGAACACGGCAAATCGCTGGCGAAATGAGCGGAGTCAAGTTGCATGTCTGAAACCATTCTCAAAGTCGCCAACGTCTCCAAACGCTTCGGGGGCCTGCAGGCCCTGAGCGATGTGGGCATTGAAATCCTGCGCGGTCAGGTCTACGGCCTGATCGGACCCAACGGCGCTGGCAAGACCACGTTTTTCAACGTGCTGACCGGGCTGTACACGCCCGACAGCGGCACGTTTGAACTGGCGGGCAAACCCTACACGCCCTCGGCTGTGCACGAAGTGGCCAAGGCCGGTATCGCGCGCACCTTCCAGAACATCCGCCTGTTCGCCGAAATGACGGCGCTGGAAAACGTGATGGTGGGGCGCCATGTGCGCACCCATTCCGGCCTGGTCGGTGCGGTGTTCCGCACGCCCGGCTTCAAGCGCGAAGAAGCGCAAATCAGGGAGCGGGCCCGCGAGCTGCTCGACTACGTGGGTATCGCCAAGTTCGCTGACTACAAGTCGCGCACGCTGAGCTACGGCGACCAGCGCCGACTGGAGATCGCGCGCGCCCTGGCCACCGATCCGCAGCTGATCGCGCTGGACGAGCCTGCCGCCGGCATGAACGCCACCGAAAAGGTGCTGCTGCGCGAACTGATCGACCGCATCCGCAAGGACAACCGCACCATCCTGCTGATCGAACACGACGTGAAGCTGGTGATGGGCCTTTGCGACCGGGTGACGGTGCTCGATTACGGCAAGCAGTTGTCTTCCGGGACACCGGCCGATGTGCAGAAGGACCCGAAAGTGATCGAGGCCTATCTGGGCACGGGCGGAAGCTGAGGACACAAGAACATGGCAAACACACTACTCAAAATCAGCGGCCTGAAGGTTTCTTACGGCGGCATCAAGGCCGTCAAGGGCGTCGACCTGGAAGTGCGCGAGGGCGAGCTGATCTCGCTCATCGGCTCCAACGGCGCGGGCAAGACCACCACCATGAAGGCGGTGACCGGTTCGTTGGCCTTTGAAGGCGGCGACATCGAATACCTGGGCCAGAGCATCAAGGGCCGCGGTGCCTGGGACCTGGTCCGGCTGGGGCTGGCCATGGTGCCGGAAGGCCGGGGCGTGTTCACCCGGATGAGCATCACCGAGAACCTCCAGATGGGCGCCTACATCCGCAAGGACAAGGCGGGCATCGCCAACGACATCGAGCGCATGTTCGGCATCTTCCCGCGCCTGAAAGAGCGCAAGGACCAGCTGGCCGGAACGATGAGCGGCGGCGAGCAGCAGATGCTGGCCATGGCGCGTGCGCTCATGAGCCAGCCCAAGGTGCTGCTGCTGGACGAGCCTTCCATGGGCCTGTCGCCCATCATGGTGGACAAGATCTTCGAGGTGGTGCGCGACGTCTCGGCCCAGGGGGTCACCATCCTGCTGGTGGAGCAGAACGCCCAGCGCGCGCTGCAGATCGCCAACCGGGGCTACGTGATGGATTCCGGCGAAATCACCATGACCGGCACCGGCCAGGACCTGCTGGTGGATCCCAAGGTCCGCGAAGCCTATCTGGGACATTGACACCCCCCCGCGCCGCCTGCGGCGTCACCCCCCCCAGGGGGCAACGCGAGCGGCCCGGCAAAGCCGGTTCCACCGCGTTCTGGGTTTGGGGACCTTCGCACCGGAACTTACAATAGCGGGTTGCGCTTCTTCAGGCGCAGCCCGTTTTTTCTTGCCCCACACCATGACCACCGAACACGCCCACGCCACCCCCGCCACCGACGACAACCAGCTGATTGCGGAGCGGCGTGAGAAGCTCAAAGCCTTGCGCGATGCGCAGCAGCGCGGCGAGGGTGTGGCGTTCCCGAACGACTTCAAGCCGGTGGACAAGGCCGAGGCGCTGTTTGCCACACACGCTGAAGCCACCAAGGAATCGCTGGAGGCCACGCCGGTGCGCGCCTGCGTGTCGGGCCGCATGATGCTCAAGCGCGTGATGGGCAAGGCCAGCTTCGCCACCTTGCAGGATGCGTCGTTTGGTCCGAGCGGCGGCCGCATCCAGATCTATCTGAACACCGACAGCGTGGGCGCACCGATGCTGGAGACCTTCAAGCATTGGGACCTGGGCGACATCATCGCCGCCGAAGGCGTGCTCATGCGCACGCGCACCGGCGAGCTGACCATCCACGCTGACCAGATCCGCCTGCTCACCAAGAGCCTGCGCCCGCTGCCCGACAAGTTCCACGGCATCCACGACCAGGAAATCAAGTACCGCCAACGCTATGTGGACCTGATGACCGACGAGAGCGCCCGCAAGCGCTTCGTCACCCGCAGCCAGGCGCTGTCCAGCATCCGCGACTTCATGGTCAGCCACGGCTTCCTCGAAGTGGAAACGCCGATGTTGCACCCCATTCCCGGTGGCGCCAATGCCAAGCCCTTCAAGACGCACCACAACGCGCTCGACCAGGAGATGTTCCTGCGCATCGCGCCCGAGCTGTTCCTCAAGCGCCTGCTGGTGGGGGGGTTTGACCGCGTGTTCGAGATCAACCGCAACTTCCGCAACGAAGGCATCAGCGTCCGCCACAACCCCGAGTTCACCATGATGGAGTTCTACGCGGCGTACTGGAACTACCACGACCTGATGGACTTCAACGAGCAGCTGATCCGCCACGTGGTGCGCCAGGTGCACGGCGACACGCCGTTGAGCTACAACGGCAAACCGGTGGACGTTTATTCACCGTTCGAGCGCCTGACCATCCGCGAAGCGATCCTGAAATACACCGAGGCGGGCGAGGGCGTGGACAACCCCGGGTGGCTGATTCCCGCGCTGAAGCAGCTGGGCATGACCGAAGCCAAACACCAGCTCAGCACGCGCAGCCTGGCCAGCCTGCAGGTGCTGTATTTCGAAGAGACGGTGGAAGAGAAGCTCTGGAACCCGACCTTCATCATGGAGCACCCGACGGAAATTTCACCGCTGGCGCGCGCCAACGACGACCGTCCCGAGGTGACCGAACGCTTCGAGCTCTACATCACCGGCCGCGAATTCGGCAACGCCTTCTCGGAACTGAACGACGCCGAAGACCAGGCCGCACGTTTCCACGCGCAGGTGTCGGCCAAGGACGGTGGTGACGAAGAAGCCATGTACTACGACGCCGACTTCATCCGCGCACTGGAGTACGGCATGCCGCCGGCCGGCGGCTGCGGCATCGGCATCGACCGCCTGATGATGCTGCTGACCGACAGCCCCAGCATCCGCGACGTGATCCTCTTCCCCGCGCTGCGCCGAGAGGCCTGACGCGAACGCCCACATGCCGCCCATGAGCCGGGCGCTGCGCTGGGTCTGGCGGCTGTTCGCCCTGGGCCTGGCGCTGGCCCTGGCCGTCAGCCTCTGGGACTACCAGGACCGCTGGCACACGCCCGGTTACTGGTTGCGCAACCTGGTGATGCTCTGGCTCTACTGGGCGCCCCGGCTGGCCGGGCCTTTCCTGCTGATCGGTCTGGTGGGGGTCGCGGTGACCGGGCGCGGGTTCCTGCGCTGGAAGGCCGGGGTGGCGGCCTTGCTGGTTGTGGTGGGGCTGTGGTCCTCGCTGGTGGAGCCCGGTCTTTCGCGGGTGCGACAGACGACGATCATCGGCTTGCCCCCAGGCGCCGAGCCGGTGCGCCTGGCCGTCATCGCCGACATTCACTGGGGCCTGTTCTTCCGCGATCACCAGCTCGAACGCCTGGTGCGCCAGCTCAACGCGCTGGAGGTGGATGCGGTGCTGGTCGCCGGCGACTGGACCCATGAACCCCGGCGGGACCTGAAGACCGGTCTGGCCCCGCTGGCGGCCATCCGGCATCCGGTGTTTGGCGTGCTCGGCAACCACGATGTCGAAGCGCCCGGTCCGGACCTGACCCAGCCGCTGCGTGATGCGCTGCAAACCCATGGCGTGCAATTGCTGGAAGGAAGGCGCCTTGCCTGGAAAGGCTGGGAGCTGGTTGGGCTGGACGATGGCTGGGGTGGCCGGCCCGAGGCGCAGATTCGCGCGCTCTGGCCCGAGGCCTCCGGACCCGCCACGGGTCCGGGCAACCGCCTGGTGGTGACCCACCAGCCCGACACGGTGGCGCTGCTGCCGCCGGGTGCCGCCCACCTTTCGGTGGCCGGACACACGCACGGCGGACAGATCTGGATTCCCGGTCTCACCCCCTGGGTGCTGCGCAACACGAACACGCGGCAGCCCTGGTGGAACGGCCTCTACGACACGGCGGCGGGGACACTTCTGGTCACGCCCGGGATCGGGACCATCGGTTTGCCGGCGCGCCTGGCGGTGATGCCGACCATCGAACTGGTCGAACTCACTCCCTGAGAGGCTTCAGCAGTTGAGCGTCTGGATGCTCTTGTGCGGGGTTTTCTTCAACTCGTCCAGCGCGATGCGCAGCCAGTCCAGGTGCGCCTGGGCATTCTCCTGAAGACCCAGCGTCTCCTCGGGCAGCAGGGCCACCACCACCTTGCAGCGCAGCGTGGTCCCCACGGGCAGTTGCGAAGACGGGCGCAGGCCACCCGCAACGATGCTCGTGGCCGCGGCCACCGCCTGCGCCGAGCGGACCGGCCCTTCCATCAACAAGGCAAAGCTGTGGTCATCAACCCGGGCGGCGGTGTCCACATCCCGCGCGACCGAGCGCAGCAGCGAGCCCGTGAGCACCAGGGCACTGTCGGCGACCTCCCTGCCGTGTTCCTGATCGAACCAGGTGTGGTTGTCCAGATCGATCAGCAACAGCGCACTGCGGTGGCGGTAGCGCTGGGCGCGGATCAGGCTCTCGTGCAGGCGCAGCATGAAGTTGTGGCGGTTGGTCAGGCCGGTGAGCGGCTCGGTCAGCGCCAGCGCCTTGGCACGGGCCTGCGACTCGTGTTGCATGGACGAGCGCTGCAGCAGGCCATAGATCAGCAAGGGCGCTTCGAAGGCTGCGGCGATCACCAGGCCGTACTGCGGGAGAAAGCCCGAGGAGATGAGCCCGAAGTTGCGCATCACCGGCAGCGCGCCGGCCAGCAGCACCGGCAGGATGCCCAGCGCGATCCAGCGCGCCCAGCCCTCCCGGCTGCGCCAGGCGGTCCAGAGCATGACGAAAACCAGCAGCATGGTCAGCGCGCCGGTGGTGGTGATGGCCTCGAGACTCCACTGGGACGGGGCCGCCTGGTCCCAGGCCACCAGGCCCAGCATCGCCGCGGCCAGGGTGAGCGATAGGCGGTTCAGCCAGCGCCCGATGCGCCGCGGTTGCACCAGGTGGCGCACGAACAGCAGCCCGGCCACCGCCGCCAGCGGCATCAGCACAAACTCGGCCGCGCCGTTCCAGCGCGCGAAATCGGGCCACAGGAACTGCCCCCCCACCCCCAGCGAGGCGGCCAGCGAGAGCCCCAGCAGCGTGATGTAGATCGCGTAGGCGGCGAAGCTGCTGTCGCGGAACACCAGCGCGTTGGCCACCGCCACGACGACGAGCAGCAAGGTCATGCCGAAATAGGCGCCCAGCATGAACTGCTGCAGGATGCGCTGCTCGCGCAACTGGTCGTGGCTGTGGATGAACAGCTCGCCCGAGAACGGCACGCGCGCGTGTTCGATGCGCACCCAGTAGGCCACCGGCGCATCGCTGCGCGGGGCCAGCTTGAACACGGGATAGCGGTCGGGAGACGCCCAGGCGCTGACTGGCAAACGGTCGCCTGCGTGCTGCTCAAGCCAGCTGCCGTCGGCGTTGCGGTGGAACAGGCTGACGCGGTCGGTGCCCGAGCGCGCCAGCTCCAGCTCCCAGTGCGAGCGGTTGTCCTGGCTCCAGGCGGTGAAGCCGATCCAGAGCGCGGCCTTGCCTTCCAGCCGCAGGCGGTGTTGCCACGCACGCAAGCCGAAAGGCAGATCGGCCTGGCGCTGCTCCACGTCCTGCACCGTGAGCTGGCCTCCAGGGTCCACCCACCAGGCACTGCGCTGGGCCAGGGACACGCTTTTCATGGAGCCGTCGAGGACCACCGGGGGCAGGCCGGAGGGGGTGGTGGCGGGCACGGCGAATGCGCTGCCGCACAGCGACAGCGTCAGCCAGAGCAGCCACGCCATGAAATGGCGCGCGGGTGTTTGCAAAGGGGTGCGGGTGTGCGGGGCGGGTGCCCGGGCCACCGGATTCGTGTCAAGCATCCCCCGATTCTGTCGCCACGGGTTGCGGGACGAGCGGTCATAGTTGGCACCGGGGGCCATTGCCTGCGGGTTGTGACCTGTTTGTGACACCCGCAGATGTGAAAAAGCCCCAGCCGGCGTGGTGCCGTCTGGGGCCTGGGCGCAGCACTGGACCGGTTTAGGCGAAGGCGGCCAGCGCCTTGCGCATCTTCTTCATGGCCGCGACCTCGATCTGGCGCACGCGCTCGGCGCTCACACCGTATTCGGCCGCCAGCTCGTGCAGCGTCATGCCGCCCGAGCCGTCGTCGTTCACCTTGAGCCAGCGCTCGGTCACGATGCGGCGCGAGCGCTCGTCCAGCTCGCTCATGGCGGTGGCAATGCCTTCCGTGGCCAGCACGTCGCGCTGCGCCGACTCGATCATCGCCGTGGGTTCGTGGGTGGCGTCGGCCAGATAGGCAATGGGACCGAAGCCGTCTTCGCCATCGTCGCCCGGGCTCGGGTCCAGCACCACGTCACCACCCGAAAGCCGTGTTTCCATTTCACGCACTTCGGCGGGCTTGACCTTCAGGTCGCGAGCGACCACGTCCACCTCGCCGTCCGAAAACGCCTCGCGGTGCGTGTCGCCGTCCAGCGCCTCGGCGCGGAAGCCCTGTTTCATCGAGCGCAGGTTGAAAAACAGCTTGCGCTGGGCCTTGGTCGTGGCCACCTTGACCATGCGCCAGTTCTTCAGGATGTATTCGTGGATCTCGGCCTTGATCCAGTGCATGGCGTAGCTCACCAGACGCACGCCCTGTTCGGGGTCGAAGCGCTTGACCGCCTTCATCAGGCCGACGTTGCCTTCCTGGATCAGGTCACCATGTGGCAGGCCGTAGCCCAGGTACTGGCGGGCGATCGACACCACCAGCCGCAGGTGCGACATCACCAGTTGCCCGGCAGCGTCGATATCGTTGTGGTCGCGCAGGCGGCGCGCGGCGCCCTGTTCCTCGTCCAGCGTCAGCAGTGGCATGCGGTTGACGGCCGAAATGTAGGCATCCAGGTTGCCCAGCGCAGGCAGCGTCAGCGAACGGCTCGCCCATGGGCTGGACACAGCCAGTGTGCTGGACGGCAAGGCCGCGGGTGCAAGTAGTGCAGTGGTCATGTAGAAGAACCCTCCTAAGGTCGGTCTTTTATAAATACTAGCACTCACTAAGAGGGAGTGCTAATTGAATAGTTCCATGACCCTGATGCAAAGAACCACTCGGACGCTGAAGGCAACTCGAACATCTGCCACCTGCTTTTGTGAGTGGTTTATAAGTTATTGATTTAAAATGACTTTTTCCGTTTTCAGTGTTACCGGGAAAGTCTGAAACGGCGGGGCCACCGGCGATACCCTTGGCAGGGGGTGTCGAGTGGTCCCTATCCTGGCGACGGCAGCGCCAGCAGCAACAGGAGGAAGTTTGCTGACGAGTCTTCCCTGCCGGCAGTGCCATGCAGCTGGCGAATGACGCCGGCTTGTGGCAACAACTGCAACTCGCAGGTCTCGGGTACGGCGCCATTCCGCGCCCGCGCGAGCATCTCTTGCAATTGTTCGACGCTGGCCGCCGACAGGAAGCTGGCGAGCGGACGACCCAACAATTCATTGCTCGCGGCGCCGAGCAGCCGGGCGCCCGCCAAGTTGGTTTCGCACAGCACGGTGGCCTCGTCGATGATCAGGTACGCTGCGGGCGCATGTTCGAAGAGGGTTGTCTGGCGGATCAAGGCGCTTTCCAGCTCGATTCTGGAACGGCGAAGTTCTTCGTCCTGCATCTCCACTTCGACCTGGTGGACCTGGAGTTCGTGCAGCAACGCAAGGGCATCGCCTGCCGTGGAGGGCGAGGACGCGAGCTTGAACAACACAGCCATCGCCTCCGATGTGCTGGCGCGCGAGAGATCGCTTCGGATCCCGTCCGTCAACTGGGTCGTCGCCCGCTCGCGCAAGCTCGTCAGATAGGAAGAGGTTTCAACAAGTTGTGACATGAATACTTCCGAAAGGTGATGTCTCGACAGGGTGTCTGCACTCTACTCCTTGCGTAGGCGCGCTTCGAGTTTTTTGGCCGCGGTGATATCGATCAGCGTGATCACCACCCCCTGGATGGTGTCGGCGAGCGTTCGATAGGGTTTGATTCGCACCAGAAACCACAATCCATCAGAGGTCGTGATCTCTTTCTCGGTCAAATTCAGTGTCTTGAGTGTTTGTCGGGCATCTTCATTGAGCGTGGGGTAGTTGAGCGTGCTGGCCAGATCGGTCAGAGGCCGGCCAATGTCGCCTTCGCGAAGGTGGAAGATGCGCGTGACCTGCTCGGTATATCGACGTACATTCAAGGCGCTGTCAAGGAACAGCGTGGCGATGTCCGTGCTGTTGAGCAGGTTTTGCATGTCGCTCTGCGCCAGAGCGAGGTCGTCCAGTTTCGTCTGCAGCTCCTGGTTCAGCGTCTGAAGCTCCTCGTTCATCGACTGCGATTCTTCCTTGGAGGTGGTCAGCTCTTCGTTGGCCGACTGAAGCTCCTCGTTGGTGGACTGCAACTCCTCATTGGCCGCCTGCAGCGCTTCCGCGGAAGCGCCCATCTCCTGGCGCAAGGCGTGGATCTCGTCCTTGCAGCGCTTCAGTTCTTCGACCATGTGCGGGTCTGGCACACCCTCCGCGGTCCTGCGCCGGCGCTTGGCTGTGGGTGGCGCAAACACCTCGCGAAAGACGATCATGACCAGGCCAGCCAGCGAATGAGGCTCCTGCATCACCTTGACGGTCACATCCAGTGAGGTCTGGACAGGCTCTTCGCCCAGCCGAAGACCGCGCACCTCCACGCTGCCCTTTTCTTGAATGGCTTGTCGCAGCGCTGCCGCAATCTGCGTCCGGATGGTGGGACGGGCCATCACATGGATGTTCCAGTTGGCTTTTCCGGACGCTGGCTCCAGGTACTTGCCTACGCTGCCATTGATGTAGACAACGTCGCCCTGGTCGTTGACGAGCACGGCGGCGGGGGAAAACTCATGAAGCAGCACTTGCTCGGCATGGGTCTGCAGATTGGCGGGAAGCACGGTCGAAGGGGACACCTTGAACTCCTGGGGAAGCCGGTTCGTCGCCCGGCGAGGGCTGGTAGGAAAGTACACCGAGCCAGCGTTGAGTGGATTTTCCGTGCGCCAATAAAGCCGGGACTTCTGATCGATCGGCGTGAAAAGCGCATGCGATTTCCCGATGGTCTCCGAGCCCCCCAGCAACAGCGCACCGCCAGCGCGCAAGCTGTAGCTGAAAAGGGGCATCAGGCGACTTTGCAGCGTCGCATTGAAATAGATCATCAGATTTCGGCACAAGAGCAGGTCCAGCCGGGTAAACGGCGGGTCGAGAATCACATCGTGCTGCGCGAACAGCACCATTTCCCGAATCTCGTTGTTGATCAGGAACCCGCTGCCCTGAGCCGTGAAAAACCGGGCCAACCGGGTCGAATCGACCTCGTCCGCGATACGCTGCGGATAGTGGCCTCGGCGGGCTGCGTTGATCGCATCGGGGCTCAGGTCGGTGGCGAAGATCTGCAGTGAACAACGCTCCGCGCCAGCGATCGCTGCAACCGCTTCCTTGAAGATCATGGCCAGGGAGAAAGCCTCTTCGCCCGTGGAGCAGCCCACCACCCAGGCCCGCAAGGCGGTTTCCGGCGTACAGCGCGCCAGCAGCGTGGGCATGACAACGTCCTTGAGTGCCTGCCAGACCGATGGATCGCGGAAGAAACTGGTCACGCCAATGAGCATCTCCTTGAAAAGCAGGTCCAGCTCCTGCGGGTTCTCCCTCACGAACTGTTCATACGCCTCATGGGTGCTCAAGCCGTGTACGCCCAGGCGTCGCTGGATGCGTCGGCGCAGCGTGCTGGGTTTGTAGTCCGAGAGGTCGTGTTTGCTGCGCTCTTTCAGCAAACGCAAGATCGCTCCCAGCGCTTGCGCACCGGCGTCATCATTGCCCTCGGGCAACGAGGGAATGCCGTTCTTTTCTTCGATGACGCGAATGATGCGATCGGGCAAATCGGAGGCCAGGCCGATGATATCGACGCAACCTGCGGCGATGGCACTCTGGGGCATGGAGTCGAACTGCGCCGACTCAGGCAACTGCGCCAGCGTCAAACCGCCCTGCGACTTGATGGCCTGCAAACCCAGGGTACCGTCTGACCCCATGCCGGACAGCACCACGCCAATCGACTGTTCTCCCTGGTCGCGTGCGAGCGATGAAAAAAACAGATCGATGGGCAGTCTCATGCCCCGGGGCTGAACCGGTTCTTCCAGGTGCAACAGTCCCCCCGCCACCGTCAGCTCCTTGTTCGGCGGAATCACGTAGACGACGTCCGGTTCAAGGCGCATCGTGTCGGTCGCCTCCAGCACCGGCATGGCCGTTGAGCGCTGCAAAAGTTCAACGAGCATCGCTTTCTGCGTGGGATCCAGATGCTGGACAACGACGTAGGCCAGACCGCTCGACAGTGGGACATGCGCCAGGAATTGCTCGAGCACGGCCAGTCCCCCGGCCGACGCGCCCAGACCCACGGCACGAACCGCACTTGAAGAGCGTGCACCGATGTCGTGGCTGGGGGGGTGGCTCATGCCCGATTATCGGGTGGCGACCCTCCGTCTCCGGTCACATTCAACCTCGAGTCGGGCGAGCCATGGAAAACGGGCCGCGAGGGTCCGTTGTTCCTGGCATGTTGGCGGAGAGGTTTTCCGTACGTCCTTGACGTGCACCTGAACACCGTGTGGCGTCGAGCAAAGAACGCCCCGACGTTCCCCAAGCCCATAGAGCTGGGGAACAGGTGCACTCGATTTTTAATGTGCGACGTCCGGGCATTCTTGAATGGGGTCGCCGCATGAGCACCCACCAGAAAGCACAAAGCCCGATACCGGCCACCAACCTGCAGGAGCAAGCCATGCCCAAAATGCAACAAAATGTTTGGTACATTCATCGGGGTGGCTGTTCGAACGCTGTCCGACGTTGCCGAGGCGCTGCGGCGGGTCGGGTTTCGCTGGCACCATCGGCCACCGGATGCATCTGTCGCGTTCGACACACCCGCTGCAATGGGCGTGGAGCGCCACCCTTCGCCGAGCTTCGCTCCCCCGTTTCTTTGGGCCGGGTGGCAAATCAAGGTGTGTTCTCAAAAAATGAAAGAAATGGCAATGAAAAAAATCCTGTCCGCGCTGGCAATCGGCTGCGTTTCCCTGTTCGTTTCCGCGCCTGCGCTCGCGGAGAACCTCGACTTCACCCTGGTCAACAAGACAGGCTATGTCATCAGTGAGGTCCATGTTTCCTCCGCGGCGTCCAACGCCTGGGAGGAAGACGTCATGGGACAAGATTTGCTCGACAACGGCGAGAGCGTCGACATCGAATTCGAGAAGGGTTCCAAGGGCTGCAAATGGGACCTGAAGGTCACCTATGACGACGAGGAGGAGGCTGTGTGGAAAGGTTTCGATCTGTGCTCGATATCCGAAGTCTCCCTTCGCTATGACCGCAAGAAGGGCCGGACCTGGGCCAACGTCAAATAAATCGAACGTGCGTTGGACACAGCATGGCGGCCCTGCGGGGCCGCCTTTTCGTTGACGGCAGCGTCAATCCACAACGTGGATCGCCCGTCAGGCGCCGGCAGGGCTGCGGTGTCCGCGGTGCCGACCCCGCAGCATGTTCCGGATCAGCGCGATTCGACAGGATGGGCAGCGGGGTGGGTTGCACAGCAAAAACGGGCCTTGAGGGCCCGTTTTTCATGGTGTGCTGGCGGAGACGGTGAGATTCGAACTCACGGACCCTTGCGGGTCGGCAGTTTTCAAGACTGCTGGTTTAAACCACTCACCCACGTCTCCGGATGCGGTTGTCGCGAGCAGGATTTTAGCCTGTGGCCCGCCTGATCGCGGCCCATCGAGCGGGAATCAGGTCGCGGCCGCTTCGCTGGCCGGGTTTTCCTGGCGCAGCATGCCGCGGGTTTCGATGAAACGCACCACCTCGTCCACGCCGTCCAGCGTTTTCAGGTTGGTCATGACCCAGGGGCGGCGCGCGCTGTCGGGGCGCATGCGCGCGGTGTCGGCCTTCATCACCTCCAGGTCGGCGCCCACGTGCGGGGCCAGATCGGTCTTGTTGATGACGAAGAGGTCGCTCTTGGTGATGCCGGGGCCGCCCTTGCGCGGTATTTTTTCGCCCGCGGCGACGTCGATCACGTAGATGGTGAGGTCGCTCAGTTCGGGGCTGAAGGTCGCGGCGAGGTTGTCGCCGCCGGACTCGATGAACACGATGTCGGCGTCGGGGTGTTCCGCCAGCATGCGGTCGATCGCTTCGAGGTTGATGGAGCAGTCTTCGCGGATGGCGGTGTGCGGACAGCCGCCGGTCTCCACACCCATGATGCGGTCCGCCGGCAGCGCGCCGCTGACGGTCAGCAGGCGCTGGTCTTCCTTGGTGTAGATGTCGTTGGTGATGGCGATCAGGTCGTAGCGCTCTCGCATGGCCTTGCACAGCATCTCCAGCAGCGTGGTCTTGCCGGAACCGACAGGCCCGCCAATGCCCACGCGCAGCGGGGGCAGGTGTTTGGTGCGGTTCGGGATGTGGTGCAGGGCGCTCATGGGGTGTACCTTGGTGGGGGCTTCGACAAGCTCAGCCTGAACGGGGAAAGTCAGGACCGGAAGAGTCTGGAGTATTGGGTTTCGTGGCGGGCCGAGTGGATGGCGAGCAGGGGCGTGAAGGCTTGGCGTTCGCTGTCTTCCAGCGCCATGGCGTGGCCCACGGCGACCGGGATCTCGCGCGCCAGCCGCGCCAGCATGCGCTGGCCCGCGCTCTGGCCCAGCGGCACGGACTTGATGGCGGCCTGCACCATGTTCTCGGCCCAGCCGAAGGCAAAGCCGATCAGGCTGTCGCGCACACTGGTGTCGGCGCTGGCCGCTGCGCAGGCCATGGCCACGGGGTAGCTGGCGGGGCTGAGCCTGGCCGACTGCAGGCGCTCAAACACGCCCGCGCCGAGTTCGCCCAGGCAACGCGCCCACTCCAGCATCGAGCGGCCCATCTGTTCGGTCTGCAGGCGGAACTCGTGTGTTTCCCGGGTTTGCAGCACCCAGGCGTTGAGCGCCTGGATGCGGGCCAGATCGCCGGTGCGCCAGGCGGGAATGGCCTGCGCGACAACAGCCAGATCGGCGCGCGCCAGGCCCAGGTGCAACTGGTCGATGAGCCATTGCGCGGCACTGGCTTCGTCGCTCACCAGCCCGGCGTCCACGGCGGCTTCCAGACCTTCGGAGTAGGAGAAGCCACCCACTGGCAGGGCCGGCGAGGCCAGCCACAGGATCTGCAGCAGGCCGGCGGTCGAGCTCGGCGATGAGGCGGTGCCGGCCTCAGCCGTGCTCATGTCCTGCCGCGTGGTCGTGTCCGTGGGCATGGTGCCCGTGCCCGTGCGCGTGGCCGGCGTGGCCATGGTCGTGTGTCCGACCGCCATGGGCATGGCCGTGCCCGCTGGCGTGTTGTACGTAGGCGCCGCCCTCGGGTTCGAAGGGTTCGCGGGTTTCCACCACCGTGAGGTGCATGGCGCGCAGCATGTCGGCCAGCACGTGATCGGGTTCGATCTTGAGGTGGTCGGGCTGCAATTCGATGGGCACGTGGCGGTTGCCCAGGTGGTAGGCGGCGCGCATGAGGTCGAAGGCGCCGTCGTGCGTGTGGCCGTGGTGGTGGTCGGTGCAGGCGGTGATGCGCAGCACGGTTTGCGGCGCAGCGACCACGCGGATGAGTGAGCCATCCTGGGTGATCAGCACATCGCCGCCGCGCACCACGGTGCCGCGCGGCAGGAAAACGCCCACGTTGCGGCCGTCGGACGCGGTGGCGTCAAAACGGCTCTTCTGGCGCACATCCCAATCCAGTTCGATGTGCGCGGCACGGCGCACCAACACCGGGGCGAGGCCCTGGGCCTGGGGGATGAGCTTGGAAGCTTGAAGCATGAATGGCAGAGGTCGGGATGGTCAGAACAGGAAGTATCGCTGCGCCATCGGAAGTTGGCTGGCGGGCTCGCAGGTCAGCAGCACGCCGTCGGCGCGCACGGTGTAGCGCTGCGGGTCGATCTCCATCTTCGGCAGGTAGCTGTTGTGCACCATGCTCGCCTTGGTGACGCTGCGGCAGTTCTGCACCGCCACGGTGGCTTTCTGCAGGCCGTAGCGTTCGCCCACGCCCGCGCGCAGGCCGGCCTGCGAAACAAAGGTGAGGCTGCCCTTGGCGAGTGCGCCGCCGAAGGCGCCGAACTGCGGCCGGTAGTGCACCGGCTGCGGCGTCGGGATGGAGGCGTTGGGGTCGCCCATGGCGGCCAGCGCGATGCTGCCGCCCTTCAGGACCAGGGCGGGCTTGACGCCGAAGAAGGCGGGTTTCCAGACCACCAGGTCGGCCCATTTGCCCACCTCCAGCGAACCGATGATGTGCGACATGCCGTGTGCAATCGCTGGGTTGATGGTGTATTTGGCGATGTAGCGCTTGACGCGGAAGTTGTCGTTGCGGCTGCTGTCTTCGGGCAACGAGCCGCGCTGGCTTTTCATCTTGTCGGCCGTCTGCCAGGTGCGGATCACCACCTCGCCCACGCGGCCCATGGCCTGGCTGTCGCTGCTCATGATGCTGATCGCGCCCAGGTCGTGCAGGATGTCCTCGGCGGCTATCGTCTCGCGGCGGATGCGGCTTTCGGCGAAGGCCAGGTCTTCGGGGATGGCCGCGTCCAGGTGGTGGCAGACCATCAGCATGTCGACGTGTTCGTCGAGCGTGTTGACGGTGTAGGGCATGGTCGGGTTGGTCGAGGAGGGCAGGAAGTTGGCCTCGCCGACCACGCGGATGATGTCGGGCGCGTGGCCGCCGCCCGCGCCTTCGGTGTGGAAGGCGCAGAGCGTGCGGCCTTTGGTGGCCGCAATCGTGTCTTCCACGAAGCCCGATTCGTTGAGCGTGTCGCTGTGGATCGCCACCTGCGTGTCGGTTTCTTCGGCCACATCCAGGCAGTTGCTGATGGCGCTGGGCGTGGTGCCCCAGTCTTCGTGCAGCTTCAGCCCGATGGCGCCGGCGTTGATCTGTTCGCGGGCGGGTTCGGGTCGGCTGGTGTTGCCTTTGCCCAGGAAACCCAGGTTCATGGCGAAGCCGTCGGCCGCCTGAAGCATGCGTTCGATGTGCCAGGGGCCGGGCGTGCAGGTGGTGGCGAAGGTGCCGGTGGCCGGGCCGGTGCCGCCACCGAGCATGGTGGTCACGCCCGAAGCCAGGGCCTCGTCCACCTGCTGCGGGCAGATGAAGTGGATGTGGCTGTCGATGCAGCCCGCGGTGACGATGCTGCCTTCGCAACTGATGACCTCGGTGCCCGGGCCGATGACGATGTCCACGCCCGGCATGGTGTCGGGGTTGCCCGACTTGCCGATGGCCACGATGTGGCCGCCCTTGAGGCCGATGTCGGCCTTGACGATGCCCCAGTGGTCGATGATGAGCGCGTTGGTCAGCACCGTGTCCACCGCGCCTTCGGCACGGGTTCTTTGCGACTGCGCCATGCCGTCGCGGATGGTCTTGCCGCCGCCAAACTTGGCTTCTTCGCCGTAGCCGCCCGCGGCCAGGGTGAAGTCTTTTTCCACCTCGACGATCAGGCCGGTGTCGGCCAGTCGCACACGGTCGCCGACGGTGGGGCCGAACATGTCGGCGTAGGCGCTGCGGGGGATGCTTGCCATCTGCTCAATCCTTGCGTTGTTCGGTCTTCAGACCTTGCCTTGCACCAGACCGCGGAAACCGATCACGACACGGTCGCCGGCAAAGTCCACCAGTTCCACCGTGCGTTGTTGCCCGGGCTCAAAGCGCACGGCGGTGCCGGCCGCGATGTTCAGGCGCATGCCTTTGGCGGCATCGCGGTCGAAGCCGAGCGCGCCGTTGGTTTCGGCAAAGTGGTAGTGCGAGCCCACCTGCACCGGCCGGTTGGCGGTGTTCTGCACCACCAGCGTGAGCGTGCGTCGGCCGGGGTTGAGGGCGTGTTCGCCCGCGTCCACCAAGTATTCACCGGGGATCATGGCCGCCCCTCACTTCTTCGAGAGCCAGACCGCCAGCGCGATCAGGCCGGCCACCGCCACAAAACCCAGCGCGTCGGTGGGGTGCCAGTGGCTGCCGAACAGGCCGTGACCGTCATGGGCGAAGGCGGGCAGAGACGCAAGGGCAGCGGAAAGGGTGAGCAGCGATTTCATGTCTGGGCTCCAAATAAAAACAGGCGGTCGGCGCGAAGTGTCTGAGTCTGGGGATGCGGTGGAACCGGCTCCGCCGGGCCACTCGCATCGCCCCCTGGGGGGTGACGCGCGGAGCGCGGCGCGGGGGGTCACGGTATGGGATCGTGCACCGTCACCAGCTTGGTGCCATCCGGGAACGTGGCCTCCACCTGGATGTCCGGGATCATTTCGGCAATGCCCTCCATCACGTCGGCGCGCGTGAGCACGTTGCGGCCTTCGCTCATGAGCTGGGCCACGGTCTTGCCGTCGCGAGCGCCTTCCATCACAGCGGCGCTGATCAGGGCCACGGCCTCGGGGTAGTTGAGCTTCAGGCCACGCGCCTTGCGCCGCTCGGCCAGCAGGGCGGCGGTGAAGATCAGCAGCTTGTCTTTCTCTCGAGGGGTCAGTTCCATGGCGCGTTCTTTGTTCGGTTGATGGAACCTGTGAGCAAATTCCGTGCCCCTGGCCTCAGAGCCGGGCCAGCAGCTCGGCCTTTTTGGTGCTGAATTCGGTGTCGGTCAGCAGGCCCTTGGCGTGCAGGCCGGCCAGGCGTTCGATGGCGGCAAAAATGTCGGGCGAACCGGTGTCGGGTGGGTTGTTGGGCTGGAAGCCGCCTGACAGCGGCGCCTGGGCTGGCACGGCCATGCCGTCGCGCGAGACCACGGGCAGGCTGTCCACGTCGATCAGGCCGTACTGGCTGGAGAACGACAGCGTGCCGCCCGCGGATTGTTGCTGCGAAAAACTGCCGATCTGGTGGTCCATCGTGTCGTACACCGTCACCGAGCCATGGACTTCGATCGCCAGGCGCCGCGCCTGCGCGAAATAGGCGTAGCGCACGTTGTTCTGGGCGCCGGTGCTGTTGGGCCAGCGCAGGTCGGCGGGCCACCAGTCGCCGCTGGTGCCGGGTGCGGGCGGCACAAACAGGCTGTTGGCGCCGAAGCCGCTCACCTGTGATCCGTTTTCGCCCTGGCCCTGCACGCCGTCGCCAGCGCGGTTGGCCTGGATCTGGTTGTAGGCGCTGCCGCCCTGGCTCTGGCTTTGAAAGCTGCCGCTGCGCAGCAGGTCCGGCTGGTTGGCGATTAGGTTGGACAGCTCGCTGCACAGGTTGTCGACCCGGCCCTTCAGGTAGTTGTTGAACATGTCCGAGACCATGGTCATGCCGCCGCGCATCCACTGGCCCGAACCGCTGAATTCGGGGTGGTTGAACTGGGCCATGCTGCCGTTGCCGTTGATCACGGATTCGAGCATGGAGAGCGTGGCGTCGAAACTGAAGCCGTGGCGCTGGGCGATGTGATTGAGGGTCTGCTGACCCTGGGGGGAGAGTTGTCGCATGCTGAAAGTGGCCGTCCGGTGATGGACGTTGCAGTTTCGCAGAAGCCCGTCACTCCGGCAGCCGTGGCATGAAAGCTGCACCGGCCCTGGGGTGAACCCCGAGTCCGCCATTCCCGTCCCCGTCAGCGCCGCACCCCTGGGCGAGGCCCCACAACGCATCATCAAGGTGCGCCGCGACTACAACAGCTGGGTCGGCAGCGAGACCATGGAAGATTACGCGCTGCGCTACACGCCGCAGCGCTTTCGCAAGTGGAGCGAATGGCGCGTGGCCAACACGGCGTTCGGTGCTGCCTCGTTCCTCATTCTTGAAGCGGTGGGCGCCACGCTGCTGGTGCAGTACGGCTTTGTCAACGCGTTCTGGGCCATCCTGGTCACCGGGCTGATCATCTTCCTGGCCGGCCTGCCCATCAGCGTCTACGCCGCGCGCTACGGCGTCGACATGGACCTGCTCACGCGCGGTGCGGGTTTCGGCTACATCGGCTCGACCATCACCTCGCTGATCTACGCTTCGTTCACCTTCATCTTCTTCGCGCTCGAAGCGGCGGTCATGGCCTACGCGCTGGAGCTGGCGCTGGACATCCCGCCCGCCTGGGGTTACCTGGTCTGCGCGCTGGTGGTGATCCCGCTCGTGACCTACGGGGTGTCGGTCATCAGCCGCTTCCAGGTCTGGACCCAGCCGCTGTGGCTGGTGATGATGCTGGTGCCGTTCGTGGCGGTGTGGACGCTCGATCCCGGTGCGTTCTCCAATGTGGTGCATTACGGTGGCGAGTCTGGTGCGGGCGCAGTCTTTGATTGGCACCTGTTTGGTGCGGCTCTCACGGTCGGCATCGCGCTCATCACGCAGATGGGCGAACAGGCCGACTACCTTCGTTTCATGCCGGCGCCGGAAAAAGGCAGGGCCTGGCGCTGGTGGGTCGGTGTGCTGGCTGGCGGGCCGGGCTGGGTGATCCTGGGCGTGCTCAAGATGCTGGGCGGCGCGCTGCTGGCTTACCTCGCCATCAGCCACATGGTGCCGCCCGACCGCGCGGTAGACCCGAACCAGATGTACCTCGCGGCCTACGAATATGTGTTCCCGAACTACGGCTGGGCGGTGGCGGCGACGGCGCTGTTCGTGGTGGTGTCGCAGCTCAAGATCAACGTCACCAACGCCTACGCCGGCTCGCTGGCCTGGAGCAACTTCTTCTCGCGCCTCACGCACAGCCACCCGGGTCGCGTGGTCTGGGTGGTGTTCAACACGCTGATCGCTTTCATGTTGATGGAGATGAACGTGTTCCGCGCGCTGGGCGAGGTGCTGGGGCTCTACAGCAACCTGGCCATCGCCTGGATCATGGCCGTGGTGGCCGACCTGGTGATCAACAAACCGCTGGGCTGGAGCCCGCCAGGCATCGAGTTCAAGCGCGCGCATCTGTACGACATCAACCCCGTGGGTGTGGGCGCCATGGGTCTGGCCTCGGCGCTGTCGATTGCGGCGCACATGGGCCTGATGGGCGAGGGCGCACAGGCGTTTTCGGCGGTGATTGCGATGGTGACGGCGCTGATCGCTTCGCCACTGATTGCGTGGGCGACGCGGGGGCGGTACTACATTGCTCGGGCTTCGGACTCGGTGGGTGGTTGCGGCGCCTGCCCTCTCCCAGAGGGCGAGGGAGTGAACGCAGCGCACACTCTCCAGACCTGCGTCATCTGCGAGCGCGAGTACGAAGCGCCCGACATGGCGCACTGCCCGGCTTACCAGGGCCACATCTGTTCGCTGTGCTGCACGCTCGATGCGCGCTGTGGTGACCTCTGCAAGCCCCACGCGCGCCTGTCTGAGCAGTGGCAGGGCGCCTTGCGCACGGTGCTGCCGCAGCGCATGTGGCGCTACCTCGAAGCGGGCCTGGCGCACTACCTGTTGCTGATGCTGGTGGTGGCGCCGGTGCTCGCGGCGGTGCTCGGGCTCTTGTACCGGCAGCAGGTGCAGGGCCTGGGGCAGGGGCTCGAAGCCGTGGCCGACGCCAGCCTGCTCGACGCTGCATTGCGCACCGGCTTCCTGCGGGTCTACGCCGTGCTGCTGCTGATCGCGGCGACGGTGGCCTGGTGGCTGGTGCTGGCGCACAAGAGCCGCTTGGTGGCGCAGGAAGAGTCGAACCGCCAGACGCGGCTGCTCATGCACGAGATCGAGTCGCACCGCCAGACCGATCAACAGCTGCAGCGCGCGCGCCAGGCCGCCGACCTGGCCAACCAGGCCAAGAGCCGCTACATCAGCAGCATCAGCCACGAGCTGCGCACGCCGCTCAACAGCATCCTCGGCTACGCCCAGCTGCTGCAGGAAGACGACGACATCGCGCCGCACCGCGCGCAGGCCATCAAGGTCATCCACCGTGGCGGCGAACACCTGCTGTCGCTGATCGAGGGCACGCTGGACATCGCGCGCATCGAGTCCGGCAAGCTCAAGCTCGATGTGAAACCCATGGCCTTTGCCGACGCCATGCAGGAAGTGGCGAGCATGTTCGAGCTGCAGGCCGCGGCCAAGGGCCTGCGCTTCGTGTTCGAGAGCGGCAGCCGCCTGCCCGACGCCGTGCGCGCCGACGAAAAGCGCCTGCGCCAGATCCTCATCAACCTGCTGGGCAACGCGGTGAAGTTCACGCGCCAGGGCGAGGTGCGGCTGCGCGTGACGCACGCGCGCGAAATGGCCGTGTTCGAGGTGCATGACACCGGCCCGGGCATGGCCGCGCAGGAGCTTGACCGGGTGTTTGAACCCTTCGCGCGCGGCCAGGCCGAGGCCGCTGCCGCGACCGGTGCGGGCAGCACCGGCACCGGTCTGGGCCTGACCATCGCCAAGATGCTGACCGACCTCATGGGCGGCGAGATGACGGTGCGCAGCACCCTGGGCGAAGGCTCGGTGTTCAGCGTGCGCCTGTTCCTGCCCGAGCTGCACGGCGCTGTGGTGCGGCGCGAGACGGTGGCGCCTTCGATCACCGCCTACGAGGGCGAGCGCCGGCGCGTGCTGGTGGTGGACAACGAAGAGAGCGACCGCGAGCTCATCGCGCGCTGGCTGCAGCCGCTGGGCTTCGAGGTGCTGCTGGCCACCAGCGGCCACGACGCGCTGGCCATCCTGGACGCGCTCGACCCGGCGGGTGAGGGCGCACCGCACGCCATCTTCATGGACCTCGCCATGCCCGGTATCGACGGCTGGGAAACCCTGCGCCGGATGCGTGCGCGCGGCTGGGACCATGTGCCGCTGGCCATCGTCTCGGCCAACGCGTTTGACAAAGGACTCGACAACGACTTGGGCCACAGCCCGCAAGACTTCTTCGTCAAACCCGTGCGGCGCGACGACCTGCTCGCCTGGCTGGGGCAGCGCCTGGGCCTGCAATGGATCACCGCAGAGGGTGCGGCGCAGACCGGGCAGCGGGCGCATGCGCCTCAGGCCCCGGCAGCCAGCAGCGCGGCCGAGCTGGCGCCGCTGCTCGAACTCGTGCGCCTGGGTTACTACAAGGGCATCGTCAACTGGCTGGACGACTGGGTGCGCCAGCGCCCCGAGCAGGCCGACTTTGCGCAGGGCCTGCGCACGCTCGCGCGCGAGTTCCGGTTCGAGGCGATCGAACAGCGCCTGCAACAAAGCGCCACGCTTCCATGATGAACACCGACACCCCTGTCCCAGAGCGCCTGTCGGCGCAACTTCCACCGCCCGATGCTCTGGTGGTGCTGATCGTGGACGACGTGCCCGACAACGTCGCCCCGCTGCACGACGCGCTCGACGAAGCGGGCTACACCGTGCTGGTCGCACTCGACGGCGAGGCAGCGATCCGCCGTGCGCGTCAGGCCCTGCCCGATGTGATCCTGCTCGACGCGGTCATGCCCGGCATCGACGGCTTCGAGGTCGCACGCCGCCTCAAGGCGGACCCGGCCACGGCGGCCATCCCCATCATCTTCATGACCGGCCTCACCGAGACCGAGCACCTGGTCGCCGCGCTCGACGCCGGCGGTGCGGACTACGTCACCAAACCCATCAAGCCGCGCGAGGTGATGGCGCGCATGGGTGTGCACCTGCGCACCGCGCGCCATGTGCGCCAGGGCGCGGTGGAGCGCAGCCAGGCGCGTTACGCGCTCGACGCCTTCGGCTACGCCACCATCACCGTGCGCGAGCGCGACGGCCGCCTGATGTGGCAGACCCCGCTGGCGCGCGAGCTGCTGCAGCGCTACTGCGGCACCACCGCACCCGAGACCCCGGCCGAGGTGCTGCAATGGCTGCGCCGCCACCTCGGCGAGGCCCAGGCCCAGCGCGAGCCACCGAGGCTCACGCTCGACCACGGCCCGCGCCGCCTCACCTTCCGGCTGCACCAGCGCGTGGGCGACCAGGACGGGAGCGAAACCGTCGAAGCGCCGGGCGAGGGCGGCGACTGGCTGATCGTGATGCAGGAAACGTCGGACGCCAGCGTGCTCGAAGCCATGGGCCAGGCCTTTGGCCTCACCGCGCGCGAAGCCGAAGTCCTGTACTGGGTGGCCAAGGGCAAGATCAACCGCGACATCGGCGACATCCTGGGCTCCAGCCCGGCGACGGTGAAGAAACACCTGGAACGCATCTACGCCAAGCTCGGCGTGGAAACCCGCACGGCGGCCGCTGCGATGGCGATCAACCGTGTGCCGCTGCTGCAGCCGCAGCACGGGGGGTGACCATCACCGGACTTGCCGGGGAAAAGCCAAGCTGGCTTGTCGCCTGCATTGATCTGCTTCACCACCCGGTCAAAGTCGCTCTCAAAGATGGTGGTCTACCTTGCGCTGAATCTCCCGCTCGCCCTCGGTTTGAACCATTAAGTACGGCTTAACAGTTGCCTCGCGCTCCAGTTCGTTGTCGGTATAGATGCGTTTCAAGTGCTGGCTGATGGCTGGTACCGACACGTCGTACAGCGTGGCCATCATCTTCTGCGTGAGCCAGAGATTTTCATCCTCGTAGCGCATCTCCACCCTGGTGCTGCCGCCAGCCGTGGCTGCGACGAAGGTCAGGTACTCCGCCGCCGACGAGCGAACGAGGGAGATCTCTTGTTGCTTGGTGGTGGTTGAAGGGGTTTTCTTGCTCATGACCAATGTTGCATTCGTATGGCGCTAGGTGGCGGATCATGATAGCGACGGCGTTCCGTAGCCCAGCGCTCGGCGCAGCACAAAAGGGGGAAGCCTTGACGAATGCAGCAATTTCATCGCGGATTTCCCTGTTTCTGCGGCGGCTACCATTGGTGGTTTTGAACCCCCCATTCCAGCAAGGGCTGACGACGTGCTCATTGGCGGTGAGCTGATCACCTACCGGGAGGGTGGGGCGGACCAGACCAATTCCGGATTGAGGTTCTACGAGGCGAGCGCAGGCGCCTTTGTCTGTCCTTCCTGTGGACACCCTGTCCACCAGCCGTAGATGCCGATTGGCAGGACCCGTCTGAACCTGGCGAGATACCGTTGCTCAGAACGCTCGGCGTCGTGATGTGTTTGGGTTCAATCCTGATTTCCCGCCGAACGCTTGTTCGATGTCAGGGCTGCAGGGTCGAGAAGCACCAGCTCACCCTGTACGCTGATGACAATGAAGGTGCCCGTTTGAGCTGCGATTTCTCGCGCTCTTTCTGAGGCGCGGACCAGAGCCTGTAGCGAATGCCTCAGGTCAGGGTCTTGTGCTGTGTCGATGGGTGGCGGCTTCATGGGTGCTCAGCTCCTGCTGTCGGTTGTCTCATTTGACATTCTGGATCTCCGCGCACAGCGCATGTAAAGACATCGCCAACACATCCTCTTTCAACCGGTAGCTCTCGTTCCCCGGATACACCACCAGCTTGCGGTCAGGCTGCAAGTCTTCGCAAGCCGAGTGAAAACCGCGTTCCAGCTTGGGCGCGGTGCTGCGCTTGATTTCAATGGCCCAGCGTTCGCCGCTGGGCCATTGCAGCAGCAGGTCCACCTCGGCGCCGCCGCTGCTGCGGTAGAAAAAGGCTTGCACACCGCGCGGCGCACAGGCGATCAGGTTTTCGACGCAGAAGCCTTCCCAGCTGGCACCCACCACGGGGTGGGAGAGCAGGTCGTCTTTGGTGGTGATGTGCAGCAGCGCGTGCACCAGCCCGCTGTCGCGCACATACACCTTGGGTGACTTGACGAAGCGTTTGCCCTGGTTGTCGTGCCAGGGCGGCAGGCGGCGCACCAGCAGCAGGTCGCTGAGCAGGTCGATATAGCTGGCGGCGGTTTTGCCGTCCACGCCAATGTTGCGGGCCAGTTGGGCGACGTTGAGCTGGCCGCCCTGATGGTGGGCGAGCATGGTCCAGAGGCGGCGCAGCGTTTCGGCTGCGATGCGGGGGCCAAACTGCGGAATGTCGCGTTCCAGGTAGGTGCGGATGAAGTTCTCGCGCCAGCGCAGGCTGCGCACGTCGCTGGGGCTTTGCAGGCTGTCGGGGAAGCCGCCGCGCAGCCACAGGCTGTCTTGCAGGTCCACGCCGGTCTCAAGCATGGTCAGGCCGGTCATGTCGAGGTAGCTGATGCGCCCGGCCAGGGTCTCGCCCGATTGCTGCAGCAAGTCCCAGGAGGCCGAGCCGAGCAACAGGTATTGACCGGCGGTTTTGCCGCTGCGCCGGGCCTGGTCGATCAGGCCACGCAGCAGGGGGAAGAGGGCGGGAGTGCGGTGGACCTCATCGAGGATGACGAGCTTGTCCAGGTGGTCGGAGAGGTACAGCTCGGCGTTGTCGAGCTTGGCGCGGTCGCGCTCGGACTCCAGGTCCAGGTACACCGAGGGGCGGTCTTGCGCCACGGCCAGGGCGAGTGTGGTTTTACCCACTTGGCGCGGGCCGAGCAGGGCGACGGCAGGGTTGTGGGCGAGTTCGAGCGCCAGTTCCTGGGCAATGGAGCGTTTAAACATCCTTGCAATTATGGAACTTAATTCCTGAATTGCAAGGATAAATTTAAACCAACCTGACCATATCAAAGCCCCACGCCATACGCCCCACATACGCCACCCGGCGTACATACGCCGATCAGGGTTCTCCCTAGCATCCATCTGTCCGCTGTGAAACGCCCGAACAAGGGCGGCAACGGCGGCAAGAGTCACCCCCTCAACAGAAGTTTTCGAACCTGGAGAAGTCTTCATGATGCAACGTCGATTCACCCTCAAAGCCCTGACGGTCGCCACCGCCCTGGGCGCGTTTGGTCTTTCCGCCCACGCTGCCGACACCATCAAGGTCGGTGTGCTGCACAGCCTGTCGGGCACGATGGCGATTTCGGAAACCGTGCTGAAAGACGTGGCCCTGATGGCCATCGACGAGATCAACGCCAAGGGTGGCGTGATGGGCAAGAAGATCGAGCCTGTGGTGGTTGACCCCGCCTCCAACTGGCCGCTGTTCGCCGAAAAGGCCAAGCAGCTGATCGACCAGGACAAGGTCGCTGCGGTGTTCGGCTGCTGGACCTCGGTCTCGCGCAAGTCGGTGCTGCCGGTGTTTGAAGAGAAGAACAACCTGTTGTTCTACCCGGTGCAGTACGAAGGCGAAGAGCTGTCCAAGAACGTGTTCTACACCGGTGCCGCGCCCAACCAGCAGGCCATCCCTGCCGTGGAATACCTGATGAGCAAGGACGGCGGATCGGCCAAGCGCTGGGTGCTGCTGGGCACCGACTACGTGTACCCCCGCACGACCAACAAGATCCTGCGTGCCTTCCTGAAAGCCAAGGGCGTGGCGGACGCCGACATCATGGAGGAGTACACCCCCTTCGGTCACTCCGACTACCAGACCATCATCGCCAACATCAAGAAGTTCGCGGCTGCGGGCAAGAAGACGGCTGTGGTCTCCACCATCAACGGCGACTCCAACGTGCCGTTCTACAAGGAGCTGGGCAACGCCGGCCTGTCGGCCAAGGACGTGCCTGTTGTCGCCTTCTCGGTGGGCGAGGAAGAGCTGCGCGGCGTGGACACCAAGCCGCTGGTGGGCCACCTGGCCGCCTGGAACTACTTCATGAGCATCAAGAACCCGACCAACGCCGAGTTCACCAAGAAGTGGGCCGCCTACGCCAAGGCCAAGAACATCGCCGGTCACAAGGACAAGCCGCTGACCAACGACCCGATGGAAGCGACCTACATCGGCATCAACATGTGGGCGCAGGCGGTCGAGAAGGCCAAGAGCACCGACACCGACAAGGTGATTGCAGCGATGGCCGGTCAGACCTTCAAGGCGCCGGGCGGCTTCACCAGCACCATGGACAAGGAAAACCACCACCTGCACAAGCCGGTGTTCATCGGTGAAGTGAAGGCCGACGGCCAGTTCAACGTGGTCTGGAAGACACCGGGCCCGGTGGTCGCCGATCCGTGGAGCGACTACATCGTCGAAAACAAGGGCAAGAAGAACGTGCCCATGATGAAGTAAACCAGGGCTCCGGCCCTGGAGGGGCCGGGGTGCGCGGGCGCCGCTGTGCGGCGGCGCCTGCTGCAACCCGGCCTTTGGTTTTTCTGTCATTTCCCCCGAGTCTTTCTGCCCCTTGTGCAGCCAACCGAGAAAGACGGACCCATGCGTCCCTACCCCCATTTTTCTGGCCGATGGCTGCACAGCGCCCTTCGCCTGCTGGCGGCGGCCTGCCTGGCGGCCAGCGGCCTGGCCCATGCGCTCACCCCGGCCGATGCCCAGGTGCTCGCCACCGGCGAGAGCGACGAGCGCATCGCCACCCTGAACCGGCTTGCCGTGGCCACCGACGACAAGGCCGCAGCGACCCTGATCCAGGCCATGGCCGACGAGGCCGTGCGCGTGCAGGGCACGCAGGTGCTGATCGTGCGCGATGAAGCGGCGGTTGACGCCGTGACCGGTGAAGCCGTGGCGCTCACCGACGAAGCGCAGGACGTGACCATCAACAACCGCATGCGCGGGGCGATCGAAACCGCGCTCGCCGGCATGCAGCTCGTGGACGGCGACCCCGAGCGCCAGCGCGAAGCGGCGCTGAGCCTGCAGCGCGGCAGTTTTGACGAGCCCGACGTGGCGCAGCTGCCGCTGATCGAACGCGCGCTGGCCGCCGATATCGACCCCCAGGCCCGCCAGACGCTGGAGCTGGCTCAGGCCGCCGTGCTGCTGGCCAGCGAGGACGAGGCGCAGCGCCTGGCCGCGGCGCAGAAGCTGGGCGAGACGCGCAAACCCGAGGTGCGCCCCCTGTTGCTGCAACGCCTGGAAAGCGAAACCAGCGCCGCCGTCAAAGGCGCCCTGCAATCGTCGCTGGAGGCACTGGACCGCACGCTCGCCATCGGCAGCGCACTGGCGCAGGCCTTCACCGGCATCAGCCTGGGCAGCATCCTGCTGCTGGCCGCGCTCGGCCTGGCCATCACCTACGGCCTCATGGGCGTGATCAACATGGCGCACGGCGAGCTGATCATGATCGGCGCCTACGCCACCTGGGGTGTGCAGGCGCTGTTCCGCAACCACCTGCCGGGTGCGTTCGACTGGTACCTGCTGGCCGCGCTGCCGGTCGCTTTCATGGCCTCGGCCCTGGTCGGCGCGGCGATGGAGCGCACCGTGATCCGCTTCCTCTACGGCCGCCCGCTGGAGACGCTGCTCGCCACCTGGGGCATTTCGCTGGTGCTGATGCAGGGCGTGCGCAGCCTGTTCGGCGCGCAGAACGTGGGGGTTGAAAACCCGAGCTGGATGAGCGGCGGCGTGACGCTGCTGGGCAACCTGAACCTGCCCTGGAACCGCATCGTCATCATCGGCTTTGCGGCGGCCGTGCTGATCGGCGTGACGCTGCTGATCACCCGCACGCGGCTTGGCCTGTTCGTGCGCGGCGTGACGCAGAACCGGCCCATCGCATCCTGCATGGGTGTGAACACCGCGCGCATCGATACCTACGCGTTTGCATTGGGCTCTGGCATCGCCGGCCTGGCGGGCTGCGCACTGAGCCAGATCGGCAACGTCGGGCCCGACCTGGGCCAGAACTACATCGTGGACTCGTTCATGGTGGTGGTGCTCGGTGGCGTGGGCCAGCTCGCCGGCACGGTGTACGCCGCGCTGGGCCTGGGCCTGCTCAACAAGTTCATCGAAGGCTGGGCCGGCGCCGTGCTGGCCAAGATCGCGGTGCTGGTCTTCATCATCGTCTTCATCCAGAAGCGGCCGCAAGGGATCTTTGCCATGAAGGGCCGGAGTGCCGAAGCATGACCAACATGACCACACCCCCCGTTCCCGCGTCCGTCACGCTGCCGCACGCCGGCCCGCTGCTCACCCGCACCGGCTGGAGCGCCTTCGTCGTGGCGCTGCTGGTGGTCTGCGCCGTGGCGCCGCTGCTCAACCTGTTCGTGCCCGAAGGCAGTGCCTTCCACCTGAGCGACTACATGGTGGGCCTGCTGGGCAAGATCATGTGCTACGCCATCTGCGCGCTGGCGATGGACCTGATCTGGGGCTACACCGGCATCCTCAGCCTGGGCCACGGCCTGTTTTTTGCGCTCGGTGGCTATTTGATGGGCATGTACCTCATGCGCCAGATCGGCACCGATGGCAACTACAAGAGCGAGCTGCCCGACTTCATGGTCTTCCTGGACTGGAAGGAACTGCCCTGGCACTGGGCGCTGTCCGACAGCTTCATCGCCACGCTGCTGCTGATCGTGCTGGTGCCGGGCCTCGTGGCCTTCGTGTTCGGTTACTTCGCCTTCCGCTCGCGCATCAAGGGCGTGTATTTTTCCATCATCACGCAGGCCCTCACCTTCGCCGCGTTGCTGCTGTTCTTCCGCAACGAGACCGGCCTGGGCGGCAACAACGGTTTCACCGACTTCAAGCGCATCCTGGGCATGCCGCTGGCCACGCAGAACATGCGCATGATCCTCTTCGTGCTCACCGGCCTCACGCTGCTGGGTTTCTTCCTGTGGGCGCGCTGGCTGGTCAACAGCAAGTTCGGCCGCGTGCTGCAAGCCGTGCGCGACGCCGAGAGCCGCGTCATGTTCTGCGGCTACAACCCGCTGCCCTACAAGCTCACCATCTGGACGATCTCGGCCGTCATGTGCGGCATTGCCGGGGCGCTGTACGTGCCGCAGGTCGGCATCATCAACCCGGGAGAAATGAGCACCGCGGCCAGCATCGAGATCGCGGTCTGGGCCGCGGTCGGCGGCCGCGCCACGCTGGTCGGCCCCATCATCGGCGCCTTCATCGTCAACGGCGCCAAGAGCTGGCTGACCGTGACCTTCCCCGAGTTCTGGCTGTATTTCCTGGGGGCGTTGTTCATCGCGGTCACGCTGTGGATGCCACAGGGGGTGGTGGGGTTGGTGAAGAAGCTGCGCATGGGCAAAGGAGTCAAGGCATGACGCCCGACCTGATGGAAGAAGGCGCGCAGCGCTTTGAAAAACTGCAGACCGCGGGCGTGCTGGGCCGGACCGAGTCGGGTGGCCGCGCCGCGAGTTACGGCCGCATCCACACGCCCGGCGAAGTGGACACCACGCACGGCCGCATCCTGTACCTGGAAGACGTGCATGTCAGCTTCGACGGCTTCAAGGCCATCAACGGCCTGAGCCTGGACATCGCGCCCGGCGAGCTGCGCTGCATCATCGGGCCCAATGGCGCGGGCAAGACCACGATGATGGACATCATCACCGGCAAGACCCGGCCCGACAGCGGCCATGTGTTCTTCGGCAGCACGATTGATTTGTTGCGTTACCGCGAGCCCGAGATCGCCGCTTTGGGCATCGGCCGCAAGTTCCAGAAGCCCACGGTGTTCGAGCAGCTCAGCGTGTACGAGAACCTGGAGCTCGCGCTGGCGACCGACAAGCGCGTGCGCCACAGCATGGTGTTCCGCCCGACGGGCGAAGAGAAGGACCGCCTCGGCGAGGTGCTGACCACCATCCACCTGGCCGACAGCGCGGCGCGTCTGGCGGGCAATCTGAGCCATGGGCAGAAGCAGTGGCTGGAGATCGGCATGCTGCTGATGCAGGACCCGAAGCTGCTGCTGCTGGACGAGCCCGTGGCCGGCATGACGGATGAGGAGACGGAGCGCACGGCCCAGCTGTTCCTTTCGCTCAAGGGCAAACACTCGCTGATGGTGGTGGAGCACGACATGAGCTTCATCCGGACCATTTCGGAGAAGGTCACGGTGTTGTGTGATGGCTCGGTTCTCGCTGAAGGCACGCTGGATGAGGTGCAGGCGGATGAACGGGTGATCGAGGTTTATCTCGGTCGCTGAAGAAACCACGGAGAAAGCCATGAGCCTGCTCGAAGTCAAACAAGTCAACCAGTACTACGGCGGCAGCCACATCCTTCGCAACGTCAACCTCAGCGCCGAGCTGGGCCAGGTGACGGTGGTGCTGGGCCGCAACGGCGTGGGCAAGACCACGCTGCTCAAATCGCTCATGGGTCTGGTGCCCATCAAGAGCGGCAGCATCTCGCTCGATGGTGTGGCGATCGACAAGGCCACACCCTACGAACGCGCCCGCATGGGCGTGGGCTTCGTGCCGCAGGGGCGCGAAATTTTTGGACGCCTCACCGTGCAGGAAAACCTGCAGATGGGGCTGGCCTACAAGAAAGGCGGCACGCCGATTCCGGCCGAGCTGTTCGAGCTGTTCCCGGTGCTCAAGCAAATGCTCGGCCGCCGTGGCGGTGACCTCTCCGGTGGGCAGCAACAGCAGCTGGCGATCGCCCGTGCGCTGGCCGCGGGGCCGAAGTTGCTGATCCTGGATGAGCCCACCGAAGGCATCCAGCCCAACATCATCAAGGACATCGGCAAGGTGATCCGCATGCTCGCCGACCGCGGCAACATGGGCATCGTTCTGGTGGAGCAGTACTACGACTTCGCCGAAGAGCTGGCCGACCGCTACGTGGTGATGGAGCGCGGCGAGGTGATCGCCAGCGGCCCGGGCAGCGAGATGCAGGCGAGGGGCGTGCGCCAGCTGGTGGCGATCTGAGGGTGGTCGCGCAGGGGCGATCACCAGCGCCTTTCACACCCGCCAGATGCGGGGTGTCGCGGCGCCCAGTCCCCACGCGGCGGGACGCAGTTCGGTCCAGACGCGCTGGAACAGCGCCATCAAGGGTTCCACCAGCGGCGCCACGGCGCGCAGCACCAGCAGCTGCGGGTGGGGACAGGTGGCGCCGGCCTGTGTGCTCTGTGGCTCGGCATCCAGCACGCCGCGCACCACCTCCAGCAGGTGCTCGCGGCGCTCTCGCGTGAGCGCCGTGCCGCAGGCCAGCCAGAGTGTGCCGATGCAGCGCTGGCCACCCAGGCCCAGCGGCGATTCGAGCAGCCGGGTGTCGGCCGCGTCGATGCGCGCCTGCTCCAGCCAGAGGCCCGGCAGCTCCAGCCGCTGGTTGAAACAGCCGTGGTCAAACGCCTGGCCGGCCATGGGCAGGCCGAGCGCGGTCACGTCCCAGGCCAGCAGCTCGGCGCCTTCGGCGAGCGTGGCGCTCAGGCGGTTGTGGGCCCGGCAGCCGGGGTAGGCGACGGCCTCCAGCGGCAGCCATTCGAACCGGGCACCGGTATCGAGCACGAGGTTCACCTGCTGGGTGGTGGGCAGGCCATCGGAGGCGTAGAAGCGTGTGGCGCCCGGGGTGCTGATGAGGCCGTGTGCGCCGCGGCCCACGTGCACCCGCACATCCAGCACATCGCCACCCACGAGCCCGCCGGGCGGGTGGATGATGACGTTGTGGCAGATCGCGTCGCCCTCGGGGTAGAGGCTTTTGAAAATGCGCAGCGGGCCGTTGTGTTCGTGGCGGAGCACGGTGCGTTGGGCTTCCAGGCGGTAGTCGAGATTCAGTTGGGCGTGCCAGGACATGGCGTGAGTTTAGGTTCCCCGCGTCGCTATCTGGTTTGCCAGAAGTCGCGGTGCGGGGCGAGCATCTCGGCTTCCAGTTCGGCCACCGGGCCGATGACTTCGATGCATTTCTGACCGCGCGCAATCAGCTCGCGGCAGGGCAGGGACAGGGTGGGGTTTTCTGCGTGGCTGCCGGTGAGCGCGAGCAGGGCTTCTTCGCTCGCGCCGTAGACGATGCGCCCGATGTTGGCCCAGTAGACCGTGCCGGTGCACATGGCGCAGGGTTCGAAGGTGGTGACGAGCGTGCAGCGCGCCAGGTATTCCCCGGGCCAGTTGCCCGCCGCCGTGCGGGCGAGTGTGGACTCGGCGTGGTTGACGGTGTCGATGTTGCCCTGCTCGGCCAGCACCGTCTCGCCATCGGGCGCGACCAGCAGGGCGCCGAACGGATGCCGGCCCATGCTGGCGGCGCGCAGCGCCACCTCGTTGGCGCGACGCAGATGCCGCAGAACCTGATCGGCGTTCATTCAGCTCTTCTGTGTGCCCAGCCCGTGGTGTGTTTTTCCACGAAGCTGAACAGTTCGTACATGGCCATGGCCATCGCGCCCACCACCAGCAGGCCGCTGAAGGCCAGGCCCATCTGCATGGAGCTGCCGGCCGAGATCAGCAGGTAGCCGATGCCTTCGTTCGAGGCGGTCATCTCCGACACCGTGGTGCCCACGAAGGCCAGCGTGATGGCGACCTTGAGCGAGCCGAAGAAGTAAGGCATGGAGCGCGGCAGGCCGACCTTGGTCAGCACGTCCCAGCGCTTGGCACCGAGCACCCGCAGCACGTCTTCCAGCTCGGGCTCCAGCGTGGCGAGTCCGGTGGCGATGTTCACCATGATGGGAAAAAAGCTGATGAGGAAGGCGGTCAGGATCGCCGGACCAACGCCGATGCCGAACCACACCACCAGGATCGGTACGAAGGCCGCCTTGGGCAGCGCGTTGAAGGCCGTCATGAGCGGGTACACCGCGGCATAGGCCAGGCGCGAGCTGCCGATCAGAAAGCCCAGCAGCACACCGACCACGATGGCGATGCCGAAGCCGGCCATGGTCACCCAGTAGGTGCGCCAGGCGTGGCCCAGGATGGTGACCTTGTGCTCCAGCGTCTGCTCCCAGATCCGCGAGGGGCTGGGGAAGATGAACTCCGAGACGCCGAAGCCGCTGGTGATCACTTCCCAGATCACGATGATGGCGATCAGCAGCAGAAAGGGCGACCAGCGTTCGACTTGTTTTTTGTTCATGGCGTGCTTCTCACTGGTTGATCGTTGCACCGGCCTTGCGCATGGCGCCAATGTGGCCCCTGAGTTCATGGACGATGTTGGTGAACTGCGGCGTGTAGGTCACTTCGAGGTCGCGCGTGCGTGGGATGTCGATCTCGCGCTGCACCACGAAGCGCCCCGGGCTCTTGCTCATGCAGTACACCGTGTCGGCCAGGAACACGCTCTCGCGCAGGTCGTGCGTGACCAGGATGACGTTGAAGCGCTGCGCCTCCCACAGGTCGCGCAGCGTGCACCAGAGTTCTTCACGGGTGAAGGCGTCGAGTGCGCCGAAGGGCTCGTCGAGCAGCAGCATCTTGGGCTCGTGGATCAGGGCGCGGCAGATGCTGGCGCGCTGCTGCATGCCGCCCGAGAGCTCCCAGGGAAACTTCTTTTCCATGCCGCCGAGGCCCACGGATTCCAGCAGCTTTTTCGCGCGCTCCTCGAATTCCTTGCGCCGGTCCTTGAACTGGCTGCGAAAAGGCTCGACGATCTCCAGCGGCAGCAGCACGTTGTCGAGCGTGGTGCGCCAGGGCAGCAGCGACGGCGCCTGGAAGGCCATGCCCGAGATCTTCAGCGGACCGGTCACGGGCTGGCCGTCGATCAGGATCTTGCCCATGCTGGGCATCTTCAGCCCGGTGGTGAGCTTCATGAAGGTGGACTTGCCGCAGCCCGAAGGGCCGACGATGGCGATGAACTCGCCCTTCTTCACCTTGAGGTTGATGTCTTCAACCGCGAAGATGTTCCTGGCCAGCAGGTCGTCGTTGTAGGCGAGCCAGACCTGGTCGAAATCGACAAAGGGCTTGTCGGTGGTGGTGGCGTTGGACATGCGGGTTTCCGAAAAAAAGGCCAGCCGCTCCGCAGAGTGTCTGGCCCAGGTCCTGGTCTGGAAAGGGCTTATTTTTTGGCCGGCGGCAGCACGTTGAGTTCGGCGGCGCTGGGCAGCAGGCTGCCGTTCCACACCGCCTTGGGATCGACGCGGGTCTTGGTGCCGTAGGCATCCGACACCTGCGAGGCCATCAGCGAAAGCCGGCCGGGGTTGACCTGGCCGAAGCCTTCCTTGCGCGCGTCGGGGCTGGCCACCACCGAGTCCACGGCGAGCTGCAGGCGGCGCGTTTCCAGCGCCACGTTGATGATGCCGTCGCGCGCCTTCACGGTGCCGATGGTGTCGGCCGGGCTGGCCATGACTTCCTTGGCGCCCTTGGCGAACGCGGTCAGGAAGGCCTTGATGGCGGCCGGGTTTTCCTTGATCAGCTTGGGGCTGGCGATGATGGCGTTGCCGTAGAGCTTCACACCGTGGTCGGCGTAGGGCAGGATCACCACGTCTTCGGCCTTCACGCCGCGCGCTTCGAGGTTGAGCAGCGAGGTGAACGAGAAGCCGGTGATGGCGTCGATGTCACCGCGCACCAGCATGGTTTCGCGCAGCGGCGGGTCCATCGAGGTCCAGGCCACGTTGCTCACGGCGTTGGCTTTCTGGAAGATCGGGAAGCCCTTGCGGCCGGCGTCGAACACTGGGGCGCCGAGCTTCTTGCCGCTCAGGTCGGCGGGCTTGGTGATGCCGCTCTTCTTGAGCGCCAGCACGGCGGCGGGCGTGTTGTTGTAGACCATCATCACGGCCACCGGCTTGTTGGGGGCGTCCGGGTTGTTGGCGTGGAATTCCATGAGGGCGGCCATGTCGGCAAAGCCCATGTCGTAGGTGCCCGATGCCACGCGGGTGACGGTGCCACCCGAGCCGTTGCCCGAGTCGATGATCACGTCCAGCCCGGCGGCCTTGAAATAGCCTTTGGCGGCGGGCTGCAGGAACAATGCGGCCGGGCCTTCGAAGCGCCAGTCGAGCTGGAACTTGATCGGTGTCTGCGCGTGGGCGCTGGCAAAGGCGGCAGCTGCGGCCAGGGCGGCGGTGGTCTTGAGGAAGAAGCGCTTGTTCATGGGGTCTCCGATGGTCGGCGTGGGGTGGCCGGGTGGGCGCGGGGCGGCTCCCGGATGCGAAGGTTCATCAGCAATAAGGATGCCAGTGTGATCGGCATGCATCCCGGGACTTGAACACAGTATGTGTATACACATTTTTGTGACTCCGGGGCTGGACGTCATCAGGGCCAACCCTGAACGGTGCACGCCCAGGTGGTGTGGCACCGTTGTGGTGCTGTCCTGTTTCGGTGCGGTGGGGTCCGCCGGGGCAAAAAAAGGGACGCCTCGGCGTCCCCCTGGGTTGTTGCGGACCGCGCAGGCGCTCAGGCCTTGTGACTCGCGGCGGCCAGGGCCGTCATGTTGAGCACGCGGCGCACGGTGGCGGCGGGCGTGAGGATGTAGGCCGTGGCCGCTGCACCCATGAGCACCGGGCCCACCGTCACGCCACCGCTGGTGGTGGTCTTGAGCACGTTGTAGAGGATGTTGGCCGAATCGAGGTTCGGACAGATCAGCAGGTTGGCCGAACCGGTGAGCGTGGTCTGCGCGTCGTAGCTGCGGCGGATTTCCTCCTGCAGGGCGGCGTCGCCGTGCAGTTCACCGTCGCACTCGATCCCGGGATGCTGCGCCACGAAGAGGTCGCGCGCGGCGCGCATCTTCCTGGCCGAGGTCCGCTTGCTGGAGCCGAAGCTCGAATGCGAGAGGAAGGCGATCTTGGGCGGTATGCCGAAACGCTGCACCTGCTGCGCGGCCATGAAGGCGATCTCGGCCAGCTGTTCGGCGTTCGGGTCCTCGTTGACGTAGGTGTCGGCGATGAAGATCGGGCCGCGGTCGGTCATGAGCGCGTTGACGGCGGCGTAGTTGGTCACGCCAGGCTGTTTGCCCAGGATCGCGTCGATGCGTTCCAGATGGGTGCTGTAGCTGCCCACCAGGCCGCAGATCAGCGCATCGGCATCACCCAGCGAGAGCATGAGCGAGCCGATGATGGTGTTGGAGCGGCGCACCGCGGCCTTGGCCACTTCGGGTGTGGCGCCGTTGCGCGCCATGAGCTTGTGGTAGTGCTCCCAGTACTGGCGGAAGCGCGGATCGTCCTCGGGGTTGGTGTTTTGCACGTCCACACCCAGACGCATGCGCAGGCCAGCCTTTTGAATGCGTGCGGCGATCACGGCGGGGCGCCCGATCAGGATGGGCACGGCGAGCTGGTCGTCGATCGCCATCTGGGCGGCGCGCAGCGCTCGCTCGTCTTCACCGTCGGCGAAGGCGACCCGTTTGCGCTCCGGAGGCAGGGCCTTGGCGGCGTTGAAGATCGGCCGCATCAGGATGCCGGTCTGGTAGACGAAGCGTCCCAGGCTCTCCTTGTAGGCCACCATGTCGGTGATGGGGCGGGTGGCCACGCCGGAGTCGGCAGCGGCTTGCGCCACGGCGGGCGCGATCTTGAGGATCAGGCGGGTGTCAAAGGCCTTGGGGATGATGTAGTCGGGGCCGAACACCAGCTCCTGCCCGGCGTAGGCGGCGGCCACTTCGTCGCTGATCTCGCTCTTGGTCAGGTCCGCGATCTGGCGCACGCAGGCCAGCTTCATCTCTTCCGTGATCTTGGTGGCACCACAGTCGAGCGCACCGCGGAAGATGTAGGGGAAACACAGCACGTTGTTGACCTGGTTCGGGTAGTCCGAACGGCCGGTGGCGATGATGCAGTCGGGCCGCGCGGCCTTGGCGATCTCGGGCCGGATCTCGGGCTCGGGGTTGGCCAGCGCCAGGATGATGGGTTGCGAGCCCATGCTTTTGACCATGTCGGCATCCACCACGCCCGCGGCCGAGCAGCCGAGGAACACGTCGGCGCCCTGCATCGCATCGGCCAGCGTGCGCGCGGCGGTGGTTCGGCAGTAGCGCTGCTTGGATTCGTCGAGCTTGCCGCCCGCGACGTCGGCGCGTTCGGTGTGGATCACGCCCTTGGAGTCGCAGACCAGGATGTTCTCGATGTTGACACCGAGGTTGACCATCAGGTCCAGGCAGGCGATGGCCGCGGCGCCCGCGCCCGACACCGCCATCTTCACCTGACCGATCTGTTTGCCGACCAGCTCCAGTCCGTTGATCAGGGCGGCGCTGGAGATGATGGCGGTGCCGTGCTGGTCGTCGTGGAAGACGGGGATCTTCATGCGCTCGCGCAGTTTCTTCTCGATGTAGAAGCACTCGGGCGCCTTGATGTCTTCGAGGTTCACGCCCCCCAGCGTGGGCTCCAGCGCGGCAATGATGTCGACCAGCTTGTCCGGGTCGCGCTCGGCGAGTTCGATGTCGAACACGTCGATGCCGGCGAACTTCTTGAACAGGCAGCCCTTGCCCTCCATCACCGGCTTGCTCGCCAGCGGGCCGATGTCGCCCAGCCCGAGCACGGCGGTGCCGTTGGTGATGACGCCGACCAGGTTGCCGCGCGCGGTGTATTCCGAAGCCAGCGACGGGTCGGCCTCGATGGCCAGGCAGGGATAGGCGACACCGGGCGAATACGCCAGCGACAGGTCGCGCTGGTTGGACAGCGGCTTGGTCGGGGTGACGGAAATCTTGCCCTTGCCGGGCGAGCGGTGGTATTCGAAAGCGGCGTCGCGCAGGGCTTGTTCAGCGGGTGTCATGGTCTCTCCAGAATCGGGCCGCCCGGCGTGGGCGGGCGGTCATTGTGGCACGCTGCCCGCCGACCATCTGCGGGGACATTCCACAGGTGGCTCAGGCGGCCTGCAGCACATCCAGCAGGGTGCGGGCAACCACTTTGGTGGCGCGCCGCAGGTCTTCCAGCAGCAGGTTCTCGTCGGCGCGTTTGGCATTGGACTCGCGCACGGTGCGCGGGCCGGCGCCGTAGATCACGCCCGGGATGCCGTGTTCGCCGTAGATGCGCACGTCGGTGTAGAGCGGTGTGCCGACGGCCGGAATGGGCTCGCCGAACAGTTCCTGCCCGTGTTTCTTGATCGCTTCGACCAGCGGCTGGTTGCCGGGCAGGGGCTTGAGCGCACGCGCCAGCAGGATGCGTTTCACGTCCACGCTGATCGCCCGGCCACCGCGCGGCGGGTTGAAGCTGGCGGCCGCTTCGGCGATGGTGCGGCGCAGGGCCGCTTCCACCTCGGCCGGGTCTTCCTCGGGGATCATGCGGCGGTCCACCTTGAGCACCACCTTGCCGGGGATCACGTTGGTGTTGGTGCCGCCGCTGATCTGGCCCACGTTGAGGTAGGGGTGGGTGATGCCTTCGACGCTGGAGGTGACCTTGAGGTAGTCGGCGTTGAGCGCGTAGAGCGCGTTGAGGATGTGCACCGCGCCTTGCAGCGCGTCGGTGCCGCTGTCGGGGATGGCGGCGTGTGCCATGTCCCCGTGCACCGTCACCTCCAGCTGCAGGCAGCCGTTGTGCGCCACCACCACCTGGTAGCTGAAGCCGGCGGCGATCATCAGGTCGGGTTGGGTGAGGCCGTTCTTGAGCAGCCAGTCCGGGCCGACCTCGCCGCCGTATTCCTCGTCGTAGGTCACGTGCAGTTCGACGCCGCCTTTGAGCGGCAGGCCGAGCGATTCGAGTGCGCGGATGGCGAAGCTGAAGTTGGCGATGTCGCACTTGCTCACGGCGGTGGCGCGGCCGTAGATCCGGCCGTCCACGATTTCGCCGCCGTAGGGGTCGTGCGTCCAGCCTTCGCCGGGTGGCACCACGTCGCCGTGCGCGTTGAGCGCGATGGTCTTGCCACCCTCGCCGAAGCGGCGGCGCACAATCAGGTTGGTGATGGTCTCCAGGCCGGCGGCCTTCACCTCGGCTTCGGGCACAGCGTGTTTTTCGGCGGTCAGGCCCATGGCGGCCAGCAGTTCGGCCGTGCGCTCGGCGTGGGGCGCGTTGTTGCCGGGCGGCGTGTCGGTGGGCACGCGCACGAGTTCCTGCAGGAACCGCACTTCTTCGTCGAAGTGGGCGTCGATCCAGGCGTCGAGTTGTCGGTAGGCGGTGATCATGGGGTCTTCAAGCCTTTTGTTCGGCGGCGAGTTGGCCGAGCAGGTGCGCGAAGGCGCGCACGCACAGGTCCATGTCGTCGCTGGTGGTGGATTCGAGCGGGTTGTGGCTGATGCCGCTGTTCTGCCCGCGCACGAACAGCATGGCTTGCGGCATCACTTCGTGCAGCTTCATGGCGTCGTGGCCGGCACCGCTGGGCAAACGGTGCAGTGGCACGCCGAGCGCGGCCGCAGCCGCTTCCCAGCGCGCCTGCCAGGCGGGGGCACTGGGTGCGGCGGCGGCGCGCATGGTTTCTTCCAGCGTGTGGCGCACGCCGCGGCGGCTGCAGATGTCGCCGAGTTTCGCCAGCACGTCCTCTGCCAGCGCATCGCGCTGGGCATCGCTCGGCGCGCGCAGGTCGAGGCTGAAGCTGCAGCGGCCCGGCACCACGTTGATGGAGCCGTTGGGCACCTGCAGCATGCCGATGGTGGCGACCGAGTCGCCGTCGGCCGCGGCGCGCTGCTCGGCGTAGAGCGCCAGCTCGGCCACGGCGCAGGCGGCGTCGCGGCGCCGGTCCATGGGCGTGGTGCCGGCGTGGCTGGCCATGCCGATCACTTCGCCCAGGTAGCGCACACTGGCGTTGATGGAGGTGACGATGCCCAGCGGCAGGTCGAGTTCGTTGAGCACCGGACCCTGCTCGATGTGCACCTCGACGAAGCCGAGGTATTTGGCCGGGTCGCGTCGCAGCGAGCCTATGGCTTCCAGCGTGGCGGGCAGACCGGCGTGCTGCATGGCGGCGCGCATGGTGACGCCGTCGGCATCCTGCTGGTCCAGCCAGGCCGGATTGAAGTGGCCGGTGAGTGCGCCCGAGCCGAGGAAGGTGGCCTTGTAGCGCTGGCCTTCTTCTTCGGCAAATCCCACCACCTCGATGGCGAAGGGCAGGCGCTTGCCCGCCTGCTTCAACTGCTGCACGCAGGCCATGGGCACGAAGATGCCCAGGCGCCCGTCGTATTGGCCACCGTTGCGCACGGTGTCGTAGTGGCTGCCGGTGAGCAAGCTGGGCGCACCGGGCGAGTTGCCGTGGTAACGGCCCACCGCGTTGCCCACCGCATCGATGTGGGCCTCGTCAAAGCCGAGGGCCAGCATCTGGCGCTGCAACTGCGCCGCACAAGCCCGGTGTGCGTCGGTCAGGTAGGTCACGGTGAGCTGGCCGAGTTCGGCGCAGCCCGGGTCGGTGTGGCGTGCCAGGTCTTCGTGCCAGTCCCAGACCGCGTTGCCCAGCACCGGCTCGAAGCCGAACTTGTCGTTCAGGCGGATCTCGGTGATGCGGTGGATGTTGCGCAGGCACTCGGCGCGCTCGAAGTCCACCGGGTGGTGCAGGCGGCGCTGAAAGGTGGCGATGATCTCCGCCTTGGTGAGGCCCGCTCCGCGCGGACCGCGCACCGCGAGGATGAAGGGGAATCCGAACTTCGCGTTGTAGTCGGCGTTCAGGCGCTGGATGTGCGCGAACTCCTCGGGCGTGCAGTGGGTGAGTCCGGCTTTGGATTGTTCGTTGGTCGATTCGGCGGTGAGCGACTGGCTCACCATCGCTTTGCCCGCAAGCTCCGGGTGGGCGCGGATCAGCGCGAGCTGCGGTTCAACACCAGCCTCGTTGAGCACGCGCACCATCGCGTGTTTCAACGCCGCGAGCGACGCGAACGGGCGCTGTTGCAGCGCCTGCTCGGCGATCCAGGGCGAGTGTTCGTACAGGCCGTCGAGCAGCATCGCGGCCTCGGCCAGCGGCGCCGCGTTGAGTTGGTCCAGGGTGATGGGCATGGCGGTTCAGGCGGCGTGGAGGGGGTGCGTGGCTTTCCAGTGCCGCGCGATGTCCAGACGGCGCGCCACCCAGACCTTGTCGTGCGACTGGATGTGGTCCAGGAAACGCTGCAGCGCGGTGATGCGACCCGGGCGGCCGAGCAGGCGGCAGTGCATGCCGATGCTCATCATCTTGGGGCGGTCCAGGCCCTCCGGGTCGCCTTCGGCGTAGAGCGCGTCGAACGTGTCCTTCATGTACTGGAAGAACGGGTCAGCATGTGAATAACCCTGGGGCAGGGCGAAGCGCATGTCGTTGCAGTCCAGCGTGTAGGGCACGATGAGCTGGTGCGCGTCGCTGCCGTCGCTCTTGCGGACCTTCATCCAGAACGGCAGGTCTTCGCCGTAGTAGTCGCTGTCGTATTCGAAACCGCCGAAGTCGGCCACGAGGCGGCGCGTGTTCGGGCTGTCGCGGCCGGTGTACCAGCCCAGCGGTCTTTCACCGGTCAGGCGTTCGATGATCGACATCGCCTCGGTCATGTGGGCGCGCTCGGTGGCTTCTTCCACGTTTTGGTAGTGGATCCACTTCAGGCCGTGGCAGGCGATGTCGTAGCCCAGTTCCTTGAACGCTGCGGTCAGCTCCGGGTGTTTTTCCAGCGCGGTGGCGACGCCGAACACGGTCAGCGGCAGGTCGCGCCTTTCGAACTCCCGCAGGATGCGCCAGACCCCGGCACGCGAACCGTATTCGTAGATGCCTTCCATGCTGATGTGCCGGTCCGGGAACGAGGCCGGGTTGAACATTTCCGAGAGGAACTGCTCCGATCCCGCGTCACCGTGCAGCACACAGTTCTCGCCGCCTTCTTCGTAGTTCAGCACGAACTGCACGGCGATGCGCGCGCCATTCGGCCAGCGCGCGTGCGGCACGTCGCGGCCATAGCCGACCAGGTCGCGGGGGTAGGGGGCGGTGGCGTCGTAGATCATGAGGACAAGGCCATCGAGATGTCGTTGGACGGCAGCTTGCGGTCGAAGGTCAGGCCTTCTTCCACGTGCATCAGGTGTTGATTCATCAGGCGCACGGCGGTGTCTTCGTCTTTGGCGGCGAGGGCCTTGACGATGGCGACATGTTCTTCGTTGGAGTGTTCGGCCGCGTTCGTGCTCTGGTACATCAGCGTGATGAGGGCACAGCGTGAGATCAGCTCGCGCAAGAGTTCGGCCAGCACCTGGTTGCCCATGAGTTCGGCCAAACGCACGTGGAAGTCGCCCAGCAGTTCGGTGCGGCCTGGCACATCCTGGTTGTCCACGGCCCGCTTTTCCTGCGCCACGTGTTCGCGCAAGGCCTTGATCTTGCTTGGCGTGACCTGCCGCACGAAGGCGCGCGTCATTTCAATCTCCAGCATGCGGCGCACGGCGAACACCTGTTTGGCTTCCTCGACCGAGGGTGCCGCCACGAAGGCACCGCGCGCGGGCTCCAGCCGGATCAGGCGGTTTTGCGAGAGCTGGAACAGCGCCTGGCGCACCAAGGTGCGCGAGACGCCAAAGTGGTCCGCGAGCTTCTGCTCGGCCAGTTTGGTGCCCGGATGCAACCGGTGCTCCACGATGGCCTTGGTGAGGGACTCGACGATGTGGCGGGTGCTGGAGGTTTCCATGCGGGCATCATATCCAGAAAAACAAAAAGTGTATACACTTTCAGTCGACTGCAATGGAAAGGAATCCCCATGGGCTTGAGTACACACGTTCTGGACACCATGCATGGCTGCCCGGCCGCCGGCATGGCCGTGGAGCTTTACACCACCGAGGGCGATCTGGCCACGCTGGTCAAGCGCTTTGAGCTCAACGCCGACGGCCGAAACCCCGACGGCCCGCTCTACGACAACGCCAGCCTCAAGGTGGGCACCTACCGGCTGGTGTTCGATGTGAAAGGGTATTTCGCGGCCCGGGGCGTGGCGCTGCCGGAGCCCAATTTCCTCAACCGCGTGGCGCTGGATTTTGGCGTGGCCCACACCGACCAGCACTACCACGTGCCGCTGCTGGTGAGTCCGTGGAGCTATTCCACATACAGAGGCAGCTGATTTCCAATCTCCCCCCCGCGCCGCTTCGCGTCACCCCCCAGGGGGCGATGCGAGTGGCCCGGCAAAGCCGGTTCCACCGCATCCTGGACACAGGCACGGTCTCCGGCGAGAGATGTATGAACCCAGAACGCGGCGGAACCGGCTTTGCCGGGCCGCACCGCGTTGCCCCCTTGAGGGGGTCGCGCGCAGCGCGGCGGGGGTGTTACTTACTCCTTTGCCCTTCGGTCAGCGTATCGAGCTGGAAGTTGCCGCTCTTGTCCCACAGCCAGACATCGGTATAGATCACGCTGCCCAGCTGCACGGGCGCCGGAAACGGAGCCGCTTCGTGCACGGTGCGTTCGATCTCGCGCACCACGTCGGGGGCATGGGAGGGGGCGCGCATCCAGTTCAGGCGCCGCACGTTGCCGCGGTTGTCCAGATCGACCTGCAGCACGCCGACGGCGTGCATCAGCGGCGGCAACTGGCCTTTGAAGATGCGGTGGGCGTTTTTCCCATAAATGTGGCGGGCGCCGTCCTGGCGGTAGGCACGCGGGTTGTCGGCTTTCGACACCAGGCTCGGGGGCACCTCGGGTGAGGGCGTTGGCAAGGCAATGGGGTCGACGACCGGTGGTGTTGTGGGGGGGGCTGTCACTGGCGACGCGCAGGCGGCCAGCAGGGCAGCGGCGCACAACGCGAGCGATCCCCAGACGCTGCGCAGGCGGCTGGAGTCGGCTGGTGCGGGGCCGACCGGTCCCGGGTGGGCGGGGGTGGTGATGTTCATGGTGCCAGGTCTCCTGATGCGAGGTCCGCACGGGCTGCCAGCGGGGTGGCGATGTCGGGCTCATACGGGCAATCTGATGAAGTGTATGTGGCTTTCGCCTGGGGGTGTTTGCTGGTCGCGGTGATACTTCGCAGCACGCTCCGGCTTTACGTCTTCATACAGTTCTGTAGGCAAACGCACCACACATGACCCCGGAACTTGACAGTTTCTTGCGGTATCTGGCCCTCGCGCCAGCGGTGCTGGTCAGCGTGTCGGAGACGCGCGGTTCGGTGCCGCGCGAGCGTGGTGCCTGGATGGCGGTGTTTGGCGACACCCAGGTGGGCACCATCGGTGGCGGCCAGCTCGAATGGAACGCCGTTCGCCAGGCGCGCGAACGGCTGGCGCTGACCGGCCACATGGCGGGTGGCGGCGTGTGGGAGCACGAGGTGGCCCTGGGACCCAGCCTCGGGCAGTGTTGTGGTGGCCGGGTGCGCCTGCGGTTCGAGCCGGTCCATGCGACGGACCGTGACGCCCTGCGCCAGCGCCTGAGCCCCCGGCTGGCGCCGCTGGCCCTGTTCGGCGGCGGTCACGTGGGGCGGGCCATCGTGCAGGCGCTGGCACCCCTGCCTTTCGAAGTGACCTGGATCGACAGCCGCGACGAGGTGTTTCCCTGCGATCTGCCGCCGCAGGTGCATGCGGAGCATTCCGACCCGGTACAGGCGGCCGTGGGCGATCTCGCTCCGGGTTCGCTGGTGCTGATCATGAGCTTTTCACACGCGGAAGACCTCGACATCGTGGCGGCCTGCCTGCAGCGTCAGCGCACCACGGCCGACCTGCCGTTCGTGGGCCTGATCGGCAGCCACACCAAGTGGGCCACCTTCCGGCACCGCCTGGCCGAGCGGGGTTTCAGCGATGCCGAGCTGGCCCGGGTCACTTGTCCGATCGGACTGCCGGGCATCACCGGCAAGGAGCCCGCCGTGATCGCGGCCTCGGTTGTGGCTCAGTTGTTGCTAGGGCGTGTTAACACTAATAGCGATTGCGTCCACTGCGGCGGATACTCCGGGGCATGGAGATCACGCCCGAGCAATTCGCCACGATTGAGCACTGCCTGCCCAAGCAGCGTGGCAACGTCAGCCTGAGCAACCTGCAGGTGGTCAATGCGATCCTCTATGTGGCCGAGCATGGCTGCAAGTGGCGCGGACTGCCCAAGCGGTTTGGCAACTGGCATACCATCTACACGCGCATGAACCGCTGGACCAAGGCCGGTGTACTTGATCGCATGTTCGAGGAGTTGCAGCGAGCGCAGGTCGTGCGCATCAAGATCGAAGCGGTCTCGCTCGACTCCACGAGCATCAAGGTCCATCCCGATGGCACGGGGGCGTTAAAAAAAACGGTCCGCAGTCCATCGGAAAGTCCCGAGGGGGATGGAACACCAAGATTCATATGGTTGCCGCGGATGCTCGAACGGCCGTGACGTTCTGTCTCTCGCCTGGGCAGGCGCACGACGCACCCGAAGGCCGGCGCCTGCTCAGCAGTCTTGGGCCGGCCAGCAGGCCGGTGCATTTGTTGATGGACCGTGCCTACGAAGGCAACGAGACACGGCAGCTGGCACTGGATCTGGGTTTCATTCCAGTGGTGCCACCGATAAAGACGCGCATCGAACCTTGGGAGTACGACCGCGAGATGTACAAGCGTCGCAATGAGGTCGAGCGCCTGTTTCGCAGGCTCAAGGGTTATCGCCGGATCTTCTCGCGCTTCGAGAAACTCGATCTCATGTTCCTGGGCTTCATCAGCTTCGTCCTCGTCGCTGATGGACTTCGGATGTGTTAACAGGCCCTAG